>JAWXCN010000235.1:0-35739 GCA_034408725.1 Candidatus Hydrogenedentota bacterium
GTCACGAAGATACTTCAGTAACCGGGACGGGCGGGTTGACTTCGACTCCGTAAAAAGACAATACTAGAAAGTCTGTGGTTGAACACGGCGTTTGCGCGGAAAGTGCGAAACTCCGGGGCTGGCGCCGGTGGTCCAAACCAAGGCCTGACAAATAGATATGATGATGTGGATCAACAGGGCTGTAGCTCAACTGGCTAGAGCAGGGGCCTCCAAAGCCCAAGGCTGGGGGTTCGAGTCCCTCCAGCCCTGCCATTTTTTGAACAGAAGGTAGCGATATACCCATGGCATCCAAACAAATAGTTGCTCAGGCGGGTGGCGGTGGAAAACAACCTCCGGCGGGACCCGCCGCGGCAAAGCCCGGGTTTATTCAATCGATTCGCACGTTCATTGAAGAAGTGCAGATCGAAATGAAGAAAGTCTCCTGGCCGACGCGCGGTGAATTGAAGAGTTTGACGCAGTTGGTTTTGTGGGCATTGGTGGTTTCCGGAGTTGTGTTGGGCCTGTATGACATCGTTTTCATGAACCTCATGAAGCTCATCTTGCTGCTGGGCTAGGAGCCGTTACGTGCCGATAGAAGAAACATCCGATACCTCATCTGAAACAACCGGATCAGATGGGTTGGATCTGGCGCAGTCCGAGCAGCCGGAAACGCCGGAACAGCCGCCTCAACCGGTAGACGACGGCATCAAGCGCCGCTGGTACGCGCTGCACGCCTATTCCGGCCAGGAAGCGAACGTGATGAAAAACCTGCTGGTCCATGCCGAGTTGGCGGGGATACGCGATTTGATTGGCCAAGTGCTCGTTCCGGTCGAGGAAGTGGCAGAAATACGCGCGGGCGAGAAGAAAGTTTCGCGGCGGAAATCATATCCGGGCTATGTGTTCGTTCAATTGCCTGTCCATCCCGAAAAACACGCTGAACTTTGGCACATGGTCAAAGACGTGCCGGGCGTGAGCGGGTTTATCGGTTCACGTACCGCGCCGGTGCCGATGGAAGACGCCGAGATTCAGGCAATCCTCGAAGAGCAGCGCGGCGAACGTGAGCGCCCGAAGCCAAAGATGAAGTTCGAGCAGGGCGAGCGAGTGAAGATTATCGACGGCCCATTCTCGAATTTCCTTGGCAACATCGATGAAATTAATCATGAGAGCGGCAAACTGAAAGTGATGGTGGAAATATTCGAACGCCTCACCAGCGTCGAAGTCGAGTTCTGGCAGGTGGAAAAAATTTAACGCGTGATATGCCGGCGACGGCAATCCAGGATTACGGAGTAAAGATATGGGTAAGCCAGGCAAAGGCGGTCCAAAAGCCGTCAAGGCCGTTGTAAAGTTGCAGTGCCCCGCGGGCCAGGCGAATCCGGCGCCGCCGGTGGGTCCGGCATTGGGCCAGCACGGTGTGCAGATTATGGAATTCTGCAAACAGTTCAACGAACGCACGAAGGAGCAGCAGGGCCTCATCATCCCCGCGGTGATCACCGTCTATGAAGACCGCTCTTTTACCTTCATTACCAAAAGCCCGCCCGCGCCCGTGCTGATAAAGCGCGCGGCGAAATTGGCGAAGGCCTCCAGTGAGCCAAACAAAAACAAGGTCGGGGCAGTCACCAAGGCACAACTCCGGGAAATTGCGGAAATCAAAAAGAACGATCTGAATGCAGCTTCGACCGACGCCGCTGTCAGCATGCTTGCGGGAACAGCGCGCAGCATGGGTATTACTGTTTCCGAGTAACGGCTGAGTTTTGCGTCTCGCGCCAGTGCGCGGGATGCCGCATATAGCAACCATCAAAATGTGGGAGGGCCGCCATACGGCCCGGTGGACCACAGGAGGTTCCCGAAATGGCTCAATTGAGCAAGCGCACTGCAGCTATTCAACAAAAGGCCCGTCAAAAACCGTACCATAGTCTTACGGAAGCCGCTGCCGGCGTGAAAGAATGCGCGACGGCGAAATTCGACGAAACTGTCGAGCTCGCGTTTTTTCTCGGCGTGGACCCGCGCCATGCGGAGCAAATGGTGCGCGGCACCGTTTCGCTTCCACACGGCACCGGCAAGAAAGTACGCGTCATTGTGTTCTGCAAACAGGCGGAACAGCAAGCTGCCGCAAAGGAAGCGGGCGCAATGGAAGTCGGCGCGGAAGACCTCGTGGCGAAAGTTAGCGGGGGTTGGACAGATTTTGACGTGGCGGTCGCCGCGCCCGACATGATGGGTGAAGTCGGAAAGCTCGGTAGAGTGCTCGGTCCGCGGGGGCTCATGCCCAGCCCAAAAGCCGGCACGGTCACTCCAAAGGTCGGCGACGCGGTCCGTGAAATTCAAAAAGGCAAAATTGATTTTCGCGTAGACAAAAACGCGAACATGCACGTGCCCGTCGGCAAGGCATCATTTACCGCGCAGCAGATCGAAGAGAATGCCGCAGTCGTGATCAGCGCGGTCGTCAAGGCCCGGCCGTCCGCGTGCAAAGGCGCCTATCTGAAATCTTGCACCATCAGCAGCACCATGGGCCCCGGGTTCCGTCTCGACACGGGCGTCCTTGTTGGGCAAATGGGCAAAGCAAGCGAATAACGCAAAACTCGACAGGAGCGCACATTTCTCATGGGCCGCAGCATATTGTTCACATCCGAATCGGTCACCGAAGGCCATCCTGATAAAGTTGCCGACGCCGTTTCCGACGCCGTGCTTGACGCGATGCTCGAGCAGGACCCCAACAGCCGCGTTGCATGCGAAACATTGGTAAACACGGGCATTTGCGTCGTCGCGGGTGAGATTACGTCCAGCGCCGTCGTCGATATACCCGCCGTTGCGCGAAAGGCCATCACGGATATCGGGTACACGGGCGGCGATTCCGGCTATGACGGCGCCTCGTGCGGCATTATCGTCAACCTGGACAAACAGTCCCCGGACATTTCGCAGGGCGTTACGGCAACGGACGATCACGAACAGGGCGCGGGCGATCAGGGCATGATGTTTGGCTACGCAACGAACGAAACGCCGGAACTGATGCCGCTCCCGATCTCGCTTGCGCACAAACTCGGCCAGTGCCTCTCGGCGCTTCGCCACAGCGGCGAACTCAAGTGGCTTCAACCCGATGGCAAATCGCAGGTGACTGTCGAATACGTGGACAATAAACCGGTCCGCGTGGACACCGTCGTGATTTCAAACCAGCACTCACCGAGCGTGGCGTTGGAAGAACTTCAGCGCGAGATCATTAAACGCTGCATCGAGCCCACGATTCCGAAGAACATGGTAAATGGCTCGATCAAGTATCACATCAATCCAACCGGACGCTTCGTTGTCGGCGGACCTGTCGGCGACAGCGGCCTCACGGGGCGCAAGATTATTGTTGATACCTACGGCGGAATGGGACGCCACGGCGGTGGCGCGTTCAGCGGCAAGGACCCGTCGAAGGTGGACCGTTCGGCCGCGTACATGGCGCGCTATATCGCGAAGAACGTTGTTGCGGGTGGTCTCGCAGATCGTTGCGAAGTGCAGTTGGCCTATGCCATCGGTGTCGCAAAGCCGGTGTCGATCAATGTGCAAACCTTCGGCACTTCCAAAATAGATGAAGAAAAAATCAGTAAGATATTAATGGACCACTTCGATTGCCGGCCCGCGAACATTATCAAATTGCTCGATCTGAAAAAACCCATCTACCGCAAGACTGTCGCCTACGGTCACTTCGGCCGCGAAAACCAGGGCTTCAAATGGGAGTTGACGGACCAGGCTGACGCTTTGAGGACGAAGGCGGGATTGTAGTTCTAAAACGCGGTACGTCTTTTCCTAAGCGCCCGGCGGTTTCGCAGGGCGCGTTTTCTTTTGTCCACTTCGTCCACGCGATCTAACTACCCCGAATCTGCCGGCAACGGCGCGACAGACTAAAACCGCACATAAACCTGCTTCGTATGCGATACGTCCACGGGCTGAGCAGGGCCGGCTTGGCTTTGCATGCTCGCGAATTCCTGTTCGGCATGTCTTGCAAGGCCTTCCACTCCACTCTCGACGGCCTCGCCCTTCCAGACATCAACAATGACGTGTTCCGGGCCGCAGCGCCACGCGCTCACTTCAATCGCGAAGATTCGTTGCGCGGACACAAAATAGACATTCCCTGTCAAGACGGTAAGGGCATCTTTCATGCCCTCTGATTCGATGCGCGCGCGCACGCCTCCAAATGCAAGCAGCCTGACGTCTTCCCAATGCACGCCGATGCGTTCCATTTCGGCCCGCAACGCGCGCAACGCGGTGAGTTGGTCTTTCGCGTTGCCCGTCGTGTCCGTCGAGGCCAGCCCAAAGACTTCCCGTTCCTCCGCCTGCACGAGCCGCGCGCCGCGAGCGCTCTCGGCACAGGCTTCCAAAGCACCCGAGCCATCGCCCTTCGCCAAGCCAGCGATAAATGATTCGGACATCCGTTCGATCGACCGCTTCTCACCGCCGAGAAAGCCCGCGCCGGAAGCGAATGCGGCACTGATCGCAACGACGCCGGCGACAAGGACAATGGCCGCGGAGATGCGGAGCACTTTTGCTCCGGTACGCGGCTGCGCGCGCCGAACGTAGGTTGGCATGTGGTTTGCGAAAACATCGCGCTCGAATTCGAGCCGTTTGCCTGGAATGTGCGACATCGTTTGTACTGCGTCTCGTATTCTCGATTTCATGGAAAAGCTGGCAGTTAGAGTACCGCAGGCATCCCCGGTGATCAAGCCATAATCACACAATCCATTGGGGCGCTATGCAGTTTATCTACAAAATAGCTGGTAAGTTCCATCAACTTCTGACAACTCAGCGGATTTCGCCTTGTGTTTTCCGCCTCTCTGCGGCATGCTGGCGATCCTGCGGGTGAACTCGGTCAAGAGGGAGTCAGTGCAAATGCGCAAGTTGATTGGAATTTTCGTCATTCTCGTCGTGCTGCTGGGCGGCTTCTTTCTGTTCTCTTCGGCGAGTGGGCCATCCGTCGCGGAGTTTCGTGGTCTGGGCGCGAAATACAGCGTAAAAATTTTGCGCGACACCTGGGGCGTGCCGCATATCTACGGAAAAACTGACGCAGATACCGCGTTTGGCCTGGCGTATGCCCACGCGGAGGATGACATGCCCACCACAATCGACGCGTTGTTGGCTGCGCGCGGGCAACTTGCGTCTGTCAAGGGCAAGGACAGCGCGCCAATCGATTTCATGGTGAACCTGTTGCGGGTATGGGATGACATAGACGCGAAATATGAAACGGACCTTTCGCCAGAGACCCGCGCGATTTGCGAAGCATACGCCAACGGTTTGAACTATTACGCGGCATTGCACGAGTCGGAAGTACCGGGTCATTTGCTGCCGTTTACCGGCAAGGACGTTGTCGCCGGCTTCGTCTTCAAAGGGCCTTTTTTCTACGGATTGGACAACGCGGTGCAAGAGTTGTTCGGGCCAGAGCGTAAACGCAGTGTGTCGGAAAAGAATCCCGCGCAGGCGACCGCGGATTTTCTGTACAGCGAGCTCGAGATCGGATCGAACACGTTTGCCGTGAGCCCAAAACGATCGGCGGATGGAAGCACGTTTCTAAACATCAATTCGCATCAGCCGTGGGAAGGCCCCGTTGCGTGGTATGAAGCCCACCTGCACAGCGAACAGGGTTGGGACATCGTGGGCGGCACTTTTCCCGGCGCGCCGCTCATTCTACATGGCCACAACCGCGACCTCGGCTGGGCGCATACGGTAAACAAACCGGACCTCATTGACGTTTATGTGCTCGACATTAATCCCGAGAATCCGAACCAGTACAAGTTTGACGGCCAATGGAAAGACCTTGAAGAACGGACTGCGAAAATTAAGGTAAAGATTCTTGGGCCAATCTCGTGGACTGTCAAGCGCCCCGTCTATTGGTCGGTCTATGGGCCGACCCTAAAACAGGATCACGGGACCTACGCCATTCGTTACGCAAACATGGGCGACATCCGTCAAGCGGAACAATGGTATCGAATGGGGAAGGCGAAAAACTTCGCGGAATGGAAGAACGCGATGGCCATGCAATCGGTAGCATCGCTCAATTGCGGCTACGCGGACCGCGAGGGCAACATCTATTATCTCTACAATGCGAAACTGCCGAAGCGCGCGGAGGGATACGATTGGAAACAGTACCTGCCGGGTGATACTTCGGAAACCTTGTGGACCGAATTCTATACGGTGGAAGAAAACCCGCAGGTGCTGAATCCCGAAAGCGGGTTCGTGCTGAATTGCAACAGCACGCCGTTTAAGGCGACAGCGGATGGCGAGAACCCACTTGAATCGGAATTCGCGAAGAGCATGGGCATCGAAACCCACATGACCAACCGCGGGTTGCGCGCGATGGAATTGTTGAGCGCGGACACGTCGATCACTGAACACGAATTTATCGAATACAAGTACGACATGGCCTATTCAGCGGATTCGGAAATCGCCAAGGGCTGGAAGCGAATCGCGGAAGCTGAATTGCCGGATGACCCCATTATCAAGGAGGCGCTCGAGGTTTGGAAGAAATGGGACCTGAAGGTGAATCCGGAGAATACTTCCGCCGCGATTTGCGTGTTGACGATTGGGCCGGGATCGGATAATGATCCGCGCGCGGAAGACATCGCGAAAACATTCGAGTTGATCAAAAACACGTCCATCGCGCTGAAACTGGCGCATGGAAAAATCGATGTGCCGTGGAGCGAAGTCAATCGGCTTCGGCGCGGCGACATTGACATGGGCCTCGGTGGCGGGCCCGATATTCTCCATGCTGTATATGGTTCGCGCGTTGTAGATGGAAAAGTAGATGGGCTTGAGAATGGTGAAATCTACGGCCGGGCCGGCGATTGCTACGTGCTTCTCGCGACGTGGGACAAGGATGGCAAAGTGCGTTCGCAAAGCATTCATCAATACGGCAGCGCGAGCGTCCGCACCAATTCAAAACACTACGCAGACCAGGCGCCGCTGTTCTGCAAACGCGAACTCAAACCGGTGTGGCTCGATGAAGCCGACATCCGCGCGAATTTGCAAAGTGAGTATAAACCGGGTGAAGAAATGATTTGACGGGAGGGCGCGCGTCCTCGCGCACCGGGTGGGCCGCAATCAGGGGCGCGCCGGGGACGGCGGAATCATGCAAATAGAATCAAGCGCGCGGGGACGCGCGCCCTCCCTGAAACGCCTTCTTGCCGATGTCGCTCCGGTAGTGCGCGTTCTTGAAGTGAACGTGTGAAACCGCGCCGTAGGCGCTGACGATTGCTCCGCGAATATCCCCCCCGACCGCCGTAACATTCAGCACTCTCCCACCGTTGGTGAGCACCTGTCCTCCGCTCTGTTTTGTGCTTGCGTGAAACACTTTGACGGATTCGTGCTCTTCCGCGGTGGCGATGCCGGTGATGGGAAAGCCTTTCTCGAACGGACCGGGATACCCGCCCGATGCCATGACGACGCTGACGCAGGTATTCTCGGACCACTTGATTGCGGCGGAGCCGAGTGTGCCCGCGCAGCACGCCAAAAGGATCGGCACGATATCGGATTCGAGCAGCGGCAAGACCACCTGCGTTTCAGGGTCCCCAAAGCGGCAATTGAACTCGATCACTTTTGGCCCTTGCGCGGTAATCATCAAGCCGGCATACAGCACGCCCCGGTATGGCGCGTCTTCCGAGGCCATGCCGTCAATACAGGGTTGGAGCACAGTCCTTGCGATTTCACTGAGCAAGCCTGCGGGAACGACCGGCGCTGGCGCGTACGCTCCCATGCCTCCGGTGTTTGGGCCTGTGTCGCCATCGTTTGCCGACTTGTGATCCTGGCTCGGAATCATTGGCACGACGGTGCGGCCATCGCAGAACGCGAGGATGGATGCTTCCTCGCCGATCAGGCACTCTTCGATCACGATGGTGTTGCCTGCGTCACCGAATACCTTGTCGGACATCATTGCGCGAATCGCGGCTATTGCTTCTTCAACCGTTTGCGCGACCGTCACGCCCTTGCCCGCGGCAAGGCCATCGGCTTTGATTACAATCGGCGCGCCCTGTTGCTTCACGTAGCCGATGGCGTCGTCAACATCCGTGAAACTGGCGTAGCGCGATGTCGGAATGCCGTACTTCGCCATGATCTGTTTGGCGAATGCCTTGCTCGCCTCCAACTCCGCGGCGGCTTTTGATGGACCGAATATTTTCAGTCCGCGCTGCTCGAATACATCAACAATGCCGCGGGACAACGGGTCTTCGGGACCGACAACAGTGAGGCCAATGTTTTCGGACTCCGCAAACAACGCAAGTGCGTCCACGTCCGACGCCGCGATATCAACGCACTCCGCCAGATCGGCGATGCCGGGATTCCCCGGCGCGCAATACAACTTCGTGACGAGGGGGCTCTGCGCAGTTTTCCACACGAGGGCATGCTCGCGTCCGCCTCCCCCGACGACTAATACCTTCATGCGGCTATTCTTCCCCCGGCTCAATGCGTTTTAGGTAGTCGGCGATAAGCTGATCATAGCGCGCAGTTGCCGCAAACGCCTCTTGTGCGAGACGAAAACGGGTCTTGAATGTAATCTCGCCATCGTGCGCGCGCAGTTCGTGCATGATCGTGCTGTACCGTTCCGGGTTGACCACACAGGTGACGTATCGGAAATTTTTCGCGGCGGACCTCAGCATGGCCATGCCGCCGATATCGATCTGTTCAATGACTTCTTCGGTGGTGACGCCGGGGCGTTGCAGCACGTCTTCGACCGGATGAAGGTTCACGGCGCAAAAATCAATCCATTCGTAAGACGCCGCACGCAATTGTTCGACATGCAGTTTTCGAGTACGGATGCCGAGCAAGCCCGCGTGGATTTTTGAGTGGAGGGATTTCACGCGGCCATCCATCATCTCGGCTACTCCGGTGTATTCGCCCATGCCAATGGCTTCGACGCCCGCCTCGCGGAGGACCTGGAGCGTGCCCGCCGTGCTGATGATCTCGACGTCAAACTCGCGCAGCAACGTCGCGAGTTCGACCACGCCGGTCTTGTCGTGGCAACTGAGAATCGCACGGGAAATTTTGGCCATGATGCGTAACTCCACCCGCTGTGACCCGCACAGGGACGAAAAGTATACCGCAGCGGCCATCGGCGGCGCGATTTGTCAGGTAGGAAAGCAAAGCCATCTTCAGATACCCGGCAGCTACAATTTGCCGCAGCACTTTTTGTATTTTTTCCCGCTGCCGCAGGGGCACGCGACGTTAGGGGAGAGGGTATGCTCCTTCGTGGCGAGGCTTGCGTCTGCTTGCACGAATCGCATGACATTCGCGGCGGGGCGCTTGGCGCGGAGTTCGGTGGCCATGAATTTCATATAGGGATCGATGTGGTTGAAAAAATGTTTGTAGCCCGCGCAGAGGTAATTCAGGCCGGGATCGCCATCGGGCGTTTTGATGAACCTGTGTTTCGGACATTCGCCGTTGCACGCGAAACGGACTTCGCATTCGACGCAATATTTTGGCAGCGTTGATTTTTTAGCCTCGCCGAACGCCGCCTGCTGTCCGGATTGCACCATGTCCGCGAGCGGCACGTCCATAATGTTGCCAACCTTGAACTCGGGGTATACGTAGTGGTCGCAGGAGTAGAGGTCGCCGTTATGTTCCATGACAAGCGCGTTGCCGCAGGTCTCCGCGAACACGCACAAGCCCGGCTCGAGGCCCAGCCAACCTTGAAGCGCCGTGTCGAAGATTTGCACGAAGTATCGGCCCACGTCCTTGCGGACCCATTCGTCGAATATCGCGGACAGAAATTTTCCATATTGCAGCGAGCGCACGGACCACGCCGATACGCGCGCGTCGCCGTCATACTCGGGCTGCACGAGCGACAAAGTTTCCGGCATGGACGCGACGCGCTCAATAATTGGTATGAACTGCATGTACCGGCTGCCGATCTCTTTGAGAAACCGATAGACCTCCAGTGGCTTTTGTTCATTGCCGCGATGGACACAAGTGAGTGTGTTAAATTCGACTCCATGCCTCTTCATTAAGTTGATGCCGCGCACCACGCGGTCAAACGTGCCCCGGCCACCTTTGTCTACCCGATAGGTGTCGTGAATTGCTTTTGGGCCGTCAATCGAGATGCCAATCAGAAACTGGTTCTCCGCGAGAAACGAGCACCATGTGTCGTTCAAAAGAATACCGTTGGTCTGCAAGGCATTTGTGATCGTCTTGCCATTCGCATATTTCTTTTGAAACTCGACCGCTTTGCGAAAGAAATCGACCCCGAGCAGCGTGGGCTCGCCGCCCTGCCATGCGAAATGGGTTTCCGGCGTGCTCTGCGCTTCGATGTATTGTTGCACGTAGGATTCGAGCACCTCTTCAGTCATTGCCCACGACTTTGTTTCGGGGTAGAGGTTTTCCTTTTCGAGGTAATAGCAGTACGTGCAGTCGAGATTACAGATAGGCCCGGTGGCTTTTGTCATTACATGAAAGCCGCGACGGGTAGCGGTCAAGTTGGCGCCTGCGGGGGACATAATTTTAGAGGCATCCCTGGTAGTCGTGTGCTCGCTCTCAATGCTATCACATTCGGCTTTTGACCATCATCTTGTTGACTGTTAATATTCCAGTCCCTTCTCTTTACTTCGAGGTCCCGAACATGAAGAAACGATTCGGATGCGTGGTTGCGTTTATCGCGCTGGTGGTCTTCGCATTTTTCGTGTCGATGGCCGATTTCCAAATCGCGCGGACGGTGCGCAACACGAACACAAATTTCGCGCGGTTGGATGGCGCGAATCCCAACGCCTCGCGCCCGCCAAACTTGGACAAGGTCTATCTGCATCTGGAAGAGCGGACTGGCATCAATGGAATTCTCGGATGGGAACTGCGCAAACAGTTGCAACAGATCGGCAAGTTCGACGTGCTGCTAATCAATAACACGCCCGGGCCGGAAGATTTTCCGGTTTTGGTGGTGGGTGTGCGCGATGTGAAAACATTCTGGACGCCGTTCTATGCGCGTTCGTCCATGCGCGTCGTGGCGAAGTACGCCACGTATCCGGCGGACCTTTCGCTCGACGATGGCGGCTATGCATTTGACGGCAGCGAATCGCAGGGAGTATTGCCGATTGGCATGACTTTGGGGGCCGAGACGTCCATCCGGTCTGTTGGACTCGTTTCAAGGCCCGCGCACCGGAGGATGCTGGTGACCGAACCCGCGCGCGGTATGGCTGAATATATGCGCAAGGGGCTCGCTGAGATCAAGGCAACGGCTGCGAACAGTTCCGCATCCGCTGCTCCTACGCCGTTAATCGTGAGAATCGGATTCGCCATTTCCGGTTTACAATTGCTTCACGTAGCGCGCCAATTCCCGTCCGATAATCGCGTGCGCCTCGGCGCCCCATTCGTGGCCCTCGGGCGATTCAAAATTAGCTTTGCCGCGAAACCAGTCCTTCACTTCGATGTATTCCAAAAGACCGTTTTGGTCCAAAGTTTCTATGCCCGCTCGAATAACGGGAAAATTGTCCAGTTGCCCGTTTACGCTGATCATGATGAGCGGAATCTTGCGCCTGTCGAGATCGCGCGCGAACGCTCCGAGAAGCGACACGTATTCCTGTTCGACCGTGTTCGTGGTATCCGCATGGGCGACTTGAGCATCCCGGCGGATCTCGTACCATCCTCTAATAAAGGCGTATAACTGGCTGGACTGAACGAAACGGTAGTTTGAAAGCGCCGCAAAGACAGGGTTGTAGCGGCGAGCAGTGTCTTGAAATACGAACCCGTCGTTCACGAATCGCGTTACCGCATCGCGCTGCCCATCTTCCGGGTCGTTCGCGCAGAACTGCAAAATGACGACGTCGGGTTCATGGTGAAGCGCGAACTCGTGGAAACGGCGCACTTCCTGTGTCAGCCCCCAGCCAGGCGAACCGCAGTTCATCACGCGAAAGTTGTTGCCAAGCGCGCGAGCAAGAATGGCCGGGTATTCCTCGCCATCGTTCACACCCATCCCCATCGTGTACGAATCGCCGAGTGTCACGATCAAGGGTTTGGATTTGTCCGATGCCGCCGGCAGACGCGCGCCGCGACAGCCATCCTCGTTGATAGAGTAGCGAAATTCCCATTTTCCTGGCCGCGCGTGGACCATGGTGGCGCCGCGCGGCAGCGCAACGCCGTAGGCGGGGGAGGCTTCCCACCGCGGAAACATCACGACCTGCGGGAAAAACAGGCGCAGCAGCACCTCGGCGCCAAGCACGAGCAGCACTCCGGTGATAAACACAATAATCGCTGCTTCGAGAATTCTCCTGCGGATGTTCCGCGCCACAGGCTCACCATCCATCGTTTGGGCCGCAATAATCAGTTGTAGTCAAGCACGCGCGCGGCGACATTTTCTTCGTCGCCTTCAATTAAGATGACGACCGGGTCAGGCCCCAGCGCGACGTCCTCGACCTCTGAGAATCCGACGTTCACGATGCCGATTTGAACATTTGCGTTCTCATCCCCGTAGATTGCCGTCGAGACGTTCAGCACCGACATTGATCCTTCGGGGACGTTGTCTTCCAGGACATCAACCACGGTTTTCTCTTCGTGGTTGTCGAGTCCGACGAGCCCAATGGTTAGGCCGTCCGTAGCGTTAATAATATAGAGGTCGAATGTACCGAGTGGCCCGCCACCGGGGCAACCGCTGCCGATAACGCACAGAATGGACGCCGCGAGAACTGCAGTGCGCATACGATGGTGGTTCATGTTCGTGCTCCCAAGTGGATGATAAATGCCGGTTTCGATTTCGCAGGCCCGAAATGACGCTAGCAGAAGACCCGTAAAAGAACAATGCGGCGGCACTTTGACCGATTCCCGGTACGCTGTTAGACTCGTTGCTTCGCACGGCGGGCCCGAACGGAAATGACCGCCAATGCGAAGCGCAGACACTACTCCTTGCGAGGTTGGGAATGGCCTTTTTTGAAGAACTGACGTGGCGCAACCTGGTGCATCAAATGACGCACCCGGAGTTGGCGCAGAAACTGGATACCGAGCGCTTTACGGTGTACTGCGGGTTTGACCCGACGGCCGACAGCCTGCACATTGGTAGCCTGCTGCAAATCCTTAATCTGATGCGGTTCCAGCATGCGGGCCACAAGCCTATCGCGCTGCTAGGCGGGGCAACGGGCATGATCGGTGATCCGAAGAAGACTGAGGAACGCGCGTTGTTAAGCGCTGAAGATATCGAGCGAAACGTGGCGGGTATCCGTGCTCAGTTGGAAAGATTTCTGGAATTCTCGGGCGATAATTCCGCCCTCCTGCTAAACAATGCCGATTGGTTCAGCGGGATCGGCTATATAGAATTCCTTCGCGACATCGGCAAACATTTTTCCGTGAACCAGATGCTTATGCGCGATGCCGTCAAGCAACGGTTGGAAAGCCGGGACCACGGGATTTCGTACACGGAATTTTCCTACGTGTTGTTGCAGGCCTATGATTTTTTGCACCTCTACCGCGCTTATGGTTGCCGGTTGCAGATTGGCGGCAGCGATCAGTGGGGCAACATTACGTCGGGTATGGATTTGACTCGACGCCTTGAACATGCCGAAACGTTCGGGCTTACGTTTCCGCTGGTGGAAAAGGCCGATGGCGAAAAATTTGGCAAAACGGAATCGGGGACGGTTTGGCTTGATGCGCGACGCACTTCACCATATAGATTCTACCAGTTCTGGATCAACCAGTCCGATGCGGACATGCCACGCTGGCTGCGCACGTTCACGTTTCTCGCGCAAGACGAAGTCGTTGGCCTTGAAATCGAATTGCGCGATAAACCTGATCAACGCACTGCGCAGAAGCGTCTCGCCACGGAAGTCACGCGAATGGTGCACGGCGAAGATGCGCTGCAAAACGCTATTCGCGCATCGCAGGCTATGTTTGGCGGATCGCTGGCGGGGCTCGATGACTCAATGCTTGAAGACATCTTTAGCGAGATGCCTTCGTTTGAATTCCCACGCGCGACGCTCGACGCGGACCGGCAACTCGTTGACGTGCTCGTCGAGTGCGGCGTGTTTAAGAGCAAGGGTGAAGCGCGCAGGTTGATTCAGAGCGGAGGACTGTATCTTAACAACGAGCGGGTGACGGCGGAAGACACCAAACTCACAGGTGACGCGCTGTCAGGTGGCCGCATTGCAGTGGCCCGCACGGGGAAGAAAAACTATCACCTCTTGAGATTTACCGGCTGAACATGCCCTTGCGCAGAGTATGGTAGACTTATTCCGGGACCGAAGCTGGGGTAACGCGCGAGACATGGGAGTTCGTAGTATGCTTCGTGTTCTCGCGCTGTTGTGTTGTGTCCTGTTCAGCCTGCTACTGATTGTTTCTTGCCCATCCACAAACCCACCCGATGATGATGGCCCTGGAATTGGTGGAGATGGTGACGGAGACGGAGACGGCGATGGTGACGGCGATGGCGATGGTGACGGCGATGGTGACGGTGACGGCGACGGTGACGGCGACGGTGACGGCGATGGCGAACCAGGCGTTCCAGACCTCGGCGTCAACGCGAATCTGAACGGCGCGCGGCCTTTTCCTGACGACAATCCCTGGAACACGCCGGTGGACGATTTGTCCGTCGACCCGAATTCCGACGACATCATCGACAGCATTGGCCGCTACGCGAATGCGCATCCTGATTTCGGCGCGAACTGGAACGGCGGACCGTTTGGCATTCCGTACATCGTCGTCGCAGGCGGCACGCCGGGCGTCGAAGTCGAATTTCAATATCACCGCGAAAGTGATCGCGGGCCCTATCCCATCACCAGCAACGCCCCTATCGAAGGTGGACCCAACGCGCAGGGCGACCGGCACATTCTGATCATCGACCGCGACAACTGGCTGCTCTACGAATTGTTCGCGGCGTATCCTCCATCTGAATCCGGTGAACCGTGGATCGCGGGTTCCGGCGCGATTTTTGGTCTAAATTCGAATGAACTGCGTCCTGAAGGCTGGACATCGGCAGACGCCGCCGGCCTGCCCATATTCCCTGGTCTCGTGCGGTACGATGAAGTCTACGAGCAGGGCGAGATTAACCATGCGCTGCGGTTCACCGTCAGCCAGACGCGCCGCGCGTATATCCATCCCGCGACGCACTTCGCGAGCAGCGACACCGATCCCGGTCTACCGCCAATGGGCATGCGCGTGCGATTGAAAGCGAACTTTAATATTTCCGGTTTCACCTCCGGGAACCAGGTCATTCTTCGCGCGCTCAAGAAGTACGGCATGTTTCTCGCCGATAACGGTAGTAACTGGTACATCTCCGGCGCGCCCGACGACCGCTGGAGCGACGACGATCTCAATGAAATCAAAACCCTCGAAGGCGACAACTTTGAGGTCGTACAAATGGGAAATGCCGTGACGGAGTAGGCCGAAAGCCAGTTATAAGTATTGACAGAAATTGCCCGCTACCCTAGACTTATACGGGTTCATGAAAGCGTTCTGTTCTTGGCGAAAAACCGGGAAGTCTTGAACATCGGGAGCGGTTCCAGCATGACAAGGCTCGCGCGTGGACGGCAGAGCGTTTCGTTCAAAGTTCAACTCACGTTGATTGTCTGTTTGGCGTGCGGGGCTGCTTCAAGCCAGGAGCCCTTGCTGCTCAGCGCGGACCCCGTCACTGCATCGTTCGCTGATTCCTCACTGCCAGACACCATTTCCCGCACACGCCCGGTATACGTGAATACCGCGGCGCGCCCCGGCGCCGATTCAAACGTTGGCGATACGTTGCTCATGAACCTGTTTCCCGACGTGCAGACTACTGTCATTCTGGAAGCTCTTGTGGAGCGCGGCGATCAGGTCTATTCGTGGATCGGACGGATCAAAGGCGAGCCCTACAGCAGCGTTACCATTTCCGTTCTGAAGGATGTTACGCAGGCAAACATACACTCGACGACGTTCGGCGAATATCAAATCCGCTATATCGAAGGCGAAGTACACGAGGTGCGCCAAATCGATCCGGCCGCGTTTCCTCCATGCAGCATGGGAACGGAACATGCCGTTGCGCCATCTCACTCGAAGCTGCCGCCACGCCGCGCGCGGATGAACGCAAAAACCGCCACCTACATTGTCGACATCATAGTCGTATATACCGCTGCCGCACAGACCGCCGTTGGCGGCGTCGCACCAATGGAAGCATTAATAAACCTCGCCATAGACGAGTCCAATGACGCGTACCTCTTCAGTGAAGTGGACATGGAACTGCGCCTCGTACACCAGCAGGCTGTCACCTACACGGAAACGACGTTCAACAACGCCCTGACGAACCTCACCACAAACGGTGACGGGATCATGGACGAGGTCCACACGCTGCGCGAAACCTATGGCGCGGACATGGTGAGCCTCCTGATCGACGAACCCAGTTCGTGCGGGCTTGCATGGCTAATGACGAGCCTCGCGGGCGACTTCTCGGCAAACGCCTTCAGCGTCGAACATCATGGTTGCGCAACGGGTTACTATTCGTTTGCCCACGAACTGGGACACAACATGGGCAGCACGCACGATATTGCGAACGCGGGAGGCCAGGGTCTCTTTCCTTATTCTTACGGCTGGCGCTGGAACAGTAATATATACCGCAGCATCATGGCATATGCCCCGGGCACGCGCGTGCAGCGATTCTCGAATCCAAACGTGTTGTATCTCGGCGCCCCCACCGGATCAGCGGGCGTAGCGGACAATGCCGCATCCCTGAACGCAGCAGCGGCGACCGTCGCAGGTTGGCGCGATGCAGTCGGCACGATTTCCGTTTCACCCGGCGCCGGGGCCAACTTCAGCGGCGAAGCCGGTGGGCCATTCTCGCCCGCGACGTTTTCGTACACTTTGACAAACCTGAGCGGCTCGGAATCGGCGGATTGGACGGCATCCGCAAGCGAAGCCTGGGTCTCGCTTTCGAGCACGTCCGGCACGCTGCCGGCAAGCGGGAACGTTGTAGTCGATGTGAGCATGTCCGTTGCCGCCAACGCCCTCGCGGGCGGTTCGCACCCCGCCACGGTAACATTCACCGAAGTCGACGAATCGCTCGATAGCGTCCGCAATGTCACCCTCACCGTTGGCGGGCCACCACCGAATGCGCGGTATTGGTTCGCGATGGACTCAGACCCTGGCTGGACCACTCAGGGCGCGTGGGCCTTTGGCGTGCCGTTGGGTTTGGGCAGCGCCAATCACGACCCCACAAGCGGACGGACTGGCCAAAATGTATACGGCTATAATCTGAGCGGCGACTATTCAGACAACCTCGCCGAACAATACCTCACCACGACGGCGATCGATTGCGCTGAACTGGAGAATGTCGGCCTGAACTTTTACCGCTGGCTCGGCATCGAACAATCGATTTTTGATCATGCAAAAGTCCAGGTCAGCAACAACGGTTCCTCGTGGACCGACGTTTGGACGCATTCCGGAGGCAACATCGGGGATACCGTGTGGCTCGAACAAGACTTCGATATCTCCGCGATCGCCGACGGACAAAGCACCGTATTCGTCCGATGGGTCATGGGCACGACGGATTCCAGCATAACCTTTCCGGGCTGGAACATT
The DNA here is from genome assembly GCA_034408725.1 of Candidatus Hydrogenedentota bacterium. GTDB lineage: Bacteria > Hydrogenedentota > Hydrogenedentia > Hydrogenedentales > SLHB01 > JABWCD01. The sequence continues at coordinate 17,452 of JAWXCN010000235.1, forward strand.
GACGATGTCGCATTGACCGGCGACCTCGCTGTTGCATTAACCGATCTCTGGGTGGATTTTGCATACACCGGCATTGAATGGGGAACGGAAGGGAAACCGTACAGTCTCCTCGGAACTGCGGTCGATGCGCTCAGCGGACCCTACACGATCTACCTCAAAGGCGACGCATCACCACCCACAAGCGCCGAAACCCTCGTCATCTCGACACCCTGCCGGCTCGAAACGATAGGCGGCGCAGTCCGGATCGGCGCATAAATTCTAAATTGTGGTAGGGCGTTGTGACCATCTGTCGTGGCCGAACTCCCGGCATCTGTTGTGGCCGATCTCCTGACCGCGCCACTCGCGGAGGCAGGTCTCCAGACCTCTACAAACCAGATTCCAACTTTGTCGGAAGGTGGACTTGGTGGACGGTGTAGACTGGAACCGACGCCGGTTTTTAACGTGGCTTCGTGTTTTCAAGTATCAAGCGGGCTCCTCAGTATCGGCCAGGATTAATTTGACTCGTTTCAACAGACTTGCCACATCGCTCAGCGTTTTGTGTCGGTCTAACGGCTCGTCCCAATCAAAAATATCGTAGCGATAGACAACAGCAAACGCGCCTAATTCGTATAGGACATCTAGCTCTGGCATTTCCCTCCCAGTCAATTCCATGAGAACACCGCTAAGCGCTTCAAGATTGTGAGTCTTATCCGGCATTACACCGAAAGACCAAATCCATGCTTCAACCGCTTGCTGGGCGTGGAAACCGAACTGCGCGTCGGTTATTCGAGGGTTAGATACCGTCTCTTCAAGGAGAACGAAATCCTCGATAGCTTTATTGAGTAGCAAACGGGCTTGATTCTGCGCGCTCATAAAGTACTCGCCCGTCTCGCATGCATTCGTGAATAATGTGGCCCGGAAAATCTTGAAGCTTTTCCAGGTCATCCAGACTATAGATAAGCACGTCTCTTGGAACAAAGAACCGCTTTAGTGCTCTTCGAATTTTAGCCAACTGCTCCAAACGCGATCCTTGTTTACCAAACGGTTCACGCTGCAAAACCAGAAGATCAACGTCCGAATTCTTACCCGCGTTTCCGCCCGCGCGTGATCCGAAAAGGATGACTTTTTCGGGCTGCACCGCGTCAACGATTGCAGTCACCATTTCGCCCAGAACTTCATTGGTCACTACAATATAAGGAGGTGGCGCTTTGATCGCAGTGGATTTATTCGTTATCACTTCGCTCTACCTCGCAGCTATTCTTCCACGGCGGCGCGGGCATTTTAGCAGAAACCAGCGACCGTTTTACCGTTGAATAAGCAATACTGTCCTCAAGCCCTGCTTTAATCTGCTCAAAAACACTCGCTTCATTGTATTTTTTCATCCTTCTCGCAGTATAGCAGATCGATCCTGCAACCGGAATTTCAAATCAACTCAAAATAGCGCCGTCGCTCCCAGTCGGTGACGTATTTATTGTATTCGTTTTGTTCCCAGCGGGCGACTTGCGCGTAGTGATCGACGACATTTTCGCCGAAGAGTTCTTTTGCGATTTTGCTTTTGGCGAATGCGTTGGTCGCATCGGTGAGCGTGCGGTGCAAGCTGGGTGGGTTCTTGAGCTCGTATGCGTTCGCCGCGACGAATGGACCGACGGGATCAATCTTGTTCTCCATCCCATAGAGTCCTGACGCGATCATCGCGGCGTAGATCAGGTGCGCGTTAGCGTCCGCGCCGGGGATGCGGTTTTCGAGGCGCATTGATTTGCCTTCACCCGCGACGCGAAACGACGAGGTGCGGTTGTCGCCTCCCCAGGTGACGTTGCTCGGCGCGAACGACAGGTCTTCGATCCGTTTATACGAATTGACGTTGGGCATGTAGAAGAGTTGCAGGTCTTTCGCGAGCGTCATCATCCCGCCGAGGAAGTGACGCATGGTCGCGGACATGTTATGTTCGCCTTTTGCGTCGGGAAATGCATTCTTGCCCGCTCTCCACAGACTCATGTGTACGTGCGCGCCATTGCCGCTGTGTTTTGAGTCCCACTTCGCCATGAACGTCGCCTGCACGCCGTTCATGGCTGCAATCTCGCGAATCGCTGTTTTGAATACCACGTGCTTGTCCGCAATCGGCAAAACATCGCCATATACGAGATTGATTTCAAATTGGCCGTGACCCCATTCCGCCTTATTGCCCTCTACTTCAATCCCGGCTTCGGCGAGGTTCCGCCGGATCGGACCAATGATCCACTCGTCCATCGACGACCGGAAAATCGAGTAGTCCGAAATGTAACGCGACATAGGCTCAAGGTCCCGATAATCTTTTGCGCGGGAGCTCTCGAGCGTTTCGCGGAACATGAAGAATTCGAGTTCCGGCGCAGCCTTCACGTCGAAACCGAGCTTCTTCGCCTTGTCGATTTGCTTGCGCAACAGCGTGCGCGGCGCAACATCGACAAGATGCCCGTGGTGATCATAGGTGTCGCACACGACCATTGCCGTCTTCTCATGCCAGGGTATGCGCCGCAACGTGTCCCAATCCGGCACAAGCGTCATGTCGCCGTAGCCCGTGTGCCAGCCGGTGAATTTCAGATCGGAAATGAGGATACGCTCGATGTCCCAGCCGAAGTTGCAGTCGCAGGTGTGAACTCCGCCGGAAAGATCGCGCAGGAACGGAATCGCCGCGCAGCGTTTGCCGTAGAGCCGGCCTTGCATGTCGATACCCGCAACGACGACAGTGTCAACCGCGCCTTCCTTCACCCACTTCTCAAGCTGCTTCACGCGTCGCTCCTCCCCTGAATGTGAAAGAGCGCGAGTATGTCACAGCCCACAGGAACCGCGCAAAGGTATCGGGTACCGGGTATCGGGTTTCGGGTTTCGGGTATCGGGTATCGGGTATCGGGTATCGGGTATTACGTGCTCATAATCGTAATCCGTCCTTCGCGGCACAGCCGCTTCGGAAGGCGTAAGAGGATTGTAATCGTAATCGTCACTGATCTACTCGTTCTCGTTCCCGTGCTCGTGCTCGTGCTCGTAATCGTAATCGTAATCGTACTCGTAAACCTGAATACACACGAAACGCTTGCCCGTCCGCGACACCCGACACCCGACACCCGATACCCGGTACCCGATACCAACATCACTCCAACAAATACCGCATCGGAAGCGCCGCCGTAGCGCCAATCACAGCGGCAATTCCAGAAAGCACCACCGCGGAGATCAAATAATGTTTTACCGCGACGTTTAACGAAAGCTTGTACAAGCGCCTATACACATAAAGCTGACACCCAAGCGCAACGAACCCAAGTGCAACATACATCGGCGTCAGCGCGGTCCACGGTGCTTGTTCTTCGCGGCGCAGGGCAACGAGCAGCATGCGACTCATTTCAAAGTCTTTTTCCTGAACATGGCCCGCGACCCACGTCATCCACGGCGCGGGAATCGCTAGTGGGATTGCCGCGCATGCCAGCGCAAAAAGCGCCACGCTGAATTTAGGCGTCTCCAGTTTCATGTAGCGAGCGGTAATTTGTAACGCCCATGCCCAAAGCAAACCCGCGGCGGGATAGACGATCATCCAATGAACGGCCTGGATTTCCGTGCGCACGTTGATGACGGAGAAATAATAGAGCACCAGCGCGGCGCAAGGCTCGATGGTCGGCATCGGCACGCCGGTTCGGCCGTAGTACGTGAAAGTGTAGTACCAGCCGAGGCTCAACCCGACCCCAAGCCAAATTAGAATGGCCAACGCAATCCGTGTGGCGGCACACGACCATGTCGAAGGCGTCACGGCGACTGGACGTCCGCTTCGGGTTCCGCGGCATCAGCCGGTTGTGATTCGGAAGGTTCTGCGTCCTGCTGCACTGGTTCATCCGGCGCATCAGGATTTTCGCCGGGTGCGGCGGGTTCGGCGCGGTACGCGGTAATCTTGCGTTCGTTCTTGAGCGTGATTAGAAACGTTGTTCCATCCTCCGCGGATAAAATACAAAACTGGTCAACGTTGCGATTGGAAGGTAGCGATGCTTTCTGGAGTCCGTCCGGCGTGACGGCGATCAGGTTTTCAGCCGCGTCGTGGAATACCCATTCGCGTTCGCCATCGCCATCAATGTCTCCCGATGCGAAGGTGCTTGAACGCGTGGCGTAGCCATCCTCCGCCGTAAGCGTAGACCATGCCACGAGGCCCGTCTCGTCGAACGCAACAACCCGGCTTCCGCCGGTGGTCATACTTTCGCCAAGACCGATGGCTTGCACCCTTCCATCAGCATCCACGACTTCCGCGGCAATGGCCGTGGTGTACTGCTTGCCAGGCCGCATTGAGCGCACTTTGTTGCCATCCCGATCAAAGACATATACGGAGCCGCCTGCTTCCGATGCGAAGATGCTTGCGGGGCGAGGCCCGGACGCGTCAATCACGGCCTGGCTCCAGACGTTTCCAACCCGCCGTATTTTCCAGAGCGAATCGCCGTCTTGATCGACTGCGTGGATGCCGCTAAAGCCGTTCATGCCCGCGATCATTTCGTGGCTGCCGTCTCCGTCGAGGTCGATCCAATGTGCGCCGTTGACTCCCATCGAGCCGGGATAGGTCCACGCCAGTTCGCCCCGCGCATCGGCAACGGCAATGGTGCTACCCCACTGTGCCGAGCCGAGCAGTCGCGCGCCGTCTTCGCTATGGGTTCCCAGTTGTATCTGCGAGACATCTTCGAATTCGCCCGGCAATGGCATGGTGGTCACTACCTCGCCGGCGGTATCGACAATGTGAAGCACGGGATCGCGGTCGATGACAAGCAAATCCATTTGACCGTCATTGTTCCAGTCGCCAATGCAGAGCGCCTGCGCGCCTTCAATGGTGACGGACCACGCTTCTGTAAATTGATACTGCTGGTCCGCGATCTCGAGTTCAGACTTCGGCGCGCGCGGAGTATCGGATACCTCGCCCGTATAGTCGGCGGCGGTAGCAAGCTCGCGCAATGCTTCCACTTCCTGATGATCGATCGTGAAAGCGTCCATCACGCCGTTGCGATCAATATAGAAGGTTGTTGGGTACCACTCCGTGTCCATGAACGGTTGCGGCATATCGATCACACACGCCACCGGGTATGTGCAACCAACGTCTTTGGCGAAATCGTTGACTTCATCTTCGGGCGCCGCCGTGACGCCGAGAATAACCAGTTCAGACTCGTCGACCGTTGCCCGCAACGCGTTCAAGTTTTTAATCTGCGTTTCGCAGTCCGGGTCCCAAGGTTGGAACACGTCGACGATCACGCGCTTGCCCTTGAGTTCAGAAAGCCGGATTGTTTGACCGTCCGTCGTTTCCACGGTCATTTCCGGCGCGCGAACGCCCACCCATTCCGAGTAATCGCCCATCGCCAGGTCTTCAAACGAGGCCATCTGCTCTTGAATCATGGGGACGAACTGGTACCACATCATCATGGATATACCCGTAAACACAATGCCGCCTACCGAGAGCGCGGTGCCCACGGCGGCAAGCGGCCGGCCTTCAGTACGGCTCGTGAGGTGAATAATGCCCGTAATAAGACCAATCACGCCGAGAATTCCGCCGATCAAACATGGCGCTGTCGGAATCGACGCAATGCCCGTCACCAGGCTGCTGATGGCGAGGCCATTGTCCGGCGGCGCGGTTCGGCGGGACGGCATAGGCGGCGGAAGATTGGCCATGGGTGGTCTCCATGATGGTTGGGCGTGGACATAGTACGTTGGCCTTCGGCGCGGGAGCAAGGAAAGGCCCCATAGTTTTCAGGAGTTTCAATTTCAATATATGAAGGTCTGCAAGCCTGAGCTATTGTGTTCGGCGTTTGGATTTGTCCATGATCGTCCGTGTCTGTCCATGATCGTCCCTGTCGATCAACCAAAAGCCTTCATCCGATCCATGAGCACAGCGACCAGGATTACCACGCCCAACACAACCTGTTGTCCAAAGCTTTCCATGCCGATCCATGTCAGGCCGGTCGCAAGCACGGCGATGATCAATAATCCCAAAAACGTACCGGCGATCGTGCCGCGTCCTCCGGTCAGGCTGGTGCCCCCTACGACAACTGCGGCGATCACCTGCAGTTCGTCCCCAACCCCGACGGTGGGATCGCCGCTTTTGAGTTTGGAAGACAGGATAAGTCCGGCAAGTACCGCGAGCATGCCGGACATGCAATATACCAGCCACTTGACCCTATTGACTGGTACGCCGCTCAGCCGCGCGGATTCTTCCGACCCGCCGATAGCGCGCACGTGCCGGCCAAAGCGCGTTGAATTCAGGAGCACGCCGCCAAGCACAAACACCACAAGGAGAATCACAACGCCAACAGGCACACCAGCGATCAGGTATCGCGCCAGAAACGAGTAGTGATCCGGCAGATCGAACACGGGTTGGCCTTGCACGATCAGGAAGCCCATGCCGCGTACCGTGCTCATGATCGCGAGCGTCGCAATAAACGGCGGAATCTGGAACCGCGTGATGAACAGCGCCGAAATGCCTCCTGTTACGAAACCTGCCGTCAGCGCCGCGCACCAGCCGATGAACATTGCATCCCATCCAGCGCCCAGCGCGCGCGTGACCAGCGCGCAGACAACACCCCCAAAGGCAATCAGCGATCCCACGGACAGATCGATGCCGCCGCTGAGAATTACAAAAGTCATCCCTACGGAGACCACGCCGTAAATGGCGGATTGGTTGAGCACGTGAATGAGGGTTTCGATAGACAGGAACGGTCTGACGCCCTGGCGGCGCGCGATAAACTCGAATACAGCGCATTCGAGGATCAGGGCGATGAGCAGGAAACCGTAAGCGCCGAAGCGTTCGCGCGTGGACCTACGCGACAGCTTCAACGCGGTCGCCCGTGGCAAGCTGCATTACGCGCTCCTGCGTCGCGTCTGCTTGCGCGAGCTCCCCGGCGATACGGCCTTCGTGCATGACAAGAATGCGATCGCACATGCCGAGCACTTCGGGCAGCTCGCTCGATATCATGAGAATGCAGACGCCTTTGCGCACGAGTTCGTTCATGAGTTTGTAAATCTCGACTTTTGCGCCCACGTCGATGCCGCGCGTAGGTTCATCGAAGATGAGTATTTTCGAATTGGTGAATAACCACTTTGCCAGCACGACCTTTTGCTGGTTGCCACCGCTGAGGTTTTGTGTCGTCTGTTCCACCGTCGGCGTCTTGATGCGCAGGTCGCGCACATAGTCTCCGGTCACCTTGCGTTCCCGCGAACGGCTAATAAACAGTCCGCGCACAAGTGACTTCAAATTCGCGAGGGTCGTGTTTTCGCGCACGCTCATGCCCAGTATCAGGCCCTGGTTTTTGCGGTCTTCCGTGAGCAGGCCGATGCCCTGCCGGATCGCATCCTGCGGTGATTTGACGGTGATCGACGCGCCATCCAGAACTATTGCGCCCGCGTCAATCGGATCGGCCCCGAAGACCGCGCGCGCCACTTCGGTGCGCCCCGCGCCGACCAGCCCGGTGATGCCGACGATTTCGCCTTCGTGCAGACTGAAACTGACATTCTCGAATGCGCCGTTCCGCGTAAGGCCCGAAACCCGCAGCCGCTCCTTGCCACGATCAAAAATCACTTTCGGAAATTCTTCGGTGAGCTCGCGCCCGACCATCATGTGAATAATATCGTCCCGCGTAACATCGGTGACCGGCTTAGTCGCGATGTAGTCGCCGTCGCGCATGACCGTAACGCGATCGCCAATCGCGAAAATTTCCTCGAGCCGGTGGGAGATGTAGATCATTCCGATGCCCTGCCGCTTCAGATCGCGGATCAGATCGAACAGCGCAGATAGCTCGTGATCGGTAAGCGTCGCCGACGGCTCGTCCATCACGATAATTTTCGAGTTGAATGAGATGGCTTTTGCGATTTCCACCATTTGCTGTTGCGCGACGCTACACTCGTTGACGGGCCGCCGGACGTTTAGGTTCACGCGAATTCGCCCGAGAACGTCGCGAGCGTCTGCGTACATTTTTTTCCAATTGATAAACGGTGTGGCGCCGATGCGCGGTTCCCGGCCCAGGAAAATGTTTTCCGCGATGCTGAGGTAGGGGCTGAGGTTGAACTCCTGGTAGATCATGCTGACGCCAAGCTGCTGCGCATGGTGCGGCGAATGAATCTGGACGGGCTCGCCGGCGATCAGAATCTCGCCTTCATCCGCGGGCTGCGCGCCGGAAAGAATCTTCATCAGCGTGGATTTACCTGCGCCATTCTCTCCAATCAGACAATGCACTTCGCCGGGTCGCAATGTGAGCTGGCCGTTTTTCACCGCAACAACGCCGGGAAACCGCTTCACGATGTTGCGCATTTCGAGGATGAATTCGCTCATGCCGGTTGCTCCGCGTCCAACGCCGCTTTGTCGATTATCCCTACGCGCACCGGCACAACTTTAGGCACGGGCTTGCCGGCAAAATAATCGGCGATGGTTTGAATCGTAATGCGCCCTATTTCTCCGGGATATTGCACCGTGTCCGCCTTCAATGCTTTTCCAGCGCGAATCTCATCCCGCGCCTGCGGCGTGCCGTCGTAGCCGACAATTATAATCGAGTCTTGGCGTCCCGCCGATTCTACCGCGGCGAGCGCGCCGAGCGCGGAATCATCGTTAATTCCGAATATGGCATCGAGATCGGGATGCGCCTGAAGCACGTCCTGCGCCGCGCGCATCGCCTTGTCGCGCACGCCGCCGCCAGGCGCTTTCTGGACGATGCTGATTTCGGGGGACGCTTTCAGGGCGCCTTCAAATCCCGACACACGGTCTTGCACGGACGCCACTTCGGCGTTGTCGATGATCGCGACTTTGCCCTGCCCTTCGAGTAATTTTGCAAGGTACTCGCCGATAAGTTTTCCGCCGAGCACGTTGTCCGATGCGATGTGTGACACGACTTCGGCGTTGTGCGCGGCAATGTCGGTGGTAAATACCGGTACGCCTTTGGCCGCAGCGGCATTGATGGTCGATGCGATGCCCGCGGAATCGCGAGGGGAAACGATCAGCGCGTCAACGCCTTGTTGCACGAACGTCTCGATTTGGCTGACTTGCTTGGGGCCATTGAATTCTGCGTACTGGATGCGCAACGCGAATCCTTGTGCAGCGGCTTCCTTTTCCATCGCAGCGGCCAGATCACGGTAGAACTGATGACCCTGGGTTAGCAGGGATGCGCCGATGATTTTTTGTTTCTTGGGCTGAGCCGCCGCGTTAGGGGATTCTGACGGACTACACCCCAATAGCAAGAGCATACTGAAAGCAAGAGAGATTGATTTCATCCGGCAGACTCCACCACCCAATGCTAACTGTACTTTGGAGAACGGGACGGAGGCAAACAGAAGGCCGAATGGCCGTTTGCCGACGCCGTCCAACGGGAATGCTGTGCGGATAGGCCAGACTTGTATTTTACGTAATAAATTCAATAAATACGCTTATTCGAGAATCTTTTGCTTGTAACAGATGACAACTAGTGTGGTAATATGTGCAGACTAACGGCTCAGTCAACAATTGACTGCCACCCGTCCGGCATGGTGCCGGCAGGGGAATGTGTTCGGAAAAGGAGTTTCTTCGTCATGGGTTTTGAATCAATCTTCAATGTGTTGGTGGATATCTTCACGCCGTTCCTCGACATCCCGATTGTCGGCGATATCCTCAGCGGCATCCTCGGCTTCCTGGATGACTTCTTGCCGGAAGAAGAGACCGCATAACTATTCCCCGCGAGGGGAATGCGTTGTTAATAGTGCGGGGTAGCCGGACCCGAAGCCGGTTGCCCCGTTACTTTTTTTCTGCCCGCTTGCGGCGTCGAGAGAAGTAAACGTATCCTGATAATTGCTGAATACCCATTACTCTCTGGAGGATCGCGCCATGTCTGGCAACGGCAACACTCATTCTCCCGCTCCTAGCACACGTTACCCGGTGGTATCGTTTGAACCGGGCCGCACGGAAGCGGAACAACGGCGCAAATCATTTCCCTATAAATTTCCGCTCGACCCGCGTCACATGGGCGGCAAGTTTACCGTCGAAGAAAATGCGCGGCGGCTGTTGCGGTTCTTCTATTTCGAGCGGCGGCTCTCGCATGCGCTCGGATCGTGGACGCTTGCGATCCCCGAATTCGAGGTGAAGCTTGAGACGGGCCGTCACATTTTCTATCACGCTGACGCGGCGAGCGCATTCCGCACGCGTTTGAACGAACAGGAAATCGGACTTCGCACAATCGATGGCTACCGCGACGCGGAAATTGATCGCTTCATCGAGGAAATGCTTTCCGCCGCGGATGCGCCAGAATTGTTGGTGGGCGTGCATCAGGTCGCCGCGCGCGCGCTGGCAACGGCGTATCATCATCATATCGACGATACTTGTCCTGTCACCGACGCGCCGACGATTCGCGCGTTACAACGGGTTCTCGTTGACTACCCGCCGACGCTTGCGTGGGCCGACGCGGCGCTTGCGGCGTATATCGACGGCGGCGTAGACGAAAACCGGCTCGCGGCATGGCGCTGGCATTTGCAGGACCTGCTCAAAAGCATCGGCGGCGTCACCGGCGCTGATTCCCAGACCGCATCGCCGGTAAAACTACGGAGCGCGGAAAAACCGTATGAGCGCAACACCGTGCCGCAGCGCGACTCGCGATTCACGACGTTTCACCACACCGGCGACTACGATGTCGCCGATGGCACGCCGCGATTCGACAAAGATTCGTATGAAGGATTGCGGTTGCGCTTCATCCGCACACAACGCGATGAAGTGGACGCGATCGAAGCCTTCGGCACGTTCCTGTGGGACATCCGCTTCAAAGACTTCAAAGCAGAGTACGACCTCGCGCGCATCACCTGGGACGAAGCGCGCCACACGGAGATCGGTCATCGCACGCTGCTTGTCAGCGGCTACGACCCCTTTGAACTACCCAACCGCCTCACCGGCTCGACCTGCCGCGGCCCCATGGAACCGGCATTCGCAATGGCGGAGATTAACCTCTTCGGCGAAGTCGGCGTCCTCAAAACGATTAACAGCCTCATTGACAAAGCCCGCGAAGAAAACGACACCGTCCTCGCGCATGCGGCCGACTTCATTCGCTCCGACGAACGCACGCATGTGAAAAAGGGCCAACACATCCTCGGCGTCATGACCGACCTCGGCAATCAGGAACTCGAACTGCGCACGCGGGAATTGTTCACTGAATGCCTCATCAGCCTTGGAGCAATCGCTTCGGACATGGATTTGTTCACGGTAAGTAGAGAAGATTTGGAGCATTTGGTGGGCGAGTGAGTCTGCCCTTGTTCCCAAGCTGGAAGCTGGAACGAGGAGCGAACGAGACGAGGTTAGTGCATTGTCACGCCACGTGCTGGTCCATTTCCTCGCTGCTGGTAGTCCTCCGGCAACTGCTGTTCGGGTTACCAAGCTTGAACCTCCTGCTCGGATTACTCTGATGCCTGGGAGGGCGCTCGTCCCCGAGCGCCCTCATGTCCGGTGACGACGCGCCACGCGGAGACTGTCTGCTACACACCCTAGTTTTCGGGGGTGTAAGAAAGTGCCCAATCCAGCACCGGATCGCGCCCGGCCTTGAAATCTTCCCACGCGGGGTCGATCCGCTGATCAGGCATCACTGCCGGCGCGTCCTCATCCAAAAACTTGTAGTACCGCGTTGAGTAGGAGACGACAATGCCGGAGTTCGGCAGCGTCATTTCGTCATTCTCCGAATAACTGTTGGGCCGCTCACCAATCGGTTCGCCGACAAGAATCGCGTTCGTGTCCTTCTTGAAATCGATTGCATTCACCATTGCCGCGGAAAACGTCCGTCGTCCAATAAGCACAAAGAGGTTGCCCTTTTGGTTGAGTTCGGGCCGCTTTTTGATGCCGGAGAGTAAATTGAGCCGGCCCTTCCAAAAGTCACCGCCGCCGTTCTGCCGCAAATCGATAACGAGACGTTTTGTCGGATTACTGTCAACAAGCTCAAAGAGTTTCCGGGCATCTTCGACGAGCGAATCGTACTTCCTGAAATTCGCGTAGACGGTATCCGTCTCCGGCAGATACGTGAACCAGAACGCCTCACCCGGCTTCTTCCGGAACAAGGGTTCCTCCTGCCCCAAAGTCACCATCCGCGCGTTCATCGCAGGGTCCGCGGCGACGGGCACGATGTCGAGCGCAAACTGCTTTCCGTCTTCGCTAGCAAACGTGAATGACGCGCGATTCAGCTCCGGCACTATTTCCAGTGCGTGCAACACCTCCGGACGCAACATGAAACTCGGGCTCGCGCTCATCACGTACCACTCGTTCTCCCCCTGGCAAATTACGGTGAGTAGCCGCTTCTGGACCTCGCCGATGTCCACGTCGCCAATCTTCACAATCCGCGCGCCCACCGCGTCCTTATATGCAGGCGCCGCCCGTGTCACCCGCAATTCGTCCCCAAACCAGAACGCCGCAATCGGGTAAATGGCGAACGCCTGCGGCATGCGGACGCCGGTGTGGCCGTCGCCAATTTTCGCCGTAATCTTCTGCATGCCAATCACGATTTCGTGATTTTCCAGCGAAGGGATCGCCGCGTCGAGCGCAGCCACGTCCCGCTCAAACTCCTCCTGCGAAATCCGGTGGTAGAGGTTCTTGTGCCGTGCCGGCAATTCCCGCGCGAAATACGCCACGTCCTCGTGCCACTGCTCCTTCGTCAGCGCGAGGACTTCCACCTGCTTTTCCTCCGCGCACGACGTCACCGGCAAAACCCCGCCAATCACCGACAACAACACCACCGCACGAATTGATGACCGCATATGAACCGCTCCCGAAGTTTCCGCACCGCCGCCCCACAATGCCGCTTATTTTTGACGCGTCAAACATGGAAAGGGTTTAGTCTAAGCCCCTCGTTCCCGAAGCTCCCATGCGCCGACCGTAGGTCTCCAATGTGGCGCGGATCTCCGATGCGGCGTTCCTGGATCGAGTCTCAGTTATCGGACATGCGTTCGCCGAATCGGAATTCAGCGCTACATCAATCGATGTATTTCTTTATAGATTAGGCGAGGATGTTGCAGTGGGGTTGGAGATTAATTTAAGGGGTATTTATGGATTTGCGTAGAATGGACGGGCACGGACGGACACGGACTGACACGGACTAACACGGACTGAATGGACTGAGTGGACGAAGCGGACAGGGTGGACGGGGAGTTGAGGCAGACGTCGTTGGCGTGGTCAGACGGCGCTCGGTAAAGATGGGGTTAATGTAGCGCTGAATTCCGGTTTGGCGCGTGCCGGAGCCGTTAGTTGCACAAGGTTTCCACGTAAATGACGCACCTGTTAACGCTTGAAATTGGGTTAAAGCCATTAGAAATCAAGGCACTCAAAAAAATTGTTGAGACTCGGGACCAAGGTTGCACTTTAGATGCACTTGACGGATTTATTCATAATCGCCACGTTGAGCCAACAGAGTCGGAGCTTCGCGCGATTGTAAAGATGATCGAACCTCTATTGCGCATCACACTTGGCCGCATCGAGCCGTTTTCTCCATGAAATTTATAACACCTCTAAGATACCCCGGTGGTAAGGCGAGATTAGCGAGCGCGCTCGCTGATGTGATGGACGCTAACGGGCTAGTTGAGCCAGCGATGGCCGAACCATTTGCCGGGGGGGCCGGAGCGTCGCTTGAACTTCTATTTTCCGAAAAAGTCCGTTCGATTGCCATTAATGACTTAGACTATCGAATATTCGCATTCTGGTGGGCAATTCTTAATCACCCCGATCTGTTTTTGGAAGAGATTGAGAACTCGAAATTGTCGATTAAAGAATGGCGACGGCAGCGCGACATCTACCGAAATGCGCGGAAACACAAGCGTTTTGATGTAGGTTTCGCAACATTTTATCTAAATCGAACAAACAGATCGGGTATTCTGGTTAATGGGGGCCCGATAGGCGGGTTCCATCAGTCTGGAGAGTGGCGTCTTTCCGCTCGGTTTAACAAGTCGACCTTGAAAAGCCGGATTGAACGAATCACAGTATACAGGGATCGGATATCTCTTTATAACCTTGACGCGATGGAGTTCGTTGATCTGCTAACTAAGAAGAACAAAAAGAATTTGTTTGTATATTTAGACCCTCCATACTACGAACAGGGAGCGCATCTCTATCTCTCTAAATATTCTCATGACGATCACGTTGCAATAGGAAAAATAATAATGCGTTGCCCGGACCTTAATTGGGTAATGACGTACGACGACGTTCCTCAAATTCGCGCCATTTACAAAGGATGCAGGATCAAGAAATTTTCGCTGAGATATACTGCGCAACGACGCCGAGAGGGTGAAGAGGTATTAATCGCTCCTAAAAGCATGGCGTTGCCAAAGAGAATTAGGTCTAACGGTTCATAACTTACACCTAACAGCCCGTGCAGAAGTGATTTTGATGATCACGCGAGTGGGCGGTGCCGGTTTCATGGTGGGTTTGAATTGACGGGTGAGTCGAAGGGGAACCGGAACCATGTCGTCCGTTGTGGAAGTCGTGTCCGTGCGCGGGGAGCGGACGTGCAGGCGATGCAGCCGAAGGAGCGGCCGACGTGTCCGTATGAGCGGACGGAGTACAACGCGCTGGTGACGGGTTGCCGGGGAAAACTCGTCGTAATCATGTAGCGCCGAATCGTAATTCAGCGCTAAATCGAACTTTGCGCAACGCGACGGCGGGAAGGGTGCCGACGAGTGTGTTACCCGACACCCCATTCGCCTTCTTGCGAGGGCTGCTGGAAAATTCTGCGGCGGTCGGTTTCCATCATGCTCGGGCGGCGCTTTAGCGAGGCTTCGATTTTTGGGAACCCTTGAAACCGCGCGCTGGATTTTTCGTAGCGTTCGATCAGGTGCAGATACATCATGAGGCGCGCGGTGCGGAACTGGCGCGGCGAGGAACAGTAGATGCTCATGCCGCATTCGGCGGCTTGCTGAATCGGGTCGGTAAATGCGCTTGGTGTCCGCGAGTCCTTTTCCGACCAATCAAACAGGTCAAGCTCTTCATTTTTGGGTTGTGCGTTGGTGGCCGACGCGTCGAACTCGAGGTTGAGGCGTTCGTAGGTGTCGATGAGTTGATCGAGCCAGTGGAGGATGGCGCGGTAGCCTTCGTCGGCAATATCGAGGTCGATGCTGATGTCATCGACGTTTGCGGCAGTCCGTTGCGAAAGGTAGATGCACCGTTCCTCGTTGCGTTCGGGGATCATGCGGACGCGGGCCTTTTCCGCGGCGTCGCCGTAGTTGAAGCTTTCGAGGATGGTGGGGATGGTGAATTTGGTTTTCGACAGCAACGCGAGCTCACGCAACAACGGCCCGGCGAGTCCATCCTGCTCGAATGTCGCTTCGAGTGGCGGTGCTGGCGCGAAGAGTGCCGCGTCCCATGCGTGATGCGCGTCGGTGAAGAGGCCCGTGAGCTGCCGGCCAAGTCCTTCCGACCGGCCATTGACCGCGAGGGTCATGAGCCGCGCAAAATCCTGGGCGGGTTGCCAACCGGGTTTTCGCGCGAGATCGCGTTCGACGATGTAGCGCAAGGTCATCAGGCGGTCCATCGCGAGCCACGCGGTTTCTTCGGGAGTGCGCCAATCGACGCACAGGGTTTCGGACCAGCGTTGCGCCCATTCGCGCAACTGGCGCGCAGTGTAGCTTCGCGGTTGGCGCCGTACCTCTTCGAGGGACCCGGCCAGGACACGTTCCTTGCGCAGCACATCGCCGAATTCCTGGGAAAATTGCGCTGGCGCATCGGCGTACAGCAGCAACTCGTCGGTGCGGGCATCGTAGAGGTAGGACCGGAACAGATCGGTGACGAAGGCATAGCCCGCGCCGAAGAACCGGTTCGTATCTACCAGCGAGCGCGTGGTTTCGCAGAAATCGAGCCCCCGCTTAATGACGGCGGCAGGAGGTTCGAGCATTCCGGGTAAAACGAAATATGTGACCATCGGCACGCCGGTACTCAGGCGAATGACGTTTGCCGTGGTCGAGGCTTGGCCCGGCACTGCGGCCGGCTCAATCTGGTCGGGGTCCGTCCAGCCGTGGAGGACGAGAAACTTCTCGGCAAACCGGTGCTGGTCTTCCCGTGAAGAATCGGCGAGGCGTTCCCACCACGACTCGCACAGGCGCTGGATGTCCATTCCGCTTCGCATCATGCTACGCCACACCCTTTGCTTTCGGGACGTTGTATCCCGCGGCCTCGATTCGCCGCCAGATGACGTCTTCCCGCCTACCCAACATATCCACACCGCGACGCAAAAATGCATCGATCCGCGGGTCGCCCCCGGCAAGGGCCAGCATGAACTCGTCCCGCGTCATGGTATCTATCGGCAAAAGGTCCGTAGACCCAATCTCCGGCGCGCGGCGTCCGGTGTAGATGAGCAACATTCGGGACTGCTCCTCGTCATGGACCAGGAGAATGATGGAAGAATCAAGTGCCGCTTCGCCGCGAATCCGGTCGAGTGGGGGGCCTGCTCGCAAGAAGAGGTTCCGCAGGTCCTGGAACAGAATGAATTGGGTATCGACCTGGTAGTACGTGCGGTTGCCTTCGCTGCGGCGGTAAAGCAACCGGATTTTGGAAAGGCGTTCCAACTCACGTTGCACGGCGCGGATGGGGAGGGCGGTGGCCGTTTCGATTTGGCGCTGGTAATAGTCTCGGGTGGGGTCGATGAGGAAGAGGCGCAGGACTTCGGCGCGCGCTCCCGACCCGAGGAGAGCGGCGAGCGTTTCATTGCCGCGCGGTGTTTTAGCAGTTCGACCCATCGTCAAGGCTACACAGTTTCCAGCTTACCCACTCAACCGAATACACGTCCCAACCACTCCCTAGCAGTCGAAGAATACAGAATGTAGTCGATGCTGTCAAGAGCGATTTTTTATCGCCTACGGTTTGTGGTGTGTCCGACCTATCCTCGTGGAATTTCCCAGCGTACGCATCGGTACGCGGAAAACATGAACCTTACACAAATGTATTTTTTGAATGCGTTGCATCACGACGCAAAATCAATCCAAATCTTCCCGTGAATGGGCGCGAACACATTGATTTCGCTCGTAGAAAGCCGGTGTGGGGTCTCGGCGATTCCAGAGTTGGCACACCCATTGCACTTTGGCGCACTTAGTGTCGTGCACGACATTTCCGGGCGTTTCCACAACGGGACGTTTCTCGGGCAAACCAGCAACAAACCAATGTGGAGAATATTGCCGTGCGAAAGGTAGAGGCGATCATTAAACCGTTCAAACTTGACGAAGTGAAGGAAGCCCTGGGCGCTATCGGAGTCCAGGGATTGACGGTCACCGAAGTGAAGGGCTTCGGGCGTCAAAAAGGCCATAAGGAGTTGTACCGGGGCGCGGAATACGTAGTCGAGTTTCTGCCCAAGGTCAAGCTCGAAATTGTGGTGTCGGACGACAAGGCCAAGCAGGTGGTTGAGACCATTGCGAAAGCCGCAACGACCGGCAAGATTGGCGATGGGAAGATTTTTGTATCGACGATTGACGACGCGGTCCGCATTCGAACGGGCGAGTCGGGTGATGTCGCCGTCAGTTAGCGGCGAGTGGGCCTGCGAAGCATAACAGATTGAAAACGGGAGCCCTGAACGCGGGTGGCGCGATCAGCGGGCATGGCAAGGAGAATTGAAATGCGATTGTTTGGGTTGAACTTGGGGAAGACATTTACGGGGGGCGTGCTAACCATCGTCCTTCTGATGTTGATCGTAGGCGGGGCGCTGCCCGCGTTTGCGCAGGTGGAGGAAGGGGTGACGGTGGAGGTCGCCGCGCCGGCGGAAGCGCCTGCGCCGGTGCTGGACACGGGCAATACGGCGTGGATGCTGACGTCGATGGCGCTCGTGTTGTTTATGACCATCCCCGGCCTGTCGTTGTTCTATGGCGGGCTGGTGCGTAGCAAGAACGTGCTCTCGATACTCGTGCAGTGTTTCGCACTGACGGCGGTGATGACGCTTGTGTGGGTAATCATCGGGTATTCGATCGCGTTCGATACCTCGGGGCCGTTGAACAAATATTTTGGCGGGTTTGGAAAGATTTTACTGAGTGGACTTACGGTGGAATCGTTGTCGGGCTCGATTCCCGAAACGGTGTTCATTGCGTTCCAATGCACCTTTGCAATCATCACGCCCGCGCTTATTGTTGGCGCATTTGCCGAACGCATGAAGTTTTCGGCGGTAATGCTGTTTTGTATCCTGTGGTCCATCCTGGTGTATTGCCCGATTGCGCACATGGTCTGGAGCACCGGGGGATGGTTCTTCGACATGGGCGCGCTCGACTTCGCCGGTGGTACGGTCGTTCACATCAATGCTGGCGTTGCCGCGTTGGTGGGAGCGATTGTCGTGGGGAAACGCAAAGGATATCCGACGACGCCGATGGCGCCGCACA
>JAWXCN010000236.1:0-2519 GCA_034408725.1 Candidatus Hydrogenedentota bacterium
ATCCAAAAGTCGGCCAATGGGCATGGTACAACCTTGTCGCGGCAAAGGGCGGCAAGAAGTACGTCATCCGGCAAGCCATCGTGGGCGAGGAACGGGTCAGCCGCAAGCAGGGTTACTGGGTAGAATTCGAGATCATTCCTGAAGTCGGCTTCAAAATCGTCTACAAGATGCTCCTTACCGGTCCCGCCAGCGATCCGGAAAATATTCATCGCGTAATCGAAAAGTCCGGGGTCGATCCCGCGCAGGAAGTCGCCGTCGATCAGGCGGCCGCCAAACCAGTCGCCAGCGAATCCAAACGCCGTTCATTGGGTCTGGAAGACATCCACACATTGGACGGTGCAATCCGTGCCGAACACTATGAGGTCCTGGAGGGCGCGGACATTATTCACGTGTGGATCAACGAAAAAATAAACCCTACGGGAATAGTCCGCATGCGTTCGCTCGATGGCGAAATGGTGTTGCGCAACCATGGCAGCGGCGGCGAAAATGCCGACAGCGTTATTGCGGAGAAGCCCTTGCCCCCAAATGTGGAAACGGTACCGAAACAAAAACCGCAGGTGCGCGCGGAAACCAAGGCGAATGAGGAAGGTTCCGGCGCGCAACAGTTGGAACCCGCGCCATGACGCGCATCCTTCTCCCATGCGCGTTGTTACTACTGGGCATTGGATGCCAAACCCCTGACAAACCGATCCCGCCCCCTACCCCCGCGCAACGTGTCTTGTTCGAGCCCGCGTGGTATATCTCTACGGTGCAAACCGCGGAAGGACGCTATCCCGATTTGTTCGGTGGCGGATGCCGCGCGATCTGGATCGACAGTGCCGTAGCCGATTTGAAACGCCAGGCGGACATTGCGCCATCCCATCCCGAACCCGGCATCGATGCTGATGCGCGCGCGGTGACGGATGCCTATATCGTGATTGAATGCCAGCTTGAATCGGAATTCGGCGACATGAGCGTCGCGTATGACGCCGTCCGCCTGCGCGGCATTGATGTTTACCTCGAGACGCCAGAGGGCCTGCGCGTTCGTCCGATTCAAATGCGTCCGTTCGGGGGGCTCGAAGAAGAGCAGGTCCAGGCGCTCAAACGGTTCAGCCGCACGACGGTCATGATCTTTCCGCGTCAAGACCTCGGCGCCGGACTTCCCGTAGTCAGCGCGCAATCGCCCGTTGTGCGCCTCGTGCTTGATGGACACGACAGCAAATTTTTCTTTGAATGGCCCGGCATTCCCGCGGGTGGAACAGGCCCGCGCATGCCCACGGCGGAAGAAGCCGAGTATTGCGCCCGGCTCGGCTATTACGAGTTGTTCATGGAAATTCGACGCCTCGCGCATATCTTTGATTGACGAATTGCACCCAGTAGGACTTGCCCGGTGAAGACCGTCTTTCGATTCCTTGTCACTGCGACCGGTCTCGTGCTGATTCTCATGGCGTTGGGAATCATCCTGTTCAGCACGCAGGCGGGGTCAGCGGCCGACCTGGCTATCGAGCGCGGCCTGGGCTACGTGTACCAGTCCAAGGTCACTGTTGATCGCGTTACTTTCCTTCCGCGCGAATCGTCGATTGCCGTTCACGGCCTCGCCGTATTTAATCCGGCGCCGTTCAAGGAGGGCGCCGCCATTGAGATTGAAGAAATATTTATTCGCGTTGACGCCGCAACCCTCTTGTCGGAAATGCCCGTTGTAAACGAAATCGTGCTTCGCGGCGCCGAATTCAACGTGCGATACGAAGCCGGCCGAGGCACGAATCTCGGGAAACTTGATGAGAATGCGTCGCGGCTACAGTCCACGGGGAATTCTACCGGTTACTCCGCGCTGCTCTCTCGCAATTATTCCATTACGGAGTTTCGCAGCGAAACGTCGCAGTTGAACGTGTCCGCCGGCTTTATTCCGGGAGCGGGACTAAACCTCACGCTTGCGCCGTTTGACGTGCAGGGGCTGGGCGGTTCCGGGCCGGTATCGACCGCGCGCATTTGCACGTTACTGATTCGCAACGTGTTTCGAGAGGCGCTGAGCATGCGCGGGCTCATTCAGCCCGTCGCCGACAGGTTTAACGATGAGTTGCAGCGCCTGCGGGAACACGAGGCGGCGAATTAGTATAGTGTCAACATGCGGACTTCCCCACACGTTGCAACCCTACCCAAATCGCGGCGCGCAAATGCGCGCATCACCGAGGAGATGAGGATGAGTATGTTTCGATACAGATTCCCCGCCGCAATGATAGCCGCCGTGCTTGTCGCAGGCGCCGGCGTCGGCGGATTCGCGACGCGCGGCAGCGTATCCGCGCAGGGCATGGTGTTGCCGCCAATCTTCGAGCCTGGCGCGCGCCTGCTCAGTCCTACCGGACCGGTTCACGTGGAAGAAGTGATGGGGGAGTGGATTCGTGTAAAAAGCAGGCATCCCCTCGCAAAAGCCGACGGAGACCAATGGATTTTCGTTCCCAGTCTTTCGGGCACCTGGCTCGTCGATCCAAAACCAGCCGATGAAAATTGAGCAACCGGCGCGTGGGGACACGCGCCCTCCC
>JAWXCN010000237.1:0-18454 GCA_034408725.1 Candidatus Hydrogenedentota bacterium
GCATACGAGTTTCACGGAACGATCCCTGTACTTCGGGATTTGCGGATTGGCGCTACTGCTGCCCGTCATCGTCGCGAAACTGTTGTGGAAGCGGCCTGTCGCAATCGTCGCGGGGCTTGCAGTGTTTGCAGTGTTGTTGATGATGGGCGCGGGTACGTTTACGCGCAATAGCCTCTGGCAAAACGAAATGCTGTTGTGGGAAGACGCTGCCGCAAAATCACCCGAAGCACCGGAACCCTTTATCCGGCTGGGCGAGATCCATTATGAGAACGCGCAAACGGCTTACACGGAATCGCAGGCGTTTGCGCGGCAGGAAGAGCGGGCGGCTGCGTCGTCCCGGCGTGAAGATGCCCAGCGCGAGTTTGGTTTTGCCCAGAGTTTTTTGCAGAAAGCGGTCGAGATTACACCTGACGACGCGCGGCTGCGCAACATACTCGGAGTCACGCTTGCATTCATGAACAAACGCGAAGAAGCGATTACCATGCTGACGGAGGCGCTGCGGCTTGATCCGTCGCTGGACGAATGCACTGTGCAGCTTGCATCGCTCTATGAGTATAACCCGGACGATCCCGCGAATCTGGAGGAAAAACAGCGCGCACTGGATTATTTCCGGCGAGCCGAGCGGCTCGAAGCGCTGGAGCCTGGCGCGCGAATAACATACGCGCTGACGTTGGCGAGGACGGGCAATGTAGGCGGCGCGGCCCGCGCGTTGGCGCCGTTGGATCCGGCAAATCCAAACTCGCCCGCCGCGGAACCGATGCGGCAACTCACACCGTTGCTGGAACAGTTGCAGACGGCGCAACAGGAATATCGCGAAGTCGAGACCGCGAGCGCAGGATCCAAGGAATCCATCCTCGCACAAATTGATTATCTACTCGCGGACGGTCAGACGCTCCAGGCGTTCTATTTACTCGACCGTTTCGTGCGCTATAACCCCGATGATTTCACGGCGTGGTTGTTGATGGGTCTGACGCGGGCGCGCGTTGGAGGGGCGGAAAAGTTTATTGCCGAACATCCGGTGGCGCCCGTAGCGCCAGAGGGCGCGCAGCCCGCGTGGTTGCAACTTGCGCGGCGGAGCGCGGAGAGTGGACGCTGGGACGCGGTGCGCACGTATCTTGAGTTCGCGGCCACGCAATCGGACGTTTACGCGAGTCCGCTGGTCACGTTCAGCGATCTTGCGATAGAACTGAAACAACTCGCGGTTGCCAGCGCGACCTTGACTGAACTCACGAAATCACAACCAGAGAACCCGTTGCCGTGGCTCCGGCTGTGTGACATAGCGCTTCAAAGCAACAACCTGCCGCAAGCACGCCGTTATCTGGATGAAGCGGAACGGCTCGGGGCCGAGCCTGCTCTCGTCGCGTCCCTGCGGGCGAAAGCTGGTGAAACGCCGGAGGAAGAAAAAGGCAGGTCTCGGACGATCCTCGATTGATGACGGCGCGAGACGCCAAAACGGCGCGAGGAGAACAATATGACCATTCCGCCGGAGGCACTGGACGCTTCGACCAAGCTTCTGCTCGCCTTTGTGCTCTCGGGCCTGCTCGGCCTTGAACGCGAGCGAAAGGGCCGCGCCGCTGGGTTGCGCACGCATATCATCGTATGCCTGGGCTCGACGCTTGCCATGCTCGCGTCCAATAAGCTTTCCGAAGACTGGTTTTCACATGCGACGACCGTTCCCTTTGATCGCGGGCGTGTCGCCGCGGGCATATTGCAGGGCATCGGGTTTATCGGCGCGGGCACTATTATCAATGTTGGAAATATCCAACGCGGGCTGACGACGGCTGCAATGGTATGGTTCGTCGGTGTGCTCGGCATTGCCATTGGCCTTGGCTATTTCACCATTGCAATCTGCGCGACGGCTTTTGCGCTTGCGGTCGTGTTGTTGCTCGAACGTGTCAGCGAACGCGTTTCTTCCGCGCCAATCGAATGCAGAATTAATGTAGAACTTTGTTCTGGGGTTTCAAGCGTACACGAGGTCCAAGAGTTTGTCGAAACGCTCGGGTACAACGTCAGCACCTCCAAAATCGACGCAGTAGCCGGGGAACCGTGTGTTAAAGCCGAATATCTCGTGAATGGAAAACCCAGCGCGCGATTGGACCAGTTGGTTGCCTCGTTGCAGGAAAAATTTGAAACCATTAGGAAAGTGACGGTAGTTCGCTAATGAATTCACTTCTGCTAACCGCGATAACCTGGGGTGTGTTTGCCGCGGCTGATGCCATGCCGCCCGAATCTTACCTTTTGCGAGTCGATGCCGCGGTCCAACAGGCAGGCGGCGACGCGCAATCGATGGCGGCGCCCGCGAACGAAGCCGCGGCGCGCATGATCGCGGGCGGCAAATTGTGGGCTGGCGGCAACCCCGCGTTCGTCAGCGAACTCTGCGGGCGCGCCGGCGGACTCATGATGATCGCGACTCTCGGTGACGCCACGCCCGCGGCCGGCGACGTTCTCCTCTATGGCCTAGCGGATGCGCCTCCACCCGCTGATGCGGTACTGAATTCCGGCGCATACATCGTGACATTCGGCGATGCGCCTGTGGATGGCGCCGCGCACCATTTCAACGGCTATTCCAAAGTGCACGCCATTTCTCCCACGCTTGCAAGCATCATCCCGGCCTGGTGTTTCACGGGGGAATTGATCGGCGCGTGCGTGGCGCAGGGCAAAATGCCCGTAACGTATGAAACCATCGGCTTGCCTGGCGGATACCCGCGCATCCAGCAGTATCAGTCGAAGGGAAACTTCTGGATTGACGTGTCCACGTGGGAAGAAAAACCGGCGGGCGATGCGCCGCTGGGTGCGCAATTCGCTGGGAAAGTTTCCGAAATCCTTCGCCGTATCGAAAAAGAGGAACGCGCGAAACTCGACCTGGCCGGCGCATGGGCCACCGAAGCGCTCGCCACCGGAAAAACTGTTTATATGTACGGCATGGGCCATTTCATTCCAGATGAACTCGCGAAAACTGAAATAGGAACAAAGTTCGAAACGGCGGAATGGAATTCCGGATTTACTTCGTTGAAAACGCCCGAGGACAATTTTTCCGCGGGCGATCTCGCCATTCATATCGGCTACCAGCATCCTCCGAATGGTCTGTTCGATCGTGCGCGGCCCGCGGGTGCGCGCGTCATTTATATAGAAGTGTTGGAGCATCGCGATTGGAAGAACGACGGCGGCGTAGTCTGGATCGACCCGATGTGGCCCTGGGACGACGCAGTAGTTTCGTTGAAGGGCTATGACGTTCCCATGCTTCCGCCGTCGGGCATTGTGAACAGCGCAATCGCATGGGAACTGTATCGGCTCGCAACTCAGGGCGAATTACCAACAGTGCTCGCCTCAGCGACTGCCGAGCGGCCTCGGCATAGCGAAGCATCCATCGTGCCGTTGAAAGACGGAAGTCTGCTGCTCGGGTGGACGGAGTTTTACGGCGGCGACTCCGCGGATCACGGCGCCGCACAACTGTCCGGCCGTATTTCAAAAGACGGCGGGCTTACATGGGGCGAGCAGTTTGTCCTTGTCGAAAACGACGGGGGACGCAACGTCATGGAAGTGAACTTCGTGCGTCTGTTACCGGATTCGCTTGCACTGCTGTATTGCCAAAAAAACACCGAGAGCACGGATTGCCGCATCATGATGAGGCAGTCGGCGGATGAAGGTAAAACCTGGGGTGATGCGAAGCAGTTGAGTCCGGACAACAAGTACACCGGCTTGACCAACGGACGCGCGATTCGATTGAAAACGGGGCGAATTCTAGTGGAAGCATGGGAGGGGGGCGACAGCTACTGCGTGATGTCCGATGACAACGGTGAAACCTGGCGTGATGGCGCGCGCGTAAAACCGGCAGAGGGCGATTGCTGGGAGCCCGCGTGTATCGAACTGAAAGATGGCCGCGTCATGATGCTGATGCGCACGCAGCTTGGCGGACAATACATGAGCCATTCAAACGATGGCGGCGAAAACTGGAGCGCGCCCGTCGCAACAGACCTCAAGGGAAGCGCCGCGCCGGTTGCCATCTCGCGCATCCCCGCAACCGGTGATCTCCTCGCGGTGTGGAACCACAATCCCGGACGAGACGCGCGCTACCCACTGACCTCGGCAATATCGAAGGACGAAGGCGCCACCTGGACATCGTTCAAAAACATCGAGTCCGACGGCGATCAATGGGCCTATCCCGCAATTACCTGGGTAGACGGCGCCGCGCTTGTGACCTACTTCAACTACTCCGGCGGACACTCGTTGTTGCTGCGGCGAATTCCAGCGGCGTGGTTTTATTCTGGGGAATAGCGGACGAACACGGACGGAACACGGACGAAGGGGGGCGAAAGTTGCCGCGGTTCACAGATTGAAAACGCGCTGGGCATTCTCACGGAATATTTTTGCTCGCGCATCTTCAGATAGTTCGATCTCCCGATACATGCTGATCTGCGGCACCTTCTGACCCGGCATCAAATAGTCGGTGCCGAACAGCAACCGGTCCGCGCGACGAATCAAAAACTCCCGGCCGAACTCGACGTCCCGAAGAATTGCGTTCGATCCACTACCAGCGGACAAGTCGCCATAGATATTCGGAAACCGATCCATCAACGCGTCAATGGCGCCACCGGACGTAGTTTTGCGATTCGGGTACCCGCCAAAATCCGATTCCGTCGCATCACCCGAAATACTCGCCCACCAACCGTTCGCGTGGCCAATGAAAATACCGTTCGGCACCGACTCAAGCACCTTCGCAAGCCCCGGCAGGCCCGGCTTGTCCATATTCCGCACGCTGTCGAGATGAAAAAGTATCGGCAACTTCAGTTCTGCCGCCGCGGCGAAAACTTCAATGTTGCGCGGGTCATCAATGTTCACGCCACACTTGTGCTCGCCATAGCCCTTCACGCCAGCGTCGATGTAGCGTTGCAGGTGCTTCACCTTCGCTTCGACCGAGTCTAAGTAGTTCGCGCGCGGATCGATGCAGCAGGAAGCGATAAGGCGTTCGCGGTACGGCTCCGTCTCGCGTAACACATACTCCGTGCTGATGAGGTGGTCCCACGACTCCGGATTCACCAACGGCAAAACAAACGCCTTGCCTATCTCGACCTTGTCCATCCACGCAACGAGCTCAGAGGCCGACAGCGGTGGCTTCTCGCCAAATGCCTGCGTGATGTGCGTGTGAACATCGACAAAGCGATTTGCTAAATACTGTGAACCGTGCGACTCTTCCGCATTGGCGCGCATTGCCCGAGCTACAACGGTCATTGCGCCTGCGGATTTCAGGAATTGGCGCCGCGTTTGATGCAGGCCATGCATGGGTTGACGTATCCTTTCCTTCGAGCTAGAATAACACATGTTATAACATCGGGAGGCCCACATGAAGAGGCTCAAAGTGCGCCGCATCGGAAATTCGCTGGGCGCGATTATACCGCGTGAGATGTTGCAACGCATGCGGATCGATGAAGGCGATGAGATATTCGCGGTGGAAGAGGCGGATGGCATCAAATTGACAGCGTTCGATCCCGAGTTTCCGCGGGCGATGAAAGCGTTCGAGGAAGGGCGCAAGAAATACCGCAACGCGTTGCGAAAACTTGCGGAATGATCCATTGGCTATCGGTCACCGCCGTGCGCTCGATTCACTTCGAAGTGGTGCGGGAACATGGTGGGAATCCGGGGCTGCGTGATGAATATCTGTTGCTGTCCGCCGTCGGACGCCCTAAGAATTTGGCGGTATATTCGCACGCAGATATTTTTCGACTTGCCGCAGCGTACGCGTACGGTATTTGTGGCAATCACCCCTTTATAGATGGAAACAAGCGAACATCGCTAATGACGGCCTACGTCTTCCTGCGCATGAATGGATACAAGCTTGTGGCCTCTGAAGAAGAAGCTGCGGCTACGTTCTTGGATTTGGCAGCGGGTACGTTGAGTGAGGCCAGATTGGCGAATTGGTTACGACGAAACGCGAAGGCCGCGAGAGAAATATAATGCGTCTACTCCGCGTCTATCGCGTTCTTCAATTGCTCGCGAAACAGATCAATGCGATAGCCGGCGTCGTCCGCGGCGCAGAGGAGGAGTTCCCAATCCAGTTGCAGTGGGGCGTCTGTTTCCACCGGCGTACCCGAAAATGGAATGGCTGCCTTGAGATGTTTTTCGTCGAGAATAGATCGCGCCTCCGTGATGCCTTCGATCAGGTTTTCGAACTGTTCGCGGTTGAAATACTGGATGCCCTCGTGTTCGTTGAACCGCAGATACGCCTGTGCTTCGGGGTCGTCGAATGCGCGGAGGACAACGCATTCTAAAATTGCTTTGTCGCCTTTAACCGTATCGAATCGCGCATGCCGCAGCAACACCCGCGTCAGCGTGTGTACGTTGTGTGCCTTGTCCGTATCGCCGAGAACTTCGCGAAGCGTATCTTCGACCCGTTGACTTAGGTGCAACACATCCAGCCATTGCGGATAGTCAGCATCGGCCTTTTCGCTGTTCAGGCTCGCGCGCAACGCCGCAAGCAACCAGTATGTAAACGAAGCGCACCAAGGTTCCAACATGGAAAAAGTACGTGCTTGTTCGTCGTCCAGTTCAAGTTGACTAAGGGTTGCGCGGATGTCGTGGCGTTTGATGCATTGGCCGAGATATGTCGAGCCGAGCGTTCTATCCGTCGCGGCATCGGGCGCGAATTCTTTTAATGCGGGCAAGATTGCCGCGAGCGCGGCCGACAAGGCTTCCCCGGAAACCATTTCTGCGCGCGTATCGCCGGATTCGTCCAACAAGTCGCACAGCACCGCGGCATTGTAATATTTGCCGAATGCCTCAATTGCCGCCGAGAGTTCACGATCGCGGTGTTCGTAGTCGAGGTTATGCACCCCACGCCCCTGCAGACCCCACGCGAGAGCTCCCCAGCTTCCATCTGCATCCATGATCTCGCGCCAATCGATGAAAGCATGCCACTGGTATCCGTTAAGATGGACAAACATTCCGTCGTCGCAGAGTTGTTTCGAGTGCCGGATATATTCGAGGTCCTCGCGATGATCGCGGAACGCGTAGTAGAGTGTATCGTCGCGGCGGAGGTTGAGTGAATCCGCGAGTGATTTCGAGATGATCTTGCCTTCTTCGCCGCGGCCTGTGTTGAGGCCGGTGGATATTTTCGCCCAGCCCGAGGTGGTGTTGTAGGCGTTGTTGTAAAACACAAGAGACCGTTCGCTGCCCGCGCGGTTGGAATATGCGAAGACGTTTTCATCGACGTGTCCGCTCGAAGTGTGGAAGTCATAGAACGCGAAATGTTCGACCCCGCTGAACAGGTAGCGTTTGTGTACAAGCGGAAATATTTCGCGTTCGTGGCGTTGCACGAGATCGGAATCGGCGTGTTCGTCCCAATACGCGCGCCGGTATTCCATTCCGTATTTCTCGGTAAAGCCCTCGATCTGGCCATGTCCAAACATCGGCAATCCCGGCAACGTGGTCATCAGCAGACACGCGCCAAAATATTTGTCGCCTTTTCCGAATTGTTCGACAGCAGTACGCTCATCGGGATTGTTCATGAAATTGACGAACCGTTTCAGAATTTCAGGACTGAACTCGAGCACGTTCCGCACCGTCGCGCGATAGTTCGCGTTTTGTTCCATTTTTAGCATGTTCATGAACGCGCTGTTGTAGACACGGTGCATACCGAGCGTGCGGACGAAATAGCCTTCCATCATCCAAAAGGCTTCCGCGAGCAATAGCGTGTCGGGCACTTCGCGGGCGACGCGGTCTACGACTTCACGCCAGAATTCTTCCGGCATGGCGCGATCGAACTCTTCGCGCCCCATGCCGTGCTCCGCGCGCGAAGGGATGGCGCCGGAATCCCCCTGCCTGGGAAACCAGAGACGTTGAAAATGTTTTTTTGCGAGCGTCATGGCGGCGTCGAAGCGGATGATTGGGAACTTTCGCGCGACGTGGAGAATCGTCTGGATAACGGCTTCGCGCACTTCCGGCATGAGATAGTTTAATTGTGCCGTATCGTTCCAAGGCATGCTCGTGCCATCGTTGCCGTGGTAAATGTAACGGGTGTCGCCGGTGTCGTGATCGACCCGTTTGAACACAACCGCGGCATCGCGCTGCGTCCAGTAGCCATCTTCAATGTAAAGGCCCACCCGCGAATCGTGCGAAAGATTTGGCCCGTTGAACGTGTAATTCGGGTACGGGGGGTGCGGAAGCGAGAGAAACCAGTGCGGATGCTCGATGACCCATCGCGAGAACATGCCCATATGGTTGGGGACCATGTCGCTGGCGAGCCGAATGCCGCGCGCGCGGGCGCGATCGCGAAGATTTGTATAGGCGTCATCGCCACCGAGGTCTCCGGCAATGGCGTAGTCAAACAGCGAGTACGCCGAGGAGACGGCGTCGGGATTTCCCATCATGCGCTTAATGGTGGCCGAGGCTTCCGAGCGTTCCCACAGTCCGATCAGCCACAGTCCATTGAATCCCCAGCGCGCGAGTTGATCGAGTTCCTCATCGGGAATGTGATCGAGTCGATGAATGTGCCGCTGGTATTTTTTGGATAGCTGGTCGAGCCAGACGTACACGCTCTTCGCCATCAGCACGACGTTGGACATCCAGTCGGCATCTGCGGAGAACCGTTCAAATTCGGGATAGGCATCGGCTGCGGTGCCGCCCTGTTTTGGGCCAAATCGAAGCACATCGACCATACCGCCGGGGGTAAATCCTCCGCGCTGTTTGTATTCTTCGCCGAGAATGTCCTGCACGGTAAGCAGGCGGATTGTGAGCGAATCGGGAAGAATGCGCGCCCATTTCGTCCGGATGAAATCTAGCTGCGCTTCGAGCGAGTCCGGCGCGGCCCGCATCGGGGCACGAAGGCATTCGAAGAGCGGTTCATCGAGCAGGTCAAGGGTTGGCTGCGTATTGAAATATTGCTCGATATTGACGACCAGCGGCACATACGGCGCGCGCACGCGCAGGGCGTCGTCGGCAAACAGTGGCCAGAATGTGCGCATTGCTGGATTCGACATTGCGAGGCTCAGGAGCATCATTTCGCGCGCGGACGCTTCGACGTTGGTCAAATCGTTTTCGCGTGTTTGCAGGAATTGAGCGGGGTCCGCGCCGCCGATTTGTACCTCGACGGGTGGATACAGCGTTACAAACGCGGGGGGCGGCTGATCGACAATCGGTTCACCTTCATGCTTTCGTGTCCACTCGAACGCAGAATTCAAAACGCCGGGCAATTGTCGCGCGCAATAGTAATCGATAAGAAACCGGAGCACTTCCGTGACAATGCCGAGCGTGAGCATTTGGCCCGCGGTCGGCGGTGGCGGCGTTTCATTCGGCGTTATGGGGGCCTCTTGAATTCGATGGGCAAGCGTGCGCACGCCGCGCGTATCGACTGGTTTGGCGTGATCGTCCTTTGGCACGAGGTCTTGGACCCGATACCGGTCCCACACGTCCGCGCGCAAGGCAAACCCGAAGGGAAAATATGTGCTTCGTTGATAGTCCATGAAGGTATTCGACCCGCGGGCTGCGCAGTCGAATGCGTAGCATACAGCACGGGCATGTGCGCATGCCAAGCATAACGTTGCGTTAGAGCGTCGGCTGGATTGCCCCGCTCCGAAGCGTTTCAGTAGATGCTCGCCGCGTTGCCGGGTTCTCGGTAAGGGGGAGCCACGCGGGGGCGTGTTTGGTCGTGGACGACGCCCACCATTCGAACTCGGCTTCGGCAAAGGTGGACACATGCACCAGCAACGTCGCGGCGTCCCCTTCTACGCGGAACCGCGGGGCGGCGGGACTCAACGTCGCGCTACGGCCTGTTGCGATGTCCGACACCGCAAAGATGACTGGATGCCAGCCAGCGCCGTCTAGCCACAGGTGAAGGTTGAAATCGTCTCCGGCTTCGCTCTGGCCCGTAGTTTGATTTTTGTCAGCGTCCACAAACCAGATAAAGTCCAGGCGTTTACCGGGGGACATGTCCTGCGCGATGGGGATGGGGGACGCGGTGCGGACGGAGAAAGCAAAAAAGTCGCCTTCCTGATGGACGGTGGCCTGGACTATGTCGAGGTACGCTCGTGTGTTGTCTCCGGAGAGATTGTTGCGCGCGTCGGGAATTGAAAGGATGGGGGCGTCGAGCGCAACGCACCCCGCCAGAAGTACGATGGCAGGAGTAATGCTGATAGCGATTCTGCGTATTGACATGTTTAGTACGCCTCCCAAATCTCTGTCAACGATAGAGAACATCTGGGTCGTCCGGGAAATTCGGGCTTCGAGAATATCAGGCCGTTTGCGTGTGTTTTGCATACTAACTGGAGGGTATTTCAATGGGTCTTGTGAAGGCAGCGCGCAAACTTGTGCCGAAAGTTAAGAATCCGCCGCGCCAGGCGGCGCCCGTTCCCAAGAAAAAGCCGAAGGGTAGCGTGAATAATCCAGAAGACACGCCACAGGAGCCGAAGGGAATCATCAATAAACGCGCGCTTGCGCGCCAGGTCAACAAGGGACCGAACAAGAACGCCCGATAGGGAAACGCGCCGCAGTTTGGATTGTACCCGGATCGTTCCGTATGCTCATGCGCAATCCATGGAGTGGTTGCGAGCATGAACGCGGAAATTGTGATGATCGGCACCGAACTGTTGCTCGGCCATCTTGTGGACAGCAATGCCGCGCACGTCGGCAAGGTCCTCGCTGAAAACGGTATCGGGCTCTACCAAAAAACTACGGTCGGCGACAACCGCGCGCGCATCGCCAAAGTCCTCGAAGCCGCGCTTGCCCGCGCGGATGTCGTGTTGACTTCCGGCGGCCTCGGACCCACGGAAGATGATCTCACGCGCGAAGCCGTCTCGGATGTTTTTGGGAAGCCTCTCGAATTCCGACAGGAAGTGTGGGACGATGTCGTCGAGCGCTTTGCATTCATCCGGCGGCCCGTTTCGGAGAACAATAAGAAGCAGGCCCTCGCGCCGCAAGGCGCAACGATTATCCCGAATCCCAATGGCACCGCCCCGGGCATCCGGTGCGGTGACGACCGCGGGGAAGTTATCTGCATGCCGGGCGTTCCGCATGAACTATACGCCATGCTCCAAGACAGTGTCATTCCCTACTTACGCGAAAAACACGGCCTCCCGGACGCCATTCATCACCGGGTATTGAAAGTGTGCGGCGTGGGGGAGTCGTGGGTCGATTCGAAAATGGGAGATCTCATGGCCAGCCTCTCGAACCCGCAGATCGGCGTGCTCGCATCCGCGGAATCGGTGCGCATTCGAATTTCTGCGCGCGCAGATACGATCGAGGAAGCCAACCGCATGATCGACGAGGTCGATGCACAAGTTCGCGCGCGGATGCCGGGCCTGGTAATGGGCGTGAACGACGACACGCTTGAGGGCGTGCTCGACGCGCTGTTCGCAAAGCGCGGGTGGACACTCGGCATATCAGAGACTTTCACCGGCGGCATGATCGCTCAACGCTTGGTCGCGGCCGGGGCCAAGTTTTTTGCCGGATGCGTCGTCCACGCAGTCGAACGGCGCCCCCAACTGATCGGGAAAGACATGGCCGAAGCGTCGGCGGTATTCGCTCGCGAGACTTTTGATGCCGAGTGTGGGCTTGGCATGATCACAGATGCAGACTCGAAAACGGTTTACGGCGCATTCATAACCCCCAATGGCGACTCGCAGTGGGATATGGGCTACCCAAAACTCGATCCGCTCATGCAAACCCGGGGCGCGGTCCATTGCCTCGAACGCATGCGGCGTCATTTGATGGGAGTGTGATTTCGTTTCGTCATACGCGGTGTACACCGATCCATGCAGGCTGTTATCATGACCTCGCATGGTCCGGTCTTGTCGAAAGTGCTCAGCAGAGCCTCTGATAATACCCACGGATTATCTTCGGAGGAGATGAAAGTGCCGAAGTATGAGCTGATCATTTATTGGAGCGCTGAGGACGAAGCACTGATCGCCGAGGTACCTGAACTTCCGGGTTGCATGGCGGATGGTCAGACTTATGAAGAAGTTGTTGCCCGCGTTCAGGTTGTTATCGATGAGTGGATTGCAACTGCGAAGGAACTCGGCCGGCCCATTCCAGAACCCAAAGGCCGGTTAATTTACGCATGAGGCACTGAGTGTTAGTTTGCGAATTAATCTTCCAAGTTACACTCAATAACGGCATTTAGTCATCTTCCAGCCGATCATTTCTCAGCCTATGCAACAGCGGGGCCAAACAAAACCCCGCTACGGCGGAAATCCCCGAAATAAATAGGACGCGAGGCAGATCATTCTCATCAGGCCAGGAAAAACTCCGGTATCGGATAGGAGACTGATATTCTGCTGTCTGGGCCAAAAAAGCGAAAACAAACAAAAATGCCGCCCAAACCATACGAATAATGAACATTGATAAATGGTTGTTCATAACCTGGCATTGTTAGTTATTAGCAGGTTGCCACCGGCCCCGAATGAACGTCTTCTTTGCCTTCATCATACAAAACAATAATGCCGCGGCTCGCCACATGTCCATCCCACGATTGGATTCGGAACTGACTCTCCGTGTTGCACCGGCGCGCGAGTATCCGCCACAATGACTCATTCAACGGGAGGAAGCCGAAAATGCGTCCGTTAACTATAGCGATGTGCGCCGTA
Source organism: Candidatus Hydrogenedentota bacterium (assembly GCA_034408725.1). GTDB lineage: Bacteria > Hydrogenedentota > Hydrogenedentia > Hydrogenedentales > SLHB01 > JABWCD01. Next base: position 12,573 of record JAWXCN010000237.1, read on the forward strand.
TTTTTGATTTTTGCGGGCTGCGATTCGGCGCCGCAACCCACTGCGTCTCCGGGCCCATCGGCGCCCGCCCCAGAAAAAACAGCGACCGAGGCCGCACCAGCGCCGCCAGTCAACGAGAACATAACCGTCGCCTTCGTGACGAATAACAGCTCCGATTTCTGGGCGATAGCAGAGACGGGCACCCGCAAAGCCGAAGAGGAATTGGGTTGCGAAGTGATCTTCAAACGTCCTGCGACGGCTTCCGCGCAAGAGCAGCAACAGATTATGGAAGACTTGATTGTGAAGGAAGTCTCCGGGATCGCGGTGAGCCCGAATGATCCCCAGAATTGGACGGAGACCTTAAACGGGATTGCGCGACAGGTGAACCTCATTACACAGGATTCCGACGCACCGGAGAGCAATCGTCTGTGCTACCTCGGGACTAATAACTACGACGCAGGCAAAGCCGCCGGCGAGCTCATAAAGAAAGTCCTTCCCGATGGCGGCAAGATCATGCTGTTTGTCGGCCGTATCGACGCGCAGAATGCGCAAGACCGGCGCAAAGGCATCGAGGACACGCTGACCGGCACGAACATCGCCATTATTGATACGCGCACCGACGAAACAGATCGGGCGAAGGCCATCGCGAACGTTCAAGACACACTCGTCTCGAACCCCGACGTTGCGTGCCTCGTCGGGTTGTGGAGCTACAACGGACCCGCGATTCTGAACGGTGTGCGCGACTCAGGCAAGCTCGGACAAGTCAAGATTGTTGCCTTCGACGAAGAGGAGGAAACGTTGCGGGGTATTGCCGAAGGGCAAATCGAAGGCACGATTGTCCAGCAACCCTTCGAGTTTGGATATCAATCAGTGCAGTTGCTGGTGAAATTCGCGAAGGGCGACATGTCGGGCATTCCGCCTGATAAACAGATTTTCATTCCCGTGCGCACGATCACCAAGAGCGAAGTCGAAGATTTTCGCGCGACCCTTAGCCAGCAGATTGGCCGTTAGCGGTCCGTGCGAAAGGCTTTGGGTTTAGGGGGACTGCTTTTCACGCTCATCGCGTTCGCCACGCTATGGGAAGCTACCCACGGTGATGGGCGCATCAGCTTCCTCACGAACGCGAACATCCGCAACTTACTGACCTGGATTGGCCTGTTCGGAATATTCAGCCTTGCGCAATCCCTCGTGATCATCACTGGCGGGATCGATTTATCCGTCGGCAGTCTCGCGGCCCTTGTCGGAATTAGCGCCGCGATAATGCTCGACCAAGGACAGGGCATGCATCCGGCGCTGGTTGTCCCTCTAGCGCTCGGACTCGGAGCGGGCGTGGGCGTATGGCACGGGGTGCTCGTGTCGAAAGTCCGGTTACAACCATTCATCGTGACGCTCTGCGGACTTTTTCTGTACAGGGGGATTGCGCGCCTGCTGACCGGCGACCAGAGCGAAGGGTTTGGGTCCACCTACCCAAACCTCCGGTGGTTGGGAAGCGGATTCATTGGCGACACGATTGCCGTCCCCTTTGTAATCCTGTTGGTCCTTGCGCTCGCAATCGGCGCGCTGCTTCACATGACCCCGTTTGGCCGTCACCTGTTCGCTATCGGGGCGAACGAAGAAGGCGCGCGGTTCAGCGGCATCCGCACCAGCGAGTTGATCATCACGGCGTACGCGTTGTGCGGATGCATCACCGCGTTGGGCGGCTTATTGCTGGCGTTCAAGGTGAATTCGCTCGGTCCGAGCGAATTTGGCAATTTTTACGAGTTGTACGCGATCGCCGGCGCGGTGCTTGGGGGGTGCAGCTTGCGCGGTGGATCCGGGACCGTGCTGGGCGTGTTGATAGGCGCGTCGCTGTTCAATGTATTGAAAAACCTTGTAAACATTTTGGAGATATCAAGCCAGTGGGAGTATGTTGTTATCGGGGTGGCGATACTCATTGGCGTGGGGCTGGATGAATACTCGACGCGGCGCGGCGGGTGGGTCAAACGCACCGGGTAACAACATAGCGAGGCCAGCCGTGACAGCGCGCGTTTAGCGCATGCCACGAAATAAAATTTATGCCCGAAACAACTGTATACGAATACACAGGCTACCTGCGCACGGTCCTTGATGCGCCAAACGCCGCCATTCGCGACTCGCTGGATCACATCGAGTTTTCGGCCGACGACCTCGCCCAGTGGCCCACCAAAGATTTTGAAAATGAAAAGGAATGGAAACGCATTCCCGTCATGCGCGCGCGCACCGAAGAAGGCGTGAAGCTCACCGGCCGGTTTGAAGAAGTCCGCCGCATGGACAGCATTCCGCGGGACGATCCGAGTTTCTGGGTGTCGTTAAGCACAATCGACTGGAAGGACGACCGGTTTCCCATTGACGTGCAGCGGTTTCCCATCGCCGAGATCACGTACCGGTGTACGAGTGAAAACGCGCACCCGTTCTGGGTGTGGAAATACCCCGGGGGCCGGTATGTCGACCGGTTGCCGCGCACGCGCCAATGGCGGACACTGTCGCGGCGCATCACGCATTGGGGCATTCCGCAGCACATTGATACGTTCATCATCCGTCTCTATTCCACCATGCGTTCCACGGAATCAATCGAGATAACGTCACTGCGGTTTCGCGCGATGAGCCAGGAAGAACAAGACGCGTGCGAGCGGGACCGGGTGCAGCTTTCGGAGGACCATCCAGTCCGGGTGTATCCAATACTCGACGAGTTCATGCCACTTGGGACCTGCATGAATGCAGACACGGTACGGCGATGCTCGGAGCTGCTGGGCATATCATTGGGGGAATACTGGTGGCTTGCGATGGAAGACCTCGTCTCGCATCACCACAATTGCGTGCATATCGAAAATGTCGAACGGATGTCGCGTGAAGAATGGCGTGAAATGCTCAGCTACGCCGAGCGATACGGCGTAAAGATCGTTCCGTCATTGAATCTGCCCGTTCGCGATGATCCGCAGGAAACGCGCGAACTCATCGACACGCTGGTCAAACCGCTTGCGCATTCCAGCACGGTGCTTGCGTGGAACCTCCGGCGAGAACCTCCAGAGGACGATTTCCGGGGGTTATTGCAGGCAAAAAAATGGGTCGAGGAGATCGACTCGATTCATCCCGTCGCGGTCCTTACGCGGCACCCGAGCGCCTACCCGCTCTATGCGCCGTATTTTCCGGTGTCCGGCATGAGCCATTTCGTGTCGCACGCTTCGTGGGAGGTTGGTGAGATGGTGCGTACGCACGCGCCGCTCGCGGGAGGACAACAATTCTGGTTGCTCGGCCCCGCGTTCATGTTTGCGACGGGCACGCCGGAGTGGAGCACGTGCCCGGAAATGCGGTTGATGATCAACGTGGCATTTCTCAACGGCGCGCGCGGATGGTTCAGTTACGCATACCACAACGATCCGATTTGGTTGTCCGGAAGTTTTCAGCGTTCGTTGACGGGGCCATTTCTGATGTTCAGCGATCTCTGGCTGGAACTGGACCGCCGCATGGAAGCGTACAACGCGATTGCGCCGCTCTTGTTGCACGCGCATCCCGCGCGGCTTCCGAAAGAATGGTTTGTTGAAAGCAGGTCGTCCGACGACTTCGCGAAGCTTCCGCCCGGCATGGACTCCACGAGTTCGTTCCGGTTGCGCGGGAATGATTTCAATTTGTTTTGCGTGGCGAGCAATGACGTCCGCGGCATGTCGAGCCTGAACATCAACATTCCGCCGGCAAGCCTGATGCCGGGCCAGGAAATGATAGACCTTACGGATTTCGTGCTGAACCGGACCTGGCAACCGATGAACTTGAGCCGGCATATCGAAATGTTTCCGGGGCAGGCGCAGATTGTGCTCATGGCAGACCGTAGCGTCTGCGAACATTGGCGCGACGTATTGGCGCAACGGCTCGTCGAAGACGACCGGAAACAACTCACCTTTAACCTTGCGCTGGCACAAACCTATGGGCTTGATACCGCGCCCATTGAAGTGCTGTTTCAACGCAGTGTGAATGGCGCTCCGATGCAGAATCTGGCCGCGATGGACGAGGCGTATGACAAACTGATCGATCTGATGTATGCCGCGCCGCAAATACGCGATACCCGCAGCCGTATCATCGAGGCAAGTTCCGGCATCTGCGCCTGCGACGGCGCGTTGTGCCGTCTTATTGGCAAGGGAAAGAGCGATCTGGCCAAAGAGTGGGGACTGAAAGTAATTCCGCTTGCGCGGGAAATCACGCATCTGAGGCTAGAACTTCGCAGGGGCAAGGGCGGAGAAATCCTTGAGTTCGCGGAGGACGTCGCAAAACGCACTCTGGAACTGCTAAAGGAAATTCGGGCGCTGACGTGAACGCACGCACCAGAATACCTCGTTAGCTTGTTTGCCGAGACGAATGGCTACGGACGAACTCGCTAAGGCCCGCAGTTCAAACGCGCCATGATGCTGGAACTCCTTTCCGGCAGGATTCGGCTAATTAGTCCCGTTGGCATGTAATGGGTTGAGTCAATCAGCGAATCATTCAACCTTGCAGTTCGGATTGGCTTGTTTTATGCTGATTACGGAGTAGACATTATGCCAGAGCCCAAGAGACTATATGGAAAGCTAAAAGCGCGATTTGGCCGCATGGTTTGGAATTCGCGAATCCCGCGCAACATGGCCGAAGAAGCGGCGGAAGTGATAATGGGATCAGAATCTGAGCAAGAGCGGCGAAATTATAGGGTAGCGGTCCCGGTTTTGACCACCGAAAGTAATCGATTAACAAAGAAGCACTACCGTAAAGCCAAACGCCTCAATCAACTCGAACGCAGCTTTCCTAGGTCGTCTGGAGCGGCATTTGAAGCGGCGCGCAATCAGACTTTAGCGCTCGGCGTGCCGGTGCTCGAAGCCAAGGACGGCGCGGTATATCGTGTCGATGCCAGCGGAGCACGTGAGCTGGTCAAATCCATCGGCAGATCGCGGCCCGTCAAGTTAGGGACAAAGATCAAGCTTAGGTGACAACCGAGACGCCTAGGATGCGTTTGTTTGCCGGGCCAAACGGCTCGGGAAAGAGCACGCTAAAGGGCGTGCTCAGCCACGAACTGCTCGGCGCATACCTCAACCCGGATGAAATTGAATCCCACATCCGCGAGACCGGTAGTCTTTCTCTTGCCCCATTCGGCGTCAGAACGACTGCCGAAGAAATTCTGGCCTTTTTTTCCTCCTCGTCGCTCCTGCACGATGCTAACATGCTTTCAGCTGCGCGGCGTCTCCATTTCTCGGGCGGCCAACTCCATTTCGATCAGGTTGCCGTAAACTCGTACTTCGCGTCGGTCGCGCTAGATTTTTTGCGCACAAAGTTGCTGGAGGCCGGGCAGAGTTTTACGTTCGAGACGGTGATGTCTCACGGCTCAAAGATTGATATCCTTGAAAAAGCGCGTAAATTGGGCTTCCGGATCTACCTGTACTACATCGCGACGGAAGACCCCGTCATTAACATTTCGCGCGTCGAGGCGCGCGTCAAACTCGGGGGGCACCCGGTGCCGGTGGAAAAAATCGTGAGCCGCTACTATCGATCACTCGCTTTATTGTGGGACGCCATTGCGCGCACTGATCGTGCTTACATCTTCGACAATTCGGGCGAAGGCAAAAACAACACGTGGCTGGCGGAGATCACCGGCGGCGATACAATGGAACTAAAAGCGAACGAGATTCCGCATTGGTTTCAAAAAGCGGTGCTTGACAAAGTCCCATGATCGAAATGCAGTCGCCTGCGTATAAAATCCCATGGACGACACCTACACCATGCCCGCGATGCGCTACGTGGAACGCAACCCCGTCCGCGCGAAAATGACGCGCGCCCCGTGGACCTACCGCTGGTCCAGCGCGGCTGCGCACACAGGCAAACCCGACGCGGCCCAACTCCTCGATTTAACTGCTTGGCAGGAATTGGCC
>JAWXCN010000238.1:0-18210 GCA_034408725.1 Candidatus Hydrogenedentota bacterium
CGCGAAACGCGGCGTACCCGCGGCGTAGTTTGGGCAACGGTTGAATCCATCCTCTCGCCATCTCCAGACCGGACGGTCGCGCCCTGCGAATTGTTTGGCCGCTGTGGAGGCTGCACCTGGCTGCACTTTGCATACCCGGCGCAGTTGCATTGGAAGCGGACTATTGTCTCCGAAACGTTGCGCCGGATTGGCGGCATCGAGGCCGAGGTCATCGCGATGGAAGAGCCGGCGTTGCGGCTCGGCTATCGCACGCGCGCGGAATTTCACGGAGGAACGAACACCAGGGGATTTTATGCCATCGGCACACACGACGTCGTCGACGTGTCTGCATGCCCGCTATGCCACGCGGGTTTGAATGCAGCGCTCGGTGTCCTGCGCGCCGGGCATGTCGAGGGGTCTGTGACCATTACAGTGAATCCGGAAGGCGAGGAAGTCCTGATATGGACGTCGCGGCACAATCCCGGCGTGGAAAAGATTTTTCCCGGAGCGCAGTCCATGCAGAGCGCGGGCCCGCGAAACCAGTTTATTTTTGATGGCGTTCCTGTCGTAAACGGCGCGTTCAGCCAGTCGAGTCTCCTGCTCAACCGCATGTTGCGTGACACCGTGGCCAACAGTGCCGGAGATGCGCGCCGCGTGCTTGATTTGTATTGCGGCACGGGGAACCTGTCGCTATCGCTTGATGCCGAGGTGCTGGGCCTTGATCACAATCAGGCGAGCGTAACGGCCGCGCGCGCAATGATGCGGGGCGAGTACAAGGTGGGGGGTACGCCCGAATTCATTCGCGAGATCGCGGCGAACCCGTGGGACGCGATCATTCTGGACCCTCCGCGTGAAGGCGCGAAGTCCATTATGCCGGCGGTGTCCGTGTCCAACGCGAACACGGTGATTTACGTGTCGTGCGATCCGGCAACACTTGCGCGCGACGCGAAAACAATGGTCGCGGGCGGCTGGCGCGTTCAAACGGTTTCAGCGTTGGATATGTTTCCACATACCTCGCATATAGAAACGGTGTGCGTATTCGAGCGGGAGTAACGGCTCTCAGAACTGGAAATAGATAAACGCGCCGCTCGAATTCTCGCGCACCAACATCAGGATGAGCATGCCCGCGGCGTACGCAATGCCCCGGCGCCACCACGCGTCTTCTTCGGTGAATGGCAGTTCCGAGGCGCGGCGCCAGCATCGGAAGTCCAGCGCAAAAATCACGAGACCGTAGAAAAAGAGGGCCTCCCACAGTCCGAGGAAATCCGGCGTCGCGAGCGCGCTGCTCACGGCCGCCGAATTGTTGATCAGCAGCGCGTTGTAGGCGAGCGCGGAATCGAGATCGGGCGCGCGGAAAAACACCCACGTCAAACACACCAAATGAAACGTGACGAACACGCCCGCCGCGTAGTTCAGCCAGGGGCCAACCCCGATGGGGACGGGTTCGAACGACACTTTCCGTTTGCGGAGGTAAAACTTGTGGACCGCCAGGAAGATTCCGTGAAGTCCGCCCCAGATGACAAAGGTCCAGTTAGCGCCATGCCACAGTCCGCCGAGCAGCATCGTGATCATTATGTTCTTGTACTGGGCGAACGGGCCGCCGCGGTTTCCTCCCAGGGGAATGTAAAGGTAATCGCGCAACCACGTGGACAGCGAAATATGCCAGCGGCGCCAGAACTCGGTGATATTGCGCGATAGGTACGGTTGCCGGAAATTTTCCATGAGCTCGATACCCATGAGCCGGCTGATGCCCCGGGCGATATCGCTGTAGCCGGAAAAATCGCAGTAAATCTGTATTGCAAATGCATAAACGCACAGCAACAAGGTCAATGCGTCGCATCCAGCGGGATTCGTAAACGCAGCGTCCGCGTATCGCGCAAGACTATCGGCGATGGCGACCTTTTTCACGTAGCCCCAGAGAATGAGCTGAAGACCCGTGGCCCATTCACGTTGCCCGACGCGGCGGTCGGCCTGAATCTGCGGAAGCAGGCGCGTCGCGCGTTCAATGGGTCCCGCGACGAGCTGCGGTAAATAGGCGACGAACAGCGCGAAATCAACGAAGGACCGGCAGGCAGGTTGGTCGCGCCGGTACACGTCCAAAGCATAGGAAAGCGTCTGGAACGAATAAAAACTGATGCCCACGGGCAGCACGACTTCGAGCAAGGGCGGTGAGGCGGGAATGCCGAGGGTGCTCAACGCATCGATTGCCGACGTCACGAAGAAATCGAAATACTTGAAAAACCCCAGCATGCCCAGATTCGTAAAAAGGCTTATCGAAATGAGACCGCGACGTCTTCCCGGCGATGTTGTCTTGTCAAGTGAAAGGGCAACCGCGTAGTCAACAACTGTGGATACCCAGAGAAGCCCGAGAAAACGCCAGTCCCACCAACCGTAGAACACATAGCTCGCCACCAACAGGAACAAGTTCTGGCCGCGGCGTGAAAGCGAATAGTAAATGGGCAACACGATCACGATGAACGCCGCGAACGTCCAGGAATTAAACAGCACGGTTACTGCCCGCGCGCTTCGTCGAGTTCGATGCGCGCGACACGCGCCGCCTCGCCGGTCAGTTCGCGCAGAATCACGTCCATGGTGTTGTGTACAGGGTCTACGAAGTCCCTGTTCCTGAAGACAGTTGCATTCGGGTCGTCGTACCAGGCGAGGTTAACGCGGGAATCCTCCAACGATAAAAGCACTTCGCGAAACGATTCGAAACTTTCTTCGAGTGAAGGGGTCGAGTGAACGGCATCTAAAAAGTCTGGACGAAGCGGTGGAATCCAGAACAGAATCTTGCAATCAGCCGGAACGATGCGAAGGATTTCATCGGTTGCGTCCTTCGCGGGAATGAACGGTTCGGGCGGAGGAGCGGTTGCCCGCATAATTTTTTCATCGGTCCACCCGGGGAGTTTTGGAAGTCGCGCAATACTATACGTAGCTGTACCCGGCGTTTTGTATTCGCGATGACGCGCGTCCTTGTCCATGCCGAATTGTTGGCAGAACACACGCCAGCCGATTGGATTATTGCGATGCGACGTGAACGGGAACACGAGGTCCGCAAAAGCCAGGACACGAAGTGGCGCGGTGGGCAGTTTCCAACGTTCCGCCGCGGACGCATACCGGGAAAACAGCGTGCGTGTGCGGCCTTCCATTTCCTTCACGCGATAATATGATCCGGGCGTCCATTCGAAGACTATTAGTTTACAGTGCTGAAGGAGCGCCGGATTGCGTTTCAGGAACAGCAGGTGAGTCCACGCGGTGGATGCGGCAAAGCCAAAGGACCCGGCGTCCTGTTCGGGTACGTTCAAGGCCTTCGCGAATGCGGGTCCCAGAACAAATTGCGTCCGGGACGAACCCAGCAACAGTACCTTCGGACTCTCGGCGAGGCCCGTCCGGTAGTCAATCTCCTTGTTAAAATAAACAAATGTATCCGCGTCGCCATTAGGGACTGTGGTGAACAATTCGGCGCCGAACACAAAGACCAGGCGGACGGCAACGAGTATTCCCAATGCCAACCAAAAAGATCGAGCCGGCCGCGGCATTTCGTAGAGGGTGCGCGGCGACGCAGCATTTAAGAATATGGGTTCCGGGTTCACCGGTAGTGAACAAACCTGCGGTGGAAAAGCATCGACCATTCCCCTCGACTCCCACAAAAGTGTAGCAGAGACGGTCTCGCGCCGCACGATAACCGTGTGAAACCTTACTCCGTGTTGAGTTCCCGTCCGTTCGCCGCGTCAATTATCCAGGAGTACAAGAGGCCGCCTTGGAATATCTCATCGGTCGCGCCTTGTCCTGCGCGGACTGAAACGAGTGGATTTGGATTCGCGGAATTGCCCGATGAGTTATCGAAATATCCGATCGCCTCGATTCGTGTGTCCCGTGGCAGCAATAGCGGCTTTTCAAGGACGTAGTCCGAGAGCCAATCGAAATCGAAATGTGAAATGCGCAGCAATGATTCCGATTGGCCGGAGGGATAGTGCGCCACGAGTTCGATTGCCTGCCCGCGATAGTTCATCGAAGCGTTCAGCGCGTGGACGAGCATGTCGGCCGGGACCGTGCCTTGCGCGCCAACACGGAAGCGCGAAGTGTTTGGCGGGATCAGAAAATTTGCATCCGACAGCGTTGCCCAACGCACCGGGTGGGCGGGCGCTTCGCCGGCTATCGAAAAGCCAAAACGCGTCCGGTCTGTTTCCGGTTTGCCGCAGCTCATGTAGTGGACGCGCACGACAAACGTGGCATTTCGAGGAATCAGCATTCCTTGGCCTGGCGCGAGCAACGTAGGGCCAGTCGCTGGGGAATAGCGCGCAACCAGGGGTGACTCCGGAGTAAATGCGTTTTGATGCGCATCACTTTTAAGTGTTAAGACAACGTGATGCACGACCTTGGTATTGCCAGGCCGAATCTCGATGGCGTTGATCCAAGTGTCCCGTGCAAAACCCGATGGGACTTCGTACTCCTTCACGGGGACGAGACCAGTTGCCGGAATCGATACGGTCTCCGGGAGCGTGAACAAAGCGTCAGGTTTCCCTATCCGCCACTGGCTTGGAAACCGTTGCAGTTCGACGGGCGCCGCTGTTGCGCCTCGCGGGGCGCCGGCATCGATCCATGCCGCGATGACGCGAATCTCCTCGACTGTCAATCGGCGATCGTTCCGGAAATGGCCAACGTCCGGATCGGCGTGCCAGGGCGGCATGCGGCGTTCGGCCACGACTTCTTTGATCATGGCCGCGCGCGATACTACGTCTTCGTAACGCAATAGTGGAAACGGTCCGGCGCCATCCCTGTAGTGGCAGGCCGCGCACTTTTGCGTAATGATGGGAGCAATAGTCGCGCCATAGTCAATGTCTGAGGCTGCAATCGGAGTGCTTAGCAGTAAAATGCTGGCCGCACCGATGTGCATTAGCTTAGACATTGAGGAACTCCGATTCTACAATTCAATCGCTGATGCGCTCTGCGTAAAGTTTCGGATAATCTTCGCGGACCCATTGCGCAAACGGCTTGGACTCATCGTAGAGTTCGAGTAAATTGCCGATGGGAGCCTTCATAAAGAAAAGTCCAAACTCGCCGCCCGCGTCCTCAAGACTGCCGCCATCCATCAATTGATATACGGCAGACGCGGTGCCTGCGCGGTGTACCCCTGCCTGGCAATGCACGAGGACAGGCTTCTCCGCGGTCTCGATGAGATTCACGAGCGCGGACAACGATTCGGGATCGGGGATGCGCAACATGCTCCATTTCAAGTCGTGGTGCGCGACGCCATTTTGGGCGCAGGCCTGAACTTCGCGTTGATACCAGAGCGCGTCCCGATGTTCGCCGCGCAGGTTGATTACGGTCCTGATTTCGTAGCGTCCAATGACTGCGTCGAGTTTTGCGCGGCCCATCTGCCCGGACCGGTAGAACGATTGCCGCTCGACGGGCCGTAAATTGTCGTTGAAAACCGAACACGACGAAACCGAAAGCAAGGGAAGGAGGCAAAGGAGAATTCGTAAGCACATCGTTGCTGTTTATTCCACGCGTTGTGTCGTGCCTGTTTCCGCCGCGCGATACGTCTGAAACACCGTCTTCAATACGTGCAACGAATCTTGCGTCGTAATTGGGGGCGGCTCGATGCCCATGCAGGCGCGCACCGCGGACCGTAAAAATGTGACATAAGGATCGAAACCGGATGGTCCGACAAAAGTTTGCACCGCGGGTGGCTCCAACGCCGTGCTGTACCAACGCAGGGTTTCCGGCGTGTCCGATTCGATTTGAAGCCAGCCTTGCGAACCCCAAATTTTCAGGTGCGATTGGTAGCCTTTGTCGAGATAGTAGCCGGAGGTCATTGTGCCGAACGTTCCGTTGTCGAACCGCATGGTCATCGCGACCGAGTCTTCAGTATTGATAGGTTGCCCACCGACGTTGCCGGAGAACCCCGCCACCTGTTCGATGCGGGAACCGGTGAGAAACATTGCGAGATCAAGCCAATGAATCCCCAGCCACGTGAGGTGGCCGCCGCCCGCGCGTCCCTTATCGGCAAGCCAGGATGCGTGATACGACTCGCTCGTCAGCCGCGTCTGATCCTGAATCATATTTAATTCGACGCCGTAGATTTTTCCGATCTTGCCTTCAGCTATCAGGCGCTTGGCTTCGGCTGCTTCCGAATTCACGCGATTGACGAGGGCCAGCATGAGGTGACGCTTTGCCGCGTCGGCTTTCGTTGCCAATTGCGCGAAATCTTCCGCGCTCACGCACGCGGGCTTCTCGGCGAACACGTGACAGCCTGCGTCGAGTGCGGCGTTGATCGCTGTGGGCCCAACTTTGGCTTCGACGCTGATGAGCGCCATCGCCGGCTTTTCCGCCGCAAGCAGTTCGACGCGGTCCTTATACACCTTGACCAGCTTGTCGCCCAACGCTATGCGCGCTTCGGCCTCGGCGTTCCCATCGGGATCGGCGAGCACAACGGACTGAACTTCGTCGATCTTCGCGAGCGACTGATAATAGATGCCGAGATGCGTGCCGCCCGCATGGGTAATCAAGCCAACCTTGATGCCGGGCTGCGGCGCAGCTTCCTGCGCGGTCGCCACCGCCAGCGCGCCAGCGCCAACCGCCGAGTGGCGTAGAAATTGTCTTCGGTTCATTAGACCTTTGGTTCCCAACCGGGTTCGTATTCGCGTTTCCAGTATGACATCGCTTCGGCATCGTCGAGGATGTGACCATTCGACGGATCGCAGTGAAGCGTCCGGCCCGTGCGGTGCGCAATGTTGCCGAGGTGCGTGAGCATGGTGCTGGGATACGCTTCTTCGATTCCGCAGTGGAGTTTTTCCGGCGCGTTCTCGCGAATGCACGCGAGAAAATTCGGAATGTGCTCAGCCTCGCCAAGCTGTCCTTTGGACGTGCGCACTTCCTTTCCATCGCCGTCGTATAGAACGTAATCGCCATAATCCAATACTTTGAGCGTGCCCTTTTCGCCATAGAACGTCACGAATTCTGGGTTGTACGCGTTGCAACTGTGGCCCTGCCACGTGATCAGTTTTTTGTCCTCGAACTCGAAACCGACGACGTGCGTGTCGGGAGTTTCCTGGTCGTCATCGAAACAGTAGCGCCCGCCATTGGATGTGACGCGAACGGGGAAGTCTACGCCAAGACCCCAACGGCAAATATCGAGCGTATGCACGCCGTTGTTCCCAAGTTCACCATTGCCCCAATGCCAGAACCAGTGCCAATTGTACGGAACGCGATTGTCCATATAGGGCTTGCGCGGGGCGGGCCCCTGCCAAAGTTCGTAATCGAGCGTGGCCGGCACATCGGCCGGTTTGCCTTTTCCAATCGAGCCGCGGGCAGACGCGTACAATGCGCGCGACGAATAGACACGGCCAAGTTCACCGGCGTGCAGCATGGCAATTGCCGCGCGCGTATTTTCACTGCTGCGGCGTTGCGTGCCCACCTGCACGAGGCGCTTGTGCGTGCGCGCCGCTTCGGTCATCAGCTCGGCTTCGTGTGGAGTGTGGCTGCACGGTTTTTCCACGTACACGTGTTTGCCCGCGGAACAACCCAGAATGGTTGCGGGCGCATGCCAATGGTTTGGAGCGGCGCATACCAGCACGTCGACTTCCTTGTCATCGAGTATCTGCCGGAAATCAGTGATGCCTTTTGGGGCCGCCTTGCCGGCTTTCTCGACCGCGGCGGCGCCATCCGCGACACGGTTCGAGTCGGCATCGCACACATAGCGAACTTCAACATTGGGTTCCGCCGCAAAGATGCTCGTGAGCGCGAGACCCCGTGACAATCCCATGACCCCGACAATGACACGTTCGGATGGCGCGTCCTGCGCATGAGCAGCATTCGCGGCGACAGTCATGCCCGCGACGCTTACCGCGGCGCGATCGAGAAATTGACGTCGATTCAATGTGTCCGGCATGGTGCTCTCCCTGGCAATTAAATTTACGTTTGCGCCCGCAACAACAATAGTCGATATTGCGGCTATCGCGCAATGCCTTGGAGTGCCTTGGAGTGCGGCAGCGAAGCTGCCGCTTTCCCTTCGGAAACTATCAGGACTATGGTTCATGGCCACACTACACTTAGCCAAAGCGGTAGCTCCTCTATCCGCTCCAACAAGCGCAAACATCGTGTATACTCCGCCGCATGAAAACGACACTGCTTTTCACGCTAATGTTTCTGTGCGCTATGCGCTCGGTCGCGTCCGGCGAACGCGGCGAAATCGCGCTCCACCAGGCAACTCTCGATCTCACAACGAACGCGAGCCTCATGTGCGTCGCCGCGCATCCCGACGATGAAGATGGCGCAACGCTGGCCATGTACCGCAAAAAATACGGTGTACGCACCATTGCGGTCATCGCAACGCGGGGCGAGGGTGGTCAAAACGAAATCGGTCCCGAATTGTACAACGACCTCGGTGTGATTCGTACCCGCGAGATGATGCGGGCATCAGAAATCACTGGAGCCGATCTCCACTTCCTGGATTTACCCGAGTTCGGATTTTCAAAGTCGCCGGAGGAAACCTTCGAGATTTGGGGCAAGGAAGAGACGGTGCGCAGGCTCGTGCGTGTCATTCGTAAGACACGGCCAACGGTGATTATTTCGAACCACGGCACGCAAAAAGATCATGGGCATCATCAGGCCATCGGCATTGCATTGCGCGAGGCATTTCATGCAGCGGGCGATGCAACAAGGTTTCCGGAGTTGGAGAGCGACGGGTTGATTCCATGGCAACCGATGCGCTTGTATCTGCGGGTATGGCAGCCGGCGCCGGAATCGGTGCGCATCGCAATAAACGAAATTGATGTGGTCCGCGGAAAAACGTATGCGGAGATCGCTGCCGATGCGTTGGGCGAGCACAAGTCCCAGGGTATGGGTTTCTTCATCAACATGTACCTCGACGGGACAGTTACGCCAGCGTATATCCTCGAAGCGGCTGCCGGGAATCCGCAGGCGCGCCTGCAATTGCCCGCAGAAGACACAAAGCTGTTCGCGGGGTTGGCCGGTGATCGCGCGGAGATCGAACTTTCCGATCCGGCCGCGACGCTCGACACACTGGCAACGCGCGCGCCCGCGCGGCACGCCGAGCTTGCGCTGCACATGCGGCTGGAGGCAACACCAGGTGATTCGCTCGTTGTGCCCGGACAAACGATCACCGTGCGGTCAACGCTTACCGACTATCAGGCAATCGAAGCAGAGTCTGTCACGTTTGCGCTGCAATCTTCCGAGTGGTTGACCTCCGTCCATCCCGATCCTGTTACCGTGCAGATTGTTCAGAACCGAACCGCGACTGCCGATCTGGCATATACAGTACCGCAAGTCGCGCCGATCACGGTCCCAGAAGGCGAACATTTGTTTGAACCACACTTCATGGCCCCTCAGTTCATTGCTTTGGCGCATGTAAAACTGAAAGGGAAAGAGGAACCCGTAACGTTATCAATGCCCATCACCTTGCGGATTGCGCCGCGCGTGTCCGTGCGCGTTCTGAATTCGCCGCTTCTGGTCCGGCGCGGCGCAGAGCTTGAACACAACTTTGACGTGTTGATCACGAACTATGGCGCGGATGCCGCTAACGGTACAGTGGCATTTTCCGTTGCGCCGGGATTTCAGCCGGAAGCAACATCATTTCCCTTCGCGCTCGCCCGCGAAGGGGAGCAACGCATTGTCTCCGTGCGCGCAACAATCGGAGACAATCTCGAGCCGCGCGACTATCTGGTAAACGCGGTGATCGACGGCGACGTGCGGCCATCATTTGGCGTTGCGCGGCTTGTGGACTTGGCGATCCCGGAAAGCAAGCGCGTGGGAGTGGTGCAAAGTTACGACAATACATTCGTAAACGTCCTGGAAAAAATGGGCGTTCCACACGAAGTGCTGACGATGGAAGATTTTTCCGCGGCAAAGCTCGACACTTTTACGTCCATCATCATCGACATCCGTGCGTACCTCGTGCGCGAAGACCTGGCCGCGAACAATCTAGCCATGCTCGATTATGTGTCGCGCGGAGGCACACTGCTCGTGATGTATCAGAAGACCGAGGAATGGAAACCGGAGCTCGCACCCTATCCGATTACGTTGTCCCGTAATCGCGTCACGCGCGAAGATGCGCCCGTGACGTTGCTCGCGCCGGAGCACACCTTTTTCACTACGCCAAACGCGCTAACCACGGACGATTGGAACGGCTGGATTCAAGAGCGCGGACTTTATTTTCCCGGCGAATGGGACGTGCGCTACACGTCGCTGATCGAATGCGTTGACCCCGGCGAAACAATCCCGCCCGGCGCACTTTTGATTACCCAGCACGGCGAAGGCCACTACGTGTACACCTCGCTCTCGCTCTACCGCCAACTACGCGAGTTGCACCCCGGAGCGTTACGGCTGTTCGCGAACATGTTGGCGCTATAGGAGTACACGCGGGAATCGAGCTGCGAATATTTACGGATCGACATACGCCGTATCTGGGAGGGCGCGCGTCCCCGCGCGCTGTCGCTGCCTACGCATATACTGGTTCATTTCCCCGTTTCCACTTAATGTTGCACCCAACGCTCGGCCGCTGCGGTGTTGCCGGTTTCTTCCCGGCAAGCACCGCGTCAATCGCGCCACGCAGGTCCTTCCCCGTCACCGGCAAACCATTTCCCGGACGGCTGTCATCGAGTTGGCCGCGATAAACCAGTTTCATGTCCGCGCCGAACAAAAAGAAATCCGGCGTACACGCGGCCGAATACGCCTTCGCCACTTCCTGCGTTTCGTCATAAAGATATGGAAACACATACCCGCGCGATTGCGCCTCCTGCTTCATGCGATCCGGGGCGTCCCCAGGATGCGTCTCGATATCGTTCGCGCTGATCGCGACAATTCCAAGCTGCTGATCTGCGTAGTCTTGTCCGATTTTCGCAATCTCGTCCGCTACGTGTTTGACGTACGGGCAATGGTTGCAGATAAACATCACGAGCAACCCTTTTGAATCGGAAAAATCACTTATCGAAATTGTTCTACCTGAAACAATATTCGGCAACGAGAACGCGGGCGCGACGGTGTCGATGGGAATCATTTGTGACGGTGTGAGTGACATTGGACAACTACCTGTGAACTGTTAGACGAATGGAACGTCACAAGCATAGACCGCCACGTGACCAAAAACAATCAAAGTAGCCACGCCCGCGGGCGGATTGACCGCCGCGGGCGTGACCTCGCGAAAGGGGGGAACTGGAAACCGTCTATTTGCTATGCACGCGAGCGCGCGTTGCGCTCGTCGTTTTCTCGCCGGCCTTTGCGAAATCCAGGTATTCATTGACGCGCTCTAGCCACGATGTCGTCAGCCGCAACTCGATGGTGTCGCGCAGGCTCTCGTCCGGTACGAAGTCCAAGAGTTCTGCTGCTTCTTCGTCGAACGGACGGAACCAATCGAGATCGGTCGTGCCTTTCTCCGCATTACGGATGGCGGGAAACGCGCGCTGCGAGCGTACAAGGGCCTTCGCCACTTTTTTCAACGTGTTCGGATCGACGCCGTATTCGTAAATCTCGACGGGACCAAATTCGCCGGTGCCGACGTCGATTTCATCGAAATACAGATCGGTGCCGGATTCGTAGTCGAGCAGTGCGTCGAGCCAATCGAAGTCGCGGAACTCTTCATAATCGCTCGCGCCGAAGACGCGCCCTTCCGAATAGCCATCGTGATAACCGTCCGACCAGCCACCGTTTAGGTATTCAAGGTGTACGTCGAAATCGAGAAAGTCGAGGTAATCGTCCCAGTACGCGTTGTCATAGCCTTCGCTGAATCCGACGATGAACGAGTAATGATAGTCGGCGAAATAGCCATCGTTATAGGCATACCAGACGCCGTCCCAGAATCCCGCGTCGTAAGTTTGATCGTCAATGAAGGGGATTTCACTGTCGTCGTAAAAGATCGGGGTCGCGTCGATGGTGTCCCATCCATCGAAATAGCCATCCCAGTAGTAATCGTCGCGCAGAAAACCTGCCGCGTATCCGACATCGTAATCGGTGTCGCCTGTGGGGCCGCCTGGAGGGCAGCCTGTGCCGAGCACTGCAAGCAAGAGCAATGTGCCGGTCATCAGCGTGTTCTTGATACCCATGACAACTCCCTTCATCGCGACGCAACCGCATCGTCTGTGTAACCCGACGAAGCCAGATAGGAAATATTTACAGGGATTCAAGGAATCATCGATATCACATCATTCCCACCCGTCCCACGATTCCCATCAAAAAGAAACAGGGCGCGAAGCCCTTCAGGCCTCGCGCCCCGCCGTTTAATTTTGTTACCGGCTGCGTCCGCGGGATTCACCGCCACCCCGGTTGCCACCGCCTCCGCCACTACCCCGGCTGCTTTCCATTGCACGGGATTGCGGCGCCGATTGCTGGCTGGGCGCTTGCATCTGCCGTTGTTGCGGCGCTTCGTACCTCGGCTGCGGCGCCTGCATTTGCCGTTGCTGCGGCGCTTGCATCTGTCGTTGTTGCGGCGCTTCGTACCTCGGCTGTGGCGCTTGCATCTGTCGTTGCTGCGGCGCTTCATACCGTGGCTGCGGCGCCTGCATTTGCTGTTGTTGCGGCATCTGCGCGCGAGGCGCCTGATTCTGCGCGCGGGGCTGTTCGATGCGCAACGGTTCCGTCGAGCGCGGCGCTGCATCGCGCACCCGCGACGAATCGGGAATCACGCGGCTTTGCGGCGCGCGCGATGATGGTTCCGGCACGTGTGTCTGCACGGGAGTGTTCAATGCGCTGCGCGAGCGTTGCGGCGCCTGCGGTATCGTGCCAAGCGACTGCGAGCGTTCATTGCGGCCATCGCCACCGCTAACGCGGGGCAGGTTGGGCTCGCGAACGCGCGCCTGTTCCGGTACTTCCGTCCTGCGCTGGTTATTACTTCCCTGCGCTTCGCTGCGCGCGCGGGTGTTATTCAAGGTCGGTACTGATGCTTCGGGCGCTTGCGTGCGCGCGCCGGCGTTTGAACGGTTTTCGTCCGCTTCGCGTTCCGCGCGACGCGACGTGCGTGCTTCCGTGTTCACGCTGGCATTTGGGACAGCCTGCTGGTCCGGCGCGATGGTCCGCGCACTACGGTCCCGCTCGCCACCGCGATCCGCCGTCGGGTCATTTGGCGCGGTTGATCGCGCGGTCCGCTCGCCTTGTTCGCTGCGGCCGCTATTGGCGCCTGCGCCAGCGTCACCCGGCGTCGTCGACCGCGCGTTGCGGTCACGGTCTGCATCGCGCTCCTCGCGCGGTGTCATGCGGTCGCGTCCAGCATTACCATCGGTCGCAACCTGGCCATTGGCACGATCTGTTGCACTGCGAGAACCCTGGGCGCGCGCTGATGCGAGTGTCTCTTCATTGTTTCGCACGGAGCGCGCCGTCGAGGAACGGGTATTGGCGCCCGGCAATTTCGTGTTCGGCGCATTCTCCGCGCTACGTTCGAGGGAGGCCACACGTGATCGACGTGCTTCCGCGGCCTGCGGCTTGGCGTCATCCGAACCGCGAAGCGATTCCAGATTCCGTTGCGCCCGGCGCAGCGTTGATCCTGTATCCAACGCGGTGTCCGCGTTCAGCGACGTGTCGCGCACGCGCGCCTGCCGCGCGCCGGTCGCCTGCGACGTGCGAATCGCCCGGGTGCTGCTCGACGCGCGCGAGGCAAACTCGCTGCGCCCCAGGCCATCGTTCAAGGCACGCGCACGGACGGATGCGGCCACGTTGAAGTTGCCGCCGCTTTCAAGCCCGCGGATGGAACGGCGCGGGTTGTAATCGCGCACAAGCGCCGTCGATCCAAAGCTCGGGTACTGGCCCTGGTACTGTCCGCCGTAAATGTTCCAGATATTGATATCGCCAATATGGACATTGGTAAATAAATCGTTGTATGCAGGGTATACCGAGCACGGGCCGTAGTAAAGGTCATTCGGGCGGCAGTACGAGCTGAACCCTATGCTGAACGGTATACCGCCGACATAAAAGTTTGAGCCGTAGCTGCAAGGGCGGTTGTAGTAATTGAGCGGCGCCCATACGAAGTTGCCGCCGTAATACGCCGTCGCGCACCATGCCGGCGACCACACCGGGTCGTAGTTCCACAACCAGCCGTGCGTCGGGTAGTAGTTCCAACGGCCGTAGTGCGACGTCACGTAGCCGAAGGGATACGAATCCGTCCACGAGTATCCATACGACGAACCGTAGTTCCAATACCCGTCACGATACGGCACGTAATCGGCCACGACGGTCGGCCGCCAATATTGACGATTATCGACATCGACCCATTCGCCATAGGATGCCAAATCGCTGTATCCGATGGGTGTCTGTTCATATTGGACGCTTGCGGGCAGCGCGCTGTCACCGATTGCAAGCAGGCGCGCGCGTTCCCTGTTCCACGCGTCGAAAGAATCTTCCGTTGTTTTGTCAAAAGGCACCGCGTTGGATGGGAGCATACCCGGATCAACATAGATCCGCTGGCCTTCTTGCGCCTCGACCGGCGCGCCGCCCTCGGTCACCACACTAGCGCGGCCCCAGCGCACGGATACCGTGGTGGAACCTTCGCCAATTACATCAACGCGCACCTGCGAATCCTGATCAATAACAATGGTCGCCGCCGGAGTGCGCAGTTTGAAGTCGCCGTTGCTGCGGCTGATCCGCTGTACGTAAAATGATCCCGCCCACGCATTGATGGACGCGCTCGGAGGCAGGGCCTGTAACTCTGCCTTGGTGCGGTCCGCCATACGCAGGAATGAGCCGCCAGTCATCTCTACCTCGAGCGTGCCTTCCTCGTCAATCCACAAGGTGTCGCTGGGCAGAACGATCGTGTTTACGGTTGCATAACTCCAGTCCGCGTCTTCAGTGCCGCGGACCAATGCACCTCCAGATTCATGGCTGATCCGCGCGTGAAGCAGATCCTGCGCTAACAACGGCAGCGCGAATACGACGGCGATCGCCGCCGCAAACCACTGCCATCCACGCCTGAAACCGTTTGCCGTTGTCATGTTGACCTCCGCCGGACGCGGCAGGGAATTCTGCCGGGTTCCGTTCTTATTCCTACGCGTATGGACGAGTAGCCCGGCAGTGCATTCATTTTACGCGAGTTACGGTTGAATTGGCGACACCGCATAGGTAGGCTGAAAGCAGGACGGGGAAACGGTTTTCTCAGTTTGTCAATAACGCGGAAAGTGTTTTTCCGGCCAATATACGTAAACCCGGCAAATATGACACAAGATTTCGAGGCTGGATACCTCCTGGGAGGCCGATTTCTTCTCGTCCGCAATCTCGGACGGGGCGCGGTCGGTAATGTGTGGCTGGCTGCGGATGTCCAGCTTCACGACGAACCCGTCGCCTGCAAAATCCTCCACAGCACCTTTGGCAACGATCGCCGCGCCATCGCCGATCTCAAGCGCGAAGTCTTGCTCATGCGCAAGTTGCGCCATCCAAACATCGTCGCAGTCCACTCCTTTTGGGACATTGATGGCCATCGGTTCATATCGATGGAGTACATCGGCGGCAACAATATGGCAACGCGCCTGGCGGAACGGGACACGCCATTCCAATTATTCGAGGTGATGCCGTGGATCGAACAATTGTGCGGAGCGTTGGACCACGCCCATAAGCAGAGCGTATTGCACCGCGACGTAAAGCCGGCGAATATCCTCATGGCCACGGACGGCGAAGTGCGGCTGGCAGACTTCGGAATCGCGCGCACCGCTCGCGAAGCCAGCGCCCGCATGGCCGGTCATCTCACGAGCGGGACCTTGTTGTTCATGAGTCCGGAGCAATTGCTGGGCGAACCTCTCGACCAGCGGGGAGATCTCTATAGCCTCGCTGCGACGATTTACGAATGGCTCAGCGGCGCGCCTCCGTTTTATAAGGGCGCAATTGCCATGCAGATTCAAAAGAAACTCCCCGCGCCCATTCCGTACTGCCACGAAGCGGTAAACCGGGTGCTGCTGAAAGCGCTGAGCAAGCGCAGGGAGGACCGGCAAGGGTCGTGCGGCGAATTTTATCGGGACCTGCTCGAAGTGGAGCGCGCAGTGGATGGCATGCGTGAACCCGTGATATTCCCCGCGGAAGCCAGCCCAAAACTGGTTGGAACGCACAGTTCCAATCGCGTAACCGTCTCGATGTTTCCGTCCGGCGAAGGCGACACGAAACAGCTTGGCGTGTTGTTGGTGGAAGCCGGCGTAATCTCCGGGCCACAGCTGCAACAGGTCCTGGATGATCACCTAACCACGCGCGAAATGCTCGGCGCGACGCTCATGCGCCTCGGCTTCGCGACCGAAAACGACGTCGCCGCCGCGCTCGAACAGCAATTGCGCCTGGAGATTATTTCGTTGGAAGACGACAACATCGACAGAAAAATCGCATTGTCCTTGCCGCGAGAACTCGCGGAAGCCCACAAATGTTTCGCGGTGAAGAAGGAAAACGGCCGTGTACTGCTGGCAATGGCCAACCCCTTGGACTTCACCGCAATCAACGAAGTGGAAAAGGCGCTGGATTTTCCGATCGATCCCCGCGTCGCACTCGAATCCTCGCTGAACTACGCCATCGCCCGAATGTATGGGGGGTAATGGACCGCAACTGCGATTGATGTCCTCCTGCTCATACACGTAACTCGTCCTCATCGTCGTGCTCGCGCTCGTAATCGCAATCGATTCTCCTCGCTCTCATAGTTGGCGCCCCGCCGCCATTCCGGAGCGCTGAAAGCGCGGCGCGCTGCGGCCGCCGGGGACATGTTTACATACGATTACGATTACGATTACGATTACGAGCACGAGCACGAGCACGAGCACGAGGGAGGACCAACTTCCTCAGTTGGGAACGTGGGGATTACTTGGGGTAATTGCGCGGGCCGCACGCGCGCTAGGGGAGAACGACCACCATGACCATGGCAGTCCGCCTGCAACTTTCCGTGATGATGTTTATCCAATTCTTCGTCTGGGGCGTCTGGTTTGTTTCGTTGGCGACCTATCTGTTTGCAATTAATTTCACCGGCACGGCAGTTGGGAGCGCTTACGGCACCACGAATTGGGGCGCAATTATCGCCCCGTTCATTGTAGGCATGATCGCCGACAGATTTTTTTCCGCAGAGCGCGTGCTTGGTGTGCTGCATCTCATTGGCGCAGGCATCATGTGGTATCTGTCAGGTATTACCGACTCGACGACCTTTTTCTTCGTCGCACTTGCGTATGCGTTTTGTTACATGCCCACGCTCGCGTTGGTGAACGCGATTTCGTTTGAACAAATGAAGGATCCTACAAAGGAATTTCCGGGGATACGCGTACTTGGCACGGCGGGCTGGATCGTGGCGGGGCTGTTGGTCGGAGCGCTCGGTATTAGTGAAGCAAATGGCTTTGTCTGGATTCTCGGCATGAACACCGAGTCCTTATCTGCGTCGAACATCGAGCCTATTGCCAGAACCGAATGGCCGCTAAAAATTGCCGCCATTTCGTCTTTAATCATGGGCGTGTACAGCTTTTTCCTGCCCCATACACCGCCAAAGTCCCAAGGCAAACGGGTGACTGTCAGCGACGTTCTGGGACTTGACGCGTTGCGCTTGATGAAAGAGTGGTCGTTTTCGGTCTTCGTCGTGAGTTCCTTGCTCATCAGCATTCCTCTTGCTTTTTACTACGGCTTTACAAATCCGTTTCTGGATTCGCATGGGGTGGAAAATGCCACTGGAAAACAAACGCTCGGCCAGTTTTCAGAGGTGGCTTTCATGTTGGTCATGCCCTTCCTCCTCGTGCGATTGGGCGTGAAGAAAATGCTGCTTATCGGCATGCTCGCATGGGCAGTCCGATATTTCTTCTTTGCCTACGGTCCGGGTTCAGGCATGTGGATGTGGTATGTCGGAATTCTGTTGCACGGAATTTGTTATGACTTTTTCTTCGTCACCGGTCAATTGTACGTAGATAGGAAGGCCCCCGAATCCGTTCGGGCGAGCGCGCAAGGATTCATCGGCGTTATTACCTATGGTATTGGCATGGTCATCGGTTCCCAATTCGTCAGCGGACCGGTTGTCGAAATGTTTAAGCTCGAACAGCCTATTGGCCGTGTGGAGTACGACTGGACCAGTATTTGGCTCGTCCCGGGCGTTATGGCGCTTGTGGTCGCAGTATTGTTCGCCATCATGTTCCATGAGAACAACAAAAAGACTATCGAGGATGAGGCATCGGCGTGATTCTTTCGCAACGGTTTGAGTTGCTCGCACGGAGGCGGCGTTTAGCCGCCTCTTTCGCATCGGGGTGCGTACCTTCAAAGGCAATTTCCAGTCTTATAGTTGAAGTATTC
>JAWXCN010000239.1:0-18339 GCA_034408725.1 Candidatus Hydrogenedentota bacterium
CAAATTTATTGTGGCATTCGGCTATCCGAAGTGAAAGCGGCGCTGACACGCCGCAGTCCAAGGCGCTGCGCGCGGCCAATCCACGTCTAAAATCCGCGCGGATCGCCTTGGACTGCGGTAGCGGATAGCTACCGCTTTCCATTTCCTGGGCAAAATCGCTTCACAATTAAACGCGATTGGCCAGGTTTCGTTCACGTGAATCTGAAGTCTGCGTATTTATTGACGCATTCGATTATCCGAAGTGAGGGCGGCGCCCACGAATACCGGCGCCTGAAAGGACGCGCACGTCCCGGACAGAGCAACTAGCATCACGCCAACAACGAGCAGTACCGTATCCCGCCGGCCGCGAGTAAATAATTTGTACACTTCCCCGTATAGAACCTTAACTATTGACCAATCTCGTAAGCGCCGCCGGAACTCCGGCGCCGTCAGACCGTCTCTTCCTCACCATGTACATGCTGGTGCTGGTGCCGCTTCCCCTTCTTAATCAAGCCCGGCAGGACCGAACCCCCAAGACCCGGAAACATCGCAGAGATACGCGACAGCCACGCCCGGTTCCACGGCACCGCCACCTCGAGTTCCTTCCTCTGTAGCACGCGCGTCATAATCACATCACCAATCTCATCGAGACTCAGTAGCCGCGGACCCGAAAACACCATCGCGCCCGCATCCGTCTGCGCCGACTGCTCGACCAACGGTGTTTTAATCGCGTCAGGACAAACGACAGTCGCCTGTACGCCGTAGCGCTTAAGTTCATTCGCAATTGCCAGCGTGAATCCGCGCACGCCGTGCTTGGACGCAACGTACGCCGCGATGCCCGGTATCGGGGCGATGCCCGCAAGCGACGCAATATTAACGATGTGGCCCCGCTTGTTCGCGATCATGTGTCGCGCCGCGACCTGTGTCCCCCAGATGACGCCTTTCAGATTGATGTCGATCTGCAAATCCACTTCGTTCGCGGGCTGTTCCTGAATCCAGCCCGAGATCATCACACCGGCGACGTTCATGCACACATCAATCGCGCCAAACGCCTCGACCGCCCGCGCGAAAGTTTCTTCCCATGCCTCGATCTTCCGCACATCAAGCGTATCGATTTTGACGCGGTCCGCCGGCCAGCCTTGCTCACTCGCATGACGCGCCATCGCGTCGTAATTCACGTCTGTCGCATACACCCGCGCGCCTTTCGCAATCAGGCGGTCCGCGACGTGCCGCGCAATCCCGCTCGCGCACCCCGTGATGAAATACGTATCGCCCGCGCTCATGATGTTGCCCTCTGGGGTGCGCCGAACGTTACCGGCCCGAAGCTGAATGTTGGCGTGATGCCCGGAAACATCCAGTACGGCGTCAGTTCGGACGAGTTGACCACATTGTAAAAATCAGGGTTGCGCGACGACTTCCCCGCGATCTCCCGCTCCTGAATCATTGAAATATATTGGTCCAATCCCCGCTCCAACGTGTTGCTATTCAGAATAACGTCGATACCCGTTGATTCAGCATATTTTCTCAGCCCCGGAATGCGCGAATTCCGCGGCGCATACGAATCCGGACCAACGCCATTCTCGCTCGTCACAAACAATTCCTCCGGCACGTGTACGACGATCGAGTGATTGCCTTCCGTGTGCCCAGGCGTTTGCACCAGCGCAACACCCCTCCCCAGCATGACATCCCCATCGAGCAATACAATTTTTTCTTCCGCCACCCCCGCGACGCCATCGGGGCAGTACCACAGCTTCTGCGGCGGCAGCAGCGCCTTGGTCGATTCCCACTCCTGACGCATCACCAGCAACTTCGCGTTAGGAAAATATGCAAGCATCTCCCCCGCGCCAAACCACCGGCGAATGTCCTGCGTGTGCAGGTGATCATACGTGATGTAATCAACCTGCTCCGGCCTGATTCCCGCCTGCGCAAGCCACGTCTCCACGGTCCCAAGTTCCGGCGCCATAAGCGGCTCCAACCGGCCGCGCAACGCGCCAAAATTCTGGCTCAGGTTCTTGAAGAACGGCGTCTCCGAATTCCGCCGGTAATCCGACGGCGACACCAGCAGCGTCTTCAACCCCGAATCGCTCCAGAACTGCACCACGAACATCCGGTTCAGAATATGGATATAAGGAATCGGGACGGAGCAGGCATCCTTCAGCGCGTACCGCCTCGGATACGGCACGCGAACAAGGTCAAAAGACTGGTAATACGGCGCCGGATCGCCCGCCAGCATCTCCTCGCGGAAAGGTGCGCAGGCCTCGACAATCGCGTTGAGCCGGTCCTGCGGCGCGGCATGCGCCCGCGCGCCATCAAAATGCGAGCATGGCTGGATAACTGGGTCGTCGTAAACCGGCAAAACAACGGCCATCAGGGAGTCTCCCTACCGGTAATTATACGCATCCTACCTCCATTCGCAAAAAGTTGGTCAACTTTGGTGACAGAACCCCGCCCAAGTGGTACTCTGTTGCACAACTTCCGTTCCGTGGGTGTGTGGTCGATATAATCAAGGAGACATGCAATGAAAAAGTTTGTGCCGATCGCGTTGTTGCTGGCCCTAACCGTCCTGTTCTCGACCGGGTGCCCGCGCAGAGTGCCCCTGCTAACAAGCACTATCGCGCCCATCGCGGACACGAAATAGACCAAAGCACGCTTATTGAATGCTCTCGCCTGCATCGTGTGCCGGCGAGGAACTACCAAACAAGGGGATACATTGTATGAAGCAGTTAGTCGCAATCGTAGCATTGTTGGCGGTCACGGTGCTCTTCTCGACAGGGTGCCCGCGCACCACCGTTTTGTCGAAATCAGCCGCCCCGGTCGCGGAATCCAAGTAATTCAGAAGGGTCCGCTCCAAGGCGGGTGTGCGTTGCACGCGCCTGTAAAGCGGTTTGAGGAGACAACTAAATGAAACGGTTTGCAGCATTGATGGTGTTGTTGGTCGCGGTTGCGGCAGTGTCCATGGGATGCCCGCGCGTAGAACGCGTAGCAATCTCAAGCCCGGCAACCTCCGCCGCGAAGTAAATAACACAAATTACGCAAAAGGCGCGGGCGAATCGGTCGCCCGCGTCTTTTTTTTATTCTAAACCATTCAGGTCCGCGCAATGCTGGAGCTGTCGGCGTAGGTCGTGGACTTAGTGGACGAAGTGGACTCAATGGACGGGATGGATCCGATGGACGATAGATCGCTGCGCCACGCATGATAGGGATCGACGATCTTCGCGACGTCTTCCGTGGTGAGTTCGCGGTGGACCCGCTCAATGAGCGTTCCCAAATGAAAATTTCGGGAACGAGGAGTATGAATCGTTACGTGGTTTTCGCATCCACCACTTGAAAATCTTCGGGAGTGCAGAAGTCTTTGAGACGATTCGTGAGTTTGCCGATTTCGATTTGGGATTCGAGCACGAGCTTCTCACCGGCGGCGAGGCCTACGTAGGTTGCGGCGCCGCCGCCGTATCCGCCGGCGGCGGCATTGAGGACGGTTGGGAAGTAGAGGTGGAAGTCGTTGGAGTAGCCGACGAGGAGCGCGCGGCGATGATTGAATAATTTGCGGATTGGGGCCATCATCGGCACGGTGAAGGAGGGAGTGATATTGGTTTCGGGCCATAGTGGCGCATGCGCTTTCAGGTCAAGCTGGTGTTGGGTGAAGAGTTCGCCGGGGACGAATGCGAGCGCGAGTTCGCCGTTGATGAGCAGGACTGAGAGCGGTACCGCGAGGTCCGGTTTGAGGTCGGCGAGATATCGATCAAACAGGCCACCGTAGACGCCGCGGAACACTTCTTGTTGTTTTGGATCGGTGAAGTCCCAGCGGGTGCCAACTTCGACGTGTTTTTCGGATAGCGCGAGGCTGGGGTTTTCGGGCGCGGCGGTTTGGATTTGAGGCAGCAGAGCGAGGACGGCGTCCGCGCATTCCTTGCCGGTGGCGCGCATGGATTCGACGCCGCCCTGATCGCGGGGCGTTTTGTCGAGGTAGGGGTTGATGTCGCCGCAGCCACCCTGGAGGAACAGGCATTCGGCGCCGGATTTTTCTTTGACGATGCGGCACATTTCGCCGACGTAGTCGGCGCTGTATTCGAGGTTGTCGCCGGCGAGCACGACGGGGTGGCACGCGAAGTGAACGAGGATCGCGAGCTGTTTACCGTCTGTTGCATCCAGTTTTACAATCGTTGCTTCATAATCGACAGGGTTCGTCGGGCGTTTGTTTTCGTTACGCCACAACATTTCGCAGGAACCGTCGGGCATGATGAGCCGTCGGTTGTGCGAGATGTCGAACAGGGTCGAGCCTATCCCTATGTTGACGGGCTGGAGTTTGCCCGCGGCTTCGCTGATCGATTCCGCCAGTTTTTCCGCGATGGCTAGCACGTGTGGTGCGTCGTCCAATTCCATGATCGGGCCGCCGTGCGTGTGGGATGCGGTGAAGATGCAGTGCGTCACGCCGGCGGCTTTTGCCTTTTCGCGAATTTTATCGAGCACGGCGGGTCGCGGAGTCCGGCCGAGGTCCATTGTGACGATGGCGATGCTCGTGTCACCGGTCCTAAAAACTACGGTGCGCGCATGCAGGGGATCGAGTGTGCCGGTTGACGGCCCTTTTCTGTCGCTGTATCCCCACATGGGCACGCCGGGCGCGGGGGTAATGTCCCGGATCGCGACGCCTGCCATCATCCCGGAATGCCGCACTGTTTCCCCTCCTACATTTGTGGTAGCCGTTGCCGCGGCGATCGCGGACGCCGCAATGAATTCCCTGCGCGTAATGTGCATTTATCCCTCCGTTTTATTGGTCTCAAGGGACGGGGACGTTGGTGCGTTCCCATTCGAGAAATGCGTCCAGCTCCGTCCGTACCTGGCGAAACACGGCGGCGAGAATCGCGGCGTCGTCAATGAATCCGCCGAACAGAAAGTCCGGGAGTGCGTCGAACGGCATGATAAAATACAGAAGCGCGGCGGTGACGAGCGCGATGGTTTTCCAGGGCACCTTTGTGTACTGGCGGCGTGCGTATGACCGTAGCATGCGCGCGAACGTCTGGACGTGTCCCCAGGTATCGCCCAGGGCTTTGCGGTATTTTCGCGCGCGTTCCTGCGCGGAGGTGGCCAGCGCTTCCGCCTTGCCGCTGTCTCGGGCGATACGCTCGGCTTTGCGCACGGGAAGGTCCGGAAGTATCTCCGGCTTAATGGACGATGTAGCGTCTTTGTGGTTCATGCCAAGGCTCCTTGTTGCAGCGTGTTCCATCATACTCGATAACGTTTTCCGGCGTAGCCCTCGCCAGAATCTGTCGAATGGCGGGGCACAAACTGTTTGGCATGCGGCAAACGTGCTATGTTGTGTAGCGCACAAGTCGCCGTACACACTCGCTTTACGCCAAAGGTCATATTGGGCACAAGCATTGCTCAACGATTATCCCATGCAATTGTTCGCCATCATAATGTTTCTGGGGCAATCAAATCTGGCGCCGCCCGAATTCTTCGCGCCAAACGAAGAAGTGCGCGGCTATATTCTTGAAACAATCGGCGGGACGATAAACCATCCCGCGCTTGATGAACTCGCCGCCACCTACGATGCGGATCTCGCGCGAGTGCCACAGGAAACCGCACTGGAAGACCCGATGCTGTCGTTGGGGTATTTTCTCCGGTCGTCGGGTGGCGAGGGACGCTACTCGGTGATGCTGTCGCAGGATGTGCCGTGGTTTGGAACCCTGAAAACGCGCGGCAAAAAGGCGGAGGCGGAGGCGGAACTAACGTTCAACGCGTATCAGCTTGCACGGCTAGAACGCGTCGCGGAAATCAAAAAGGCGTATGCCGAGTATAGCTTTCTTGCCGAACGCACGCGGATCGCGATGGAGCAGGTGGATGTGCTGACGTCGCTGAGTGATGTTGCACGATCGCGGTATTCGCTGGGCATCGGTGGGCAGGAAGACCTGTTGCGCATCGAGATGGAGGAGGCAAAGCTCCAGGCGTCCTACGATTCTTATGCGCTTGAGAAGAACGCGATGGGCGGAAAACTCAACGAAGCTCTCGGACGCGAGGCCTCTCCGAATTTACCCTTCCCTCAACCAATGGAGTTGCCACCCCCACCGCCACCGGCGCCCGTCGTGTTGGCGCGTATTCGCATTGCGAATCCGGCGTTGAGCGGGATGGACGCGGGCATATCGGGTCGCGCGGAAGCAGTCACCCTCGCGCGAAAGAAAGGTTGGCCGGACTTTACGTTTGGCATCAGTTACACCGACATGAAGGACGTGCGAAACGAACCGCGGACGAGCGCCGTGCTCGATGCGCTCGATTCATCGCTGCGGATTGCCAATCCGCGCGTGCCGATGTTACCGGCGATTCCGCCGGGTGGGACTGTCATAGCGCGCGCGCGCGCCGCCGCATCCGCTGTATCGGCGGCGCAACGGGACGGCGTAGAAACCGCCTTGCAAGGCGCGATGGATTTGAACAGCTTTGTCGAACTCGAAAACATGCTCGACAATGAGAAGATGAAAGATGAGGTGATGGTATCCGTCAGCATGAACCTTCCGATATGGCGCAGCAAAGTGAAGGCTGGTGTGCGGGAAGCGGAGCACCGGAAGAAAGCAGCGGAACACGAAAAGCGGAAAACCACGATCACATTGGAAGGCGCTGCCAAGCTGGCAATTTACGGAATCGAGGACGGCTATCGTCGGCTGCGGTTGTACGATGACAACTTGCTACCCAAGATAAAGCAGACGTATGAGACACTCGAAGGCGCGTATGCGTCGGGCGGCGCTGACGCGGGATTCTTGGACGTGCTTTCTACAGTGCAGACATTGTTGGAATTTGAGGAACAGCGCGCGCAGGCCTTTCGCGACATCCAGGTAGCAGCCGCCGAGCTCGAATACATCATGGGCGGTCCGTGGACGGCGGAGGAGTCGGCGCCGGTTCTGACGCCGCCGACGGCCGTTTCTGAATCATCGAAAAAAACTGCACCGGAGTAGTGATAATTCACCAAAACGCATCATTGATCGCCAGTGATATATGAATCAATGAATTCTTGTGGATTAAGTACGGGTAGTGAAGAAACCTCAAAACCTCTTGAGTCACGAGTAACAATCGTTTCACATTTCGCGGCTTCGGCAGTCGCAATGATTACTGCATCCTCGAAATCTTGCGTGGCAAGGCTACGCGCGCGCTTCAGAAGTCAACCCAGCCTGGTGCGGCCTTGAAGGGCGTGGGACAAGGTAAGACCGTCGGCGAGTTCGAGACCGCTGCCCATGGGCACGCCGTGGGCAATGCGTGTGACATTGACGCCGGCGCCTTCCAGACGTTTTGCGAGGTAGAGCGCGGTGGACTCGCCTTCCGCCGTCGAATTGGTGGCAACGATCACTTCGGTCACGCCGCCTTCGGCTACGCGGCGCGCGAGCCTTTCGAAAGTGAGTTCGTCAGGGCCAATGCCGTCGAGCGGATTAATCGCGCCGTTCAATACGTGATAAAGCCCGCGAAACGTGCCGCCTCTTTCGATTGCGAATGTGCCAGCGGGACGTTCTACAACGCAGATAATGGAATGGTCGCGCGAGGGGTTTGCGCAGATCGGGCAGGGATCGCTTTCGGTGAGCGTGCAACAAACGGAGCAGGTGGTGATGCGTTCGCGCGCATTGCGTAGCGCGTCGCTCAATTCCCGTGCTTCATCCGCGGGCGCGCTGAGAATGTGCAACGCATAGCGTTCCGCGGTGCGTTTGCCGACACCGGGCAATCTGCGAAAGGCTTCAACAAGCCGCTCAACTGACGGCGACTCGAATAACACCGTCTAACCTCGCGTGCCCGTTGCCAGGAGGCGGCCCCGGATATCTTCCCATTCCTGCATTTTGGCGTGCCGCGTCAAGACATCGACACGGTCCAGAATCAGGGCGCCATTGAGGTGATCAAATTCGTGCTGAATAATGCGCGCGAGAAAATCAGTGGCTTCAAAATCGACCGGCTCGCCTTTTTCATTCAAGGCGCGCACGTGAATCCGCGTCGCGCGCGGAACCTGCACATAAATTTCCGGCAGGCTCAAGCACCCTTCCTGACCCACGTCGCGGCCCTCGAGTTCGGTGATCTCGGGATTAATGAGGCACATTTTTTCGCCGTCGGGTTCGTGCAAGACGAAGAGCCGTTTTGCCACGCCGACCTGCGGCCCGGCTAGTCCGACGCCTTCACTCGCGTACATCGTCTCGAACATGTCTTCCACGAGCCGTTGTATCGCTGGGCCGACGCGGTCTATCGGGGCGGCGACCTGGGTCAACGGATCGTCGGGGTAAAACACGATGTTCAAGACGCTCATTCAACCTGCTCCACTGCGAGCGCGAATACGCTCAAAAAACCTTTTCAAGATTAGCACACGGCGCAATGGCCTACAACAGCGGTTTCCCTTCTAAATCCGTGGGCACTGCCGCGCCAAGATAATGCAGCGCGGTGACACCCAAATCGATGATACCGGGCTTTTCAGTATTGATTTTTTTATTCGAGAAAAATATGCCTGGTGTGTTTGCCACGTCGGAACTGCCGTGTTCGCCGCTCCATTTGTCGTCGTTGATTTCCAACAAGGCTTCGGGCGCGGAGCCACTGACGGTTGCCTTGCTCGATTGGAATCCATCGGCATAGCCCAGTTGCAGGTCAGGCGCGTCCGCGGAGGCGGCCCCGGTGAAAACTTCTTTCGTATAGATAGCGTCGAACAATTTCTCGCCTGTTTCGGGATCGGTGAACGCAAGGAGTTTTTGCCGGATTTCGCCGGCCAACGCATCGGCGTCTTCGGCGCTGACGATTCCTTGGCCTTCGCGTCCCTTCATGTTTATAAAGATGCTTCCAAGCCCAAGGCTATAGGCCCTCGATTTCGTCCAATCGAAACCGGACAAAAACGATTGATCCTTCGTCGTGTACGCGGTTGCCGGATCGGTCTGACCGACAACGTTCAAAAATCCGTTGCGCACGAGCCACGTATTAACATTGAGGCCCTTGCGAAAACTCTTGAACCCGTGATCAGAGAGGATCATCAATAAATCATCGGGGGCAAGCTTGGCCATGACCTTGCCGACCGTACCGTCCATTGCCTTATAGGTGTTCTCGACGGCACGACCGTATTGTTTTGCGCCTGCTTCCGTGTAGAGAGGATGTTTTTGATCGCGGAACCGCCAGAACATATGCGATACGCGGTCGGGACCCGTCCACGCGGCGATGACCATGTCATGCACATTGCGATCCATCTCGTCCACGGTAAGACGCTCGTTCCATGTCATCGAATTCGCTACGTCCTCGAGGAAAGCGTCGTCGGACAGCGCGTCCTTGCGCACCGCGTGCGTGTCGAACGACCATCCGATGGTTTTGAACAGGCCGTACTTATCCATCAGTTCGGAGGAATACGTTTCCGGAGTGGATAACCGGATATAGGGCGCTTTCGGATGGAATTGCAGACATGCCATATAGACGTTGACCTGATCGCCGGCCTCCATAGCGTAGAACCGGCTGATGGCCTTCACCGTAAATTTGGGCGACACCTCAAAAGACCATTCAATCCATTTTGACCATTCGTTCTCGGCCAGCTCCAAGGTCTCTGCTGGCGTTTTTATGGACACCTTCTTTGCGCCGCGGTCCACGGTGAATTCGAGCGGGACTTGAACAAATCCTTCGGGCGACCCATAAGGTTTTAGTGGGTTGCGCGCACCCGGAATGGTTACCGACGCGACATTGTCCGTAAATGAGAGCGGAAGCAATATGCCGCCCGCGACATTTTCCGGCGCGGCATGAGACTCGGAAAACGAAAAATACGTGCTGTCCGTGCCACGAATATCCGTTACGCCCAGCCCGCAGAGCATGCACCCTTGGGCGAGGTCTTCCGCGGGAAACGCGAACGGC
Source organism: Candidatus Hydrogenedentota bacterium (assembly GCA_034408725.1). Classification (GTDB taxonomy): domain Bacteria; phylum Hydrogenedentota; class Hydrogenedentia; order Hydrogenedentales; family SLHB01; genus JABWCD01. The sequence continues at coordinate 9,814 of JAWXCN010000239.1, forward strand.
ACCAACAACGCGGCGCATTTTAGTCCCTGTTGATCGGCGATTTTCCAGAAGGAATCGCCTTTGCGCAATGAAACGAATTTTGCGGGCTCTGTCACTGCGCCATCCGGGCCAAGCTTTGCATGTTCGGACGACCCGAAGCCCTTCCTCGGGCCATACCTCGACGGGTCGCGCGTTATAAAATCATATATTCCGTGCGCGCCGGTGTTCTTGCACGTCGCAAACGACGACCACGCGGATGGAGATTGAGGCGGAATCGCCGAAGTCAGACGCGCATACGATCCTGTATCACGCAGCTTCGCGAGGTTTGGCAACTCTCCCGCATCGAGCATCGTGTCGACGATCGTGGGTTCGACGCCGTCAAAACCGAGGATGACGACCCTGCCTTTCTTCACTCCGGCAGGCGCGATAGGCGCAGCCTGCTTCGGTGCATTGGCCGCGACTTGCGCAGCCGGGGATTCAGTGGGCGCGCCAATCGCGTTGGCCGATTGCGCGCCGCCACTTCCAAAGAAAACTACCGCTAGGCCTAGCGCAAGTAATAGCATCAGGACCAGGGTGAGTAATAGCATTTTAGGGTTGGGCTGCATGAATAATTCATCCTTCAATCAGTATTTGCCTTCGGAATGGCCCCGAGTATATCAGTCAAACAGCCGGGTTGCACGCAACAAGGGCGTGTGATTACCATAGTGCCGTGTCTTAATAAGGTGTGGCATATCAATCGATTTTTTTGGGGAGGAATCGTATCGTGCAAAGCAAGGCTTTTCTAAATCTGTGCATTTGTTTGTTTGCGATGGCAGTCGCTGTGGGCTGTGCCACGACGGGCGGTGGCGACGCCGCTGCCCAGAAACCTGCTGACGACAAGGCGGCCATCACGAAAGTCCTCAACGACTGGGGTGCGGCGCTCGCGACGAAAAACATCGACACCATCGTTACCTTCTACTCCGACAGCTTTTCAGATTCCGACGGCCGCGGCAAGCCGGAGATGAAAGGCTTCCTTCAGGAGGTCATCGACGCGGGTTATCTCGACGGCGCCAAGGTGGACCTTACGACAACGGTAATCACGGTCAACGGCGATCAAGCGACGGCGACTCCCGTGAATCTTTCCGGTGACATGGGCGCAATTCCGCTGTCGTTAACCTTGAAAAAAGAAGCGGCTGGCTGGCGCATCGCCAGCAGCAGCCAGGGTTAGCACGCAGACGATTATTTTTGGAGCACCCCCGCGTTTGCCGCGCGGGGGTGTTCGTATTCAGGCGCAACATTTTCACGGCGGAAGGAATGGAATCATGCGGTTGAAGGATAAAGTGGCGATCATCACCGGCGCGGGTCTCGGCATGGGCCGCGAGGCCTCGCTGTTGTTCACCACGGAAGGCGCCAGCGTCGTTGTATTCGACATGAACGCGGAATCGGGCAATGAAACCGTCGCGCTCATTAAAAAGGCGGGTGGCGCCGCCGTTTTTGTTCAAGGCGACGCGAGCAAGGAAAGCGATGTTAGGACCGGAATTGATGAGGCGGTGAAGAACTTCGGCAAGCTGGATATCCTGTATGCAAATGCCGGCGTGCTCTGGAAGGACCGAGACAAGTCCGTGATCGATACGACGGAGGAAAATTGGGACAAGGTCCAGGCTATCAATCTGAAGGGCCCGTTTTTCCTTACCAAGCACGGTATACCCGCGTTGCGCAATGCTGGCGGCGGCTCGATTATTCTGGTTGGATCAATTTCCGCATTGGCAGGGTTTACGCTCGCGCAGGATTCGTACACCTGTGCAAAAGGCGCGCTCATCTCTCTTTGTAAATCACTCGCCATACAATTCGCGCCGGAACAGATTCGCTGCAACATCATCCACCCCGGTTTCATCGATACACCGTTGCAGGCGCCTTATCTAAATGAACAAAAGCGCACCGCGATTGCGAGCGAGATTCCGATGCGCAGGCTAGGCAACGCGCGGGACATCGCCAACGCCGCCCTCTTCCTCGCATCCGATGAATCGGCGTGGATGACCGGTGCGGAAATGGTGGTGGATGGCGGGTTCCTGGCTATGTAAGGGAGGGCGCGTGGGGACACGCGCCCACCCGGTATCAGCGCGCGGGGAGGCGCGTTGTACCTATACTTTTTTTATGTGGCCGCGGCATTGAATCATGGGTAATCGCGGGTATTTTGGAAATGATTTGTCTTCATCCGATTTGCCGCAACGCCAATAGGAGTGGCCTCCATGTGGATGGGGCAGCACCCGGGCATGAACACATGTGGCGCACAGGCCGACCCTGGCCTTCTCGATTTCCGAATCGTCTGATTCTCCGGGTTCCATGTACATTCACCCGTCCGCTGCAGTTATTGAGGCCATTCGACCAGCCTACGTGTTAAACTCCCGGAATCCAATCCCGTAGTACCTGGAGTCTAATGCTTGCCTGGTAATTGGCGTGAGCCTGGTTCGACGCAAGGATGTACTTTGTGAAAAGAGCAGTTCTGAGTTTCCTGGTGGCTGCCGCTCTGGTGGGCGTTGGCATCGGCGCGTATTGGGCGACAACGCGCCGGCCAGCCGAATCGCCTCGGGCGCAGACACCTGTCACGAATGTACCGGACACGCCAGCAAGCACACCGGATGTAAAGGCAACTTCCACTCCGGACAACCTCGTCCGCGTTTTCGGTGCGGTGACTGATGCCGCGACTGGCGCGGTGATTGAAGGAGCACAGGTGCGCGCGCGGCGGGAGGGTCCGCAAGAGGATGGCGATGCGCCGGAGCCCGCGGAATCACTGAGCGACGTGAGCGGTGTGTTCGAGGTGCGCGTCGAGCCAGGCGTTTATAACGCGATTCTTTGCAGCGCACCGGGCTATACCCGGCAGCGAAACACGTTGCGCACGGAGAATCGCAGCGAGTTGCGGATCGACTTCCAACTCATGCGCGGCGGCACTATCTCCGGGATGATTTCAGACAAAGGCACCCAAAAACCGATTGAAGGGATTGGCGTCGAATTGGTCGGCGCACAGGAAAACGTCATGGAACGGTTGCAGTCGCGCGGGCAGGACCCAAGCCGGCGAGCACAATCGCAACCAGACGGAAGCTACGCGCTTGATGGAGTCCCACCGGGGTCGTACCGGTTGGCCCTAAGCATGCGGGACAGCGGCTACCTCTATAAGCCAGAGGACACAGTCCCAATTGAAGTTTCTGCGGGAAGCATCATTTCGGACGTAAATTTTACTCTGGAACGCGGGGCGGAGGTGTCGGGCACTGTCATAGACACGAATGGAACACCCGTGGCAAACGCGCTGGTGACGGCCATGCCGGCACAGATGATTCAACGCACGATGCGGCGCATGAACGCCGGTCTACTCATGGATATTGAGCCGGGAAATGCGCGCACGGACGAAACTGGCGCGTTCACCGTGCGCGGATTGGAAATCGAGCCGGAATATCGCATGCTCGGACATGCGGACGGATACGCGGACGCGACAAGCGAGCCATTCACAATCGGACGCAATGTTTCCGCGCCTCATCTCACCATTACCTTGGGCCGCGGGAGCGCGATGTCTGGGACCGCGAAAAAGGTTGATGGTGCGCCTGCCGCGAACGCGGAACTCATGCTCGTCCCTGACTCCGGGGAAGGTTGGACAGGTTTCAATGGTCCGAGGACGGTCCGCGCGGCTGATGATGGCACGTTTACGCTGGAGCATATTCCCGCGGGGGCGTATTGGCTGAGGCCTCAAGCCGACTTTGGCGGCGGCATGATTGCCAGCCGTTCGGCGCGGACACGAAGCAAGGCTTTGCGCGTGGAAGTGGATGGAAAGACGGACATCACGGGCCTTGAAGTCATCGTTGCCGATGAAGAAACGAAAGATGAACCGGCGCAGGGTACTATTCGCGGAACCGTCGTGCGGGACAATGATACGCCTGCCGCGGACGTGCGAGTCGAAGCACGCGCGGTCGGAAATCCAGGGCGAAGTTATGGCGCAACAACTGCCGCGGACGGCACGTTTGAACTAACAGATCTGCGTGGGCCTGCTTTCGATTTAAGCGTATCGTCGGATGAGGGCATTGCGAATCAACCGGCGGTGGCCGTTGGCGCGACGGTGACCTTGCAATTGACGCCGCCGGCGTCGATTAGCGGTCATGTCACCGACCTCGCCGGCGATCCCGTGCCGAATGCCCGCGTGAGTTTGTCGAACGAGGGTGAGACCGGAAAAATATCGTCGTTCATTTCGATCATGCAAGGGATGTTTGGGGGCGAACCCGGCGGACAGCGCACGGACGGCAATGGTCATTTCGAGTTCACGAAACTTGCCCCGGGAGCGTATGTCGTTAAGGCAGAGAGCGCTTCTAAAGGCAGTGCGGAATCGGCCATGACGCAAGTTGCGGCAGGCCAGGACGTGATGAACCTGCAGATACTCCTGAATCCCGGTGTGAGTGTCGGCGGGACAGTTGCCGGGCCAGGTGGCGAACCCGTGCAGGGCGCAACGATACAACTTGCGCCGATGACGCAGGATCTGGCGGCGAATCTCGTGTCTGAATTCATTCCGGCCGGTGTATTGAAGACGGCTGGAACAACTTCATCTGCCGCGGACGGTGGCTTCAGCATTCCGCAAGTTGCGCCGGGGACGTACAGGCTGGTGGTATCGCATGGCAATTATGCGAAGACCGTTGTGCAAGGGTTCAGCGTTTCGCCCGGACAGGACATTACCGGATATCGCGTGACGCTGGGCAAGGGCGGTGAAGCGCGCGGCACGTTCACGCTGGATGGAAAGCCGCGGCCTGGCGCGATGATCGTGATGCTCAGTGAGTCTGGCGTCGAACTTGTGCAGACCGACAGCCAGGGCCGGTTTCAGGTATCGGGTCTCACGTCGGGACCGCACATGATCGCTGCGTTTGATCCTTCTCGCATTGGCTCGATGGGCGAGGGCATGCAGTTTAATCCTGAAGTTGTCGATATTGCGGAGGGACAGACCGAAGATATCTCGCTCGGCGGAGTTGGCGGCGTCGAGGTGTCCGGCATGATCAATGGCGATCTTGGCACGCTCACACTGGTCGCTCTGCGCAAGCCCGATGGCACACCGCTCGAAGGACTCGACCTTACGAATTTCGCGAACCTGCTCGAATCGTTTAGATCGCTCGGTGGGCAGACGATGGTGGGACCCGACGGCAGTTTCGCGCTCGACAATGTCCCGCCCGGCAGTTACACACTTGAGGTGTATTCGATGGACTTTGACGAGTCTAATCCCGATATCACTGCCTTGCTCAATCTTCCCCGCACGCCTGTCCATCGCCAACCTATCGAGATTGGAGTGGATTCACAACCTGTTCAAATCGATCTGCCGGCGCCGTGACAGGTTGCATTTCATGGTAGTGCATCCAGAACGATGAAGCAGATCGCATCCATCATTCTATGCGCGGGCAGAGGACGCCGCATGCAGGCCCGGCGCATGCCGAAGGTGTGTTTTCCGATTGCGGGGAAACCGGCAGTGCTGCATCTTTTGGAACACCTGCGCGGTCTCGAGGTGACGCCCAATATCCTCGTCGTGGGACATTTAGCGGGCAAAGTGATCGACGAGGTCGGGCCAAAATTTCCAGAGGCGGCATTTGTCTATCAGGCCGAACTTCTTGGCACCGGCCACGCAGCGAAACAGGGCGCGGCAATGTTACAGGGTCTCGGATTCGACGGCGCGGTGCTAATCGTCGCGGGCGACAAAGTGATCGAGCGGCGGGCGCTCGACAAATTGCTGACGTCATTTGATCGGGAGCAACCGGACATTGCGCTGCTTACCGCGCCGAAGTCACGCTGGCCCAACGCGGGACGCATCATCACGGATACGGCGGGAAAGGTGCTTCGCGTCATTGAACGCGCGGACCTTGCCAATGCCGAATCCCGCGATATCACCTTCCATCTGGGTAACGAGACGATAAGCGCCGCGGAACTCGAAGCAAACACTACCTGCGTGAATCAAGCGGTCTATTTATTCAAAGCATCTGTGCTGTTTGAATCGCTTGACGCATTGTCTCGCGGCAATGTTCAAAAAGAAGAATATCTCACCGATACAATTGCGTACGTCGTTGAACGGGGTGGACACGTGTTGCCTGTCCCCGTCGATGCGCCTGACGATGTGCTGGCATTCAACAATCCCGAAGAACTGCTGGAAATCGAGGACTTTTTCCGGACCAAGGGCATTTCGACACTTCAACGAGAGGCGACACCAAACCCGATAATTTTCAAACCCCCAGCGGAATGGGCCGCGCGCCTACGGAATCCCGATGAATCAATGAAGTCCCTGTTCCGCGACATCTATGGGTCAAATGACGCGCTACGGGAACAAAAGCGGCTTCGGCTGCTCGCAGCGGTTGAGCTTTTCATCGAACATTTTGGGACCAGCGGCGCGGTAACCGTGGTTCGCGCGCCTGGCCGAATTAATCTTATGGGCCGACACGTCGATCATCGCGGGGGCTGCGTGAACCTTATGGCGATCGACCGCGAGCATATTCTTGTGGCGCGGCCGCGTTCCGATGGGGTCGTGCGCGCGCGAAATGCCGAGGTCTCCCAGTTCCCGGACATCGAGTTCAGTGTTGGAGATCTGCTCGAAAAGGTTGGGCTCGACGACTGGCGGGAATTCGTGAACAGCGGCATCGTGATGTCGATGGTACGTGACCTCGCGGGCGACTGGGGCAATTACCTGAAGGCGCCCATGCTGCGCCTCCAACAACAGTTCAAGGACCGCCTCATTCACGGGGTTGATTGCATCGTCACCGGTGACATACCGATGGCCGCGGGGTTGAGTTCTTCTTCCGCGTTGGTGGTGGCCATGGCAGAAGCCCTTGTGCTTTCAAACGCGCTTGATGTGTCTTCACACGATCTTGTTGACGTGTGCGGCGAAGGAGAATGGTTTGTTGGCACGCGAGGGGGAAGCGCCGATCACGCCGCAGTGAAACTGAGCCAGTCACGCCGCGTCGCCCACGTGTGCTTCTTCCCATTTGCCATCAAGGACTACCTGCCGTTCCCCGAAGACTGTTCACTTGTGATCTGCAATTCGCGCGTGCAGGCGCGAAAAGCGGCAGGCGCGCGAGAAACCTTTAACGAGCGCATTGCATCGTACGAATTTGCGGTGCGCTGGGTGAAAAAGCGGTTCCCGCACTACGCGCCATTGATTCAACATCTTCGCGATGTGGCGCCGGACACGCTCGGCATTCGCCCCGCGGATATTTATCGCATCCTGCTTGAAGTGCCGGAACGCATTACACCAGCCAAACTTCGCGACGAACTTGGCGACGAGCAGTTAGATGTCTTGCACGTCCCGCCGCGGGAGTATGAATTGCGCGGCCGCCTCTTGTTTGGCATTGCGGAATGCGAACGGAGCAGGAGGGCGCACGATGCGCTAAAACGCGGCGACATGCCTCGCCTCGGCACGTTGATGAACATCTCTCATGACGGAGATCGCGTGCGCCGCTCAAACAATTCGCCCGGCATTGCCGATCTTTCGGACGCCGCTTTGCAAACATTCATCGGTGGCCTGGCCAGCGAAGATGGGCGCCGCGTCGAGTCCGCGCAGATTTACGCGCAACCCGGGGTTTACGCGTGCAGCATCCCTGAAATTGACCGGATGGTCGATATCGCCAAAGATTGCCCAGGCGTTTTTGGGGCTCAGTTGTCGGGCGCGGGCCTTGGCGGATGCATGATGGTACTCGTGTCCCGCGACGCTGGAGACGCAGTCATCGAGCGCTTGAACGAACAGTACTACGGATTGAGTGGTCTAGAACCGGGCGCGTTCAATTTTAGCCCAATTGCGGGGTCTGGCCCATTGGCGATTTAGGTTGGCGGAGAAATACGAATTGTGAACAAACTGCACTTAGTAGACAAATTGGAAAGGTTGTGATATTCTTTCCACGGCATTAGGAGTGCCGGGCATGTCACGATACAATACCAACGTCGCTTGGTCTGATCCGTTCGAACCGAAAAAGAGCAACCAGCGCGACTCGGAACGCTTCAAGTTCCGGATCAAAATCTCGATCACCGCGCAAAACGGAAATCCTCCCCAACGCCTTGTGGGACCGGGCATTGTACGGAATATTTCTGTATGCGGCGCGTGGTTTGTGACCAAGCATCACCTGGAAATCGGTCAAAAAGTGGTCATTGGAATCCCGACGCAACGCTTCGCGGTAACCGACTATTTGCCGGCAATGTTCATCGGGCCTGCCGTGGTTTCACGTCTCTTGCCAGACACTGACGGGCGGGTCTGGGCAGGAATCCGGTTTGGAGACCTTTTGGCACAGAATATGGAATTCGCATCGTTTATTCAGGGACTGTACTCGTTGCGGCAGGCGCTTACACGAAAAGAAGAGTAACCGGCGCGCGCCCGCGCGTCTTTGCGTTTCCGACATCCCCTCCCCTACACTTCCCCGCGTTTGGCCGTTGGAGATTATTCCCCGTGATCCTTCCTGACCGGAAAATAAAAGAATTGTTGGCAAGTGGTGAACTGCGGATCGATTCGCTCGACCCGCGGCAGATAGGCCCGGCGTCGGTTGACCTGCGGTTGGGGAGATCGTTTTTGAC
>JAWXCN010000240.1:0-7382 GCA_034408725.1 Candidatus Hydrogenedentota bacterium
GAACTTCACGTCTTTGCGCAGGTAAAACGTGTACGTCAGGTGATCGTCAGAGATTTCCCATCGATCCGCGACCAATGGGATTGCTTGCAACGTGCGATTATCGGTATCTACAAGTGATTCGAATACATTGTTGATGCAAATCCGCTGAGCATATGCGTCCGCGGTGTCGAGCAGCACGTTCAGGGTCGAGGGTTCCACCGGCGAACGCGTAACCAGCCAATCACCTTTTACTGGTTCGCCTTCGCCTTTTTCACCGATGAGATCGGCGATGATCTTTGTTTCAGTCGTCGGCGCCGCATTAAAAGACGCAATTTCTTCAAGTTTGGACGGGGGCTGGTCCTGCGTGTGGGCAAGCTGCTCCGCGGGCGCCGGCGACGGCCCGGACTGCGGCGGTCCGCCGCATGCGGCAATTGCGGCCACCAATACAAGCAGACCTATTCGCGACGGGGAGATGCGCATGCTTTGTCTCCGTTATATGGCGTTTCAACCGGCACCGGGCGCGCGCGCCGCGCACCGTTTGCATCCTATCACAAGCGCCCCGCATGCCGCATCGCATCCTGCTGTCTGGCAATGGCCATGTGTGAAGAAAAGCGAAGGCGCGCCGTGCGCGGCCCAACAACGTCAAAATTCCGCGCGGAGCGCCTTGGAGTGCGATAGCGGATAGCTGCCGCTTTCCATGTCCTGGGCAAAGCCGCTTCGTAATTAAGCGCGATTGCCCAGTTTTTTTATTCGCATAATCCTGAAGCCTGTACATTTATTGAGGCGTTTCGGTTATCCAAAGTGAAAGCGTCGCTGACACGCCGCACTCCAAGGCGCTCCGCGCGGCCAAGTGCGTTCAAATTCTGCTGTTCGGCAAATTCTAAACGCCGCCCTTGTTGAAGTATTCCCCCCTGCCCTGATTATACTGGCATATAAATAAGGGGATGCCCGTGAGCGATCAGCGTGCAGGGTACTTTCAGGATGAGTATGGCAATTGGCTCAAAGACCGCCGGAAAAGCATGGATCGGCGATTGGAGAGGCGGGCTGACGCCGGATGGCCTCATCAAGATCGCCGGTTGCTGATGCGCCGGAAAACGGACCTCGAATTTCTTTCGCGCGACGCGAAAGAACAGGTGCGTGATGCGTTGAGCGAGTTCGCGGCACACCATGATCCGCAGGGACATCCCATCGACGAATAAGTTTGCGCCCGGCCTTGGAGTCCGCAGTTTGAGATTCGTTCGATATAAAGTTTGGAAATCAGACCTCACATCCCCCTAAATCCCCCTTCAAAGGGGGGCTTTGAAGATCAGATTATGAAATCCCCTTCAAAGGGGACTTTGAAGATCGGATTATACGTGTGGTTTTTTCCAAGGATTTGGGATTCATGACACTAGAGCTGCGCCGCGAGGACCTTGTCCGCATCGCGCTTCAGATCGGATGTAGCCTGTTCCGCCGTTTTTAGACCTGTCAACACCGCGGTCAGCGCGCGCTCCACAAGCGTCCGTACTTCCTGCCAACCCACGAGGTTCGGCTGTGATCGCGCGAATGCAAGACACTCGAATGCATCCCGGTCTTGCGGCCATTTTTCCCAAAACGCCAGCATATCGGGGTCGGCCGCGGCAGACTTACGGATTGGCAGATAGCCGGTCGCCAGCGCCCATCGCACCGATACCTCGGGCGAAGTAAAGTGTTTGATGAATCCCCATGCGGACTGTTGGTGTTCTTCCGTCGTGCGAAAGACGCAGATATTCGGCCCGTAGAGCACCGTGCCGGGGTTTGCAGGGTCCTCCTGGGGGATGCGCGTCATGCTCCAGTCATCCATTCTCGAAGCCATTAGTTGCGCGGCATCGGGCCGGTGCGAACTGGGGCGAAAAAAAAACGCCGTGCGGTCGTGCGCAAAATCTTCGCGATCGTCATAAGTCCCCGGTTGCACCTGGTAGGCGAGACCTTCTTTGACCAGGGTTTCGTAAAGCTTGAACACGCGTAGTGCGGCATCGCGATCAAATGTTGTGACTGACCCGTCCACAATGTCCCCGCCCATGCTGTAAATAAATCCTTCGATGGTAGAACAATCGACGCTAATGGCATAGGCTTGCTTGCCTGTTTTTTCTTTTATGGCCCGGCATTGATTCACAAATTCGTCCCACGTCGCCGGGGGCGTCTCGATACCGGCGTCGCGCAGCACGCGCTTGTTAACGTACATCATTAACACGCTTTTGCAGAAAGGAAACGAATACATTTTCCCGGCGAACTGGGGAAAGCGGTTTGTTTCGAGCACGCTGGGATAAAAATCATTGCGGTCTTCCGCGGAAAGGCCGATGCGCGAATCGGCGATATAGCCGTCCAATTCCAGCGCGGCGCCCGCAACGACGTATTCGGAGACCATCGGTTCGTAGCCAACCGCGGTCGCGGGGAGTTCGCGCGCCTGAATGCTCAATGACACTTTCCGGAAGATGTCGCCGTAATTACCGAGATACTCCAGCTTGATTGGCAACGCGCCCTGCCGCGTAGCGTTGTAATCTGCCGCGATTGAATCCAACAGCTTTGCGGTCTCAAGAGTGTTGCGGTCCCAGCATACGGCGGCGTTTGCGTCGATTGGCTTGAATTCGCGCGGCGCGGCGGAATCGCCGCCGGTGTCCGAGGGAGTGCAACAGAACGAGATGGAAGTGATAACAATGACGACGCAGAAAATCCGGACGGAGGACATGGGAATTATCCTTTGATGCCTGCGTTGAGAGAACTCTCGAGAAAGTTGCGTTGCGCGAGAAAGTATAGCGCCACCGTCGGCGCGATGACAATCGTGGACGCGCACATGAGCAGGTTGATCTGCACGCCGGCCTCACCCCAGAACACCGTGAGGCCGTATTGGATCAGGCGCATGCTTTCGTCGTTGGTCACAATGATCGGCCAAAGCAGTGAGTTGTAGCTGCCGAGAAATGAAAACAGCGCGATGGTGACTATCGTAGGTCTTATGAGCGGCGCAGCGATCCACGTGAGAAACCGCAGATGGCCACACCCATCGACCTTCGCCGCTTCGAAGAAATCCATCGGCAAGGTTAGAAAAGACTGGCGCACGAGGAAAATCGAAAACGCGTTGGCACACCACGGGACAATCAGCGCGGCGTAGGTGTTGTACCATCCCAAATCCCGAATCAGCAGGAAATTGGGGATGAGCGCTACTTCAAAGGGGACCATCATCGTCGCGAGCACGAACGCGAACACGGCGCTTCGTCCGCGAAAATGCAGGCGGGAGAGCGCATATCCCGCGAGCAGGGACGTAACAATGACTGCGCCCGTAACAACTCCGGCGACGAGAAACGTATTGTAAAAATACCGGGCGAAGGGCGCCGCCTGGAACGCCTCGGCAAAATTGCCCCAGCGCCAGGTCGCCGGGATGAGATCGATGGACGATGCTGTGGCTTCGCGGCTGGTTTTCAGCGAAGTGCTAACCATCCAGACAAAGGGGAACACCGTGACTACGCTCCCAAGCGCAAGCATCCCATACACGGCCGCGCGCGCGATCATTCGTAGTAGACCTTTCGTCCGGCCACCTGCCATTGCACAACGGAAAGCAACACGATCGCCGCGCACATGATCACGGCAATCGACGCGCCATACCCGATGTGCTGGTTCTCGTAGAATTGCGCGTATATATACACGATGAGGTTCTGCGTATCTTCGCCGCGCGCGTTGACGAGGGCGTAGAAACTGTTGAACGCCTGGAAGGACTTGATGCCGCTGACGATTACGAGAAAGAATATCGTCGGGGACAGGAGCGGAAGCGTAATGTGACGGACGACATCGAATGTGCCCGCGCCATCGAGCCGCGCGGTTTCTTCGAGCTGGCGCGGAATCGCGGAGAGGCCCGCGAGAAACACCACGATCATGAACCCGCTCGAGTGCCACACGTCGAAAGCGATAATGCACGCAAGGGCAAGGCTCGGCCCGATGTCCGCGGGGATCGCGCCACCGGAAAGCAGGTGCAACACGCCGCGCGGTTCGATCAGCCACGTCTGCGGTTCCAGGCCGATTTTTCCGAGCAGCAGATTCACGAACCCGCTTTGCGGCCGCAGCAGGACCCGCCAAACGGTTGCGGCGGCGACAACGGACGTTACGTACGGGAGAAAGTATACGGTCCGGAAAAAGCCCCGAAGCCGGGCTATGCGAAACAACAGCCATGCGATCAGAAAACTCAGCACGATTGCGATGGGCACCGCGCCGGCGGCGTAATAGAGCGTAACTTTCGTGCTTCGCCAGAATTCGGGGTCCGCCCACGCCCGCGTGTAGTTCCCAAGACCGATGTAACGGCCGCGGCGCGTGTCGAACAGGCTGATGTACATGGCATACAACAGCGGGAAGAATGAGAAGACGCCCAGGATCGCGATGGGCACCGCCAGCAATACCGCGGCGGCAACGCCGGGGCGGCGATCAAACATGCCGAGCAGGTTGTCGCACCATTCGAGGCCCGCATCAATTGTGCGAACGATACGCTCGCGCGCCAACACAATCACTGCGAAGGCGATGAGCAGAAGTCCGATGATCCCGGGGAACATGCGCTATGGTGTTACCGATTGTGGCCCGACTTCAAGAGGGCCGCGTCGATCAGGTCGAGTGAGCGCGCGAGCGCGCCCTGGTTTGCCGCGATGGCCCGTTGCGCGGACTGCGCCAGCGACAGGCGGCGGCCGGGGTCATGCAGCAATTCAGCGACGGCCGCGGTCAGGCCATCGGGCGATGACACTTGTATCGCGGCGTTTTCCGCGAGCAGCGCTTCGGCGGGGCCGGGGAAATTGCTCATGTAGGGGCCGAATACCGTCGGAATGCGGAGCGCGGCGGGTTCGAGAGGGTTGTGGCCGTTGACTCCGGGATAGAAGCTGCCTCCGACGACAGCGACGGTTGCAAGCGCGTAGAACGCGGTGAGCTCGCCGAGCGTGTCGAGGAAGACGATTCGTTCGCCCGCCGGGGCTTGGCCCGCGGCCATTCGGCTGCGCCGCATCACGGGCTCGTCGAACGGCGCCAAGGCGTCGGCCAGACGGTTCTGATGGCGTGGCGCGACAATCAGGTATGCGTTGGGATGGGCTTGCTTCCATTCGCGCCAGCACCCGGCCGCGAGTATTTCATCGCCCGGGCGGGTGCTGCCAAAAACGATAACAAACGCATTTTCCGGAATGCCGCATGCCACACGAAGTGCGCGGAGCGTTTCTGGGTCTACCGCTGTTGTGAGGTTATCAAATTTGATGTTGCCGGTAACCGTGATGCGGTCAGGGTCGAGCCCGAGCGCGGCGAAGCGTTCCGCGTACGCGCTCCGTTGAACGCCTGCGCCCGTAAGCCGCGAAAACACGGTGCGAAAGAATCCCGCGAACCGCTGGTAACGGGCGAGATGTTTGTCACTGATGCGGCCGTTGAGGACGAGCGCCGGAACCTCCCGGCGCTGGGCTTCGCGCAGGACGTTGGGCCAGATTTCGGTTTCCATGAGGGCGAGCAACCGCGGCTGAACCCGATCGAAAAAGCGAGCGACTACGGCGCGTTGATCAAACGGAAACCAGCAGAGCGTCGCGGGAAGCGCGAGGCCATTGGCCATGTCCCAGGCGCTGCGGGTGGAAACCGTTAAGAGAAGCGGAACTCCGGGGCGCCGTTCGTGGAGACCGGCGATTATGGGCCGGGCGACTCCCAACTCTCCTACGCTGCAGGCGTGGACCCAGATGGGCGATTCGGGAAACGTTTGCGCGGGAGGAGAAAAACGCGCGAGGAGCGCGCGATGTCGCGGGGAGATCGCGATCCAGGCCGCGGCGGCGGGCGCCGCGGCAGTCGAGGCGATGTCGTAGAGGAGCTGATTCATGATGATGGAGGAATTGTACGGCGTTTTTGGGGCGAGTTGGTAAACAGGAAAATGGGCGGCCCCCAGGTTAGCGGGGCCGCCCAGATTGCACTTCTTGTAACGGACTACGACTCGGAGGCTTCGAAGAAGCGCGCGCCGGTCGGGTCGATGATATCTGTTGTCACGAAGATCAGCAGACTCGTTTGCTCGATCGTCGTCGATTTTCCGCGGAAGAAGAAACCGAGCACGGGGACGTCCGCGAGGTACGGCAGTTTGCGTTGCTGGCGTTCCGTACGGTCGCTGATGAGCCCACCGAGGACCAGTGTATCGCCATCGTGAACGATGACGTTGGTCCACACGGCCTGGATGGACACGCGCGGGAAGCGAATGTCCGCCGAGAGCTCTTCCCCATTCACAATCGTGCGCTGTTGGAACGCGTCTTCACCGACGCGCGAGGTCACCTGCGGGTTGAGCCACAACCGGACCTGGTTGCCGCCGCTGATCTGCGGCGTCACCGAAAGCGTGATACCAAACGTGAACTGCTCGAAGAACAACTGCTGCGCCGCCGCGACCGTGCCGCCGCCGCCGAATGCGCTGTCGCTGGTGAAAAGCAGGCTGACTGCCTGCGTGTTGAACGTCTGCGTCAAAATGTCCGCGATGACGGCCGGTTTGCGGTTCATCGTCGTCACGCGGGGAGCGCTAAGCAGTTCGGTCTCCGCGAGACTGTTGAGGTAGTCGAGCACGACGCTTACCCTGTCGCCATCGCCGTTGTCGAGGATGACGCCGGTAAGGTTGAAGTCGCCAGGCGGGCCCGGATTCGTGATGGACTCGATGATCGACGATGTGATCGTGTTGTTAAACACGCTCGTGCCATCGGGTTTAGTGTAGAACGGGATATCTTCCAGGACGCCGTCGCCGTTGATATCGGCTGAATACGTCGAACCACCTTCGCCGCCCCCGGTGCCGGGATCGACTTCACCCTCGTCGAGCGACGGAATAGGACGCGGACGGTCGTTCACGTCGCTCTGGTTCACGTTCCACTCGAAGCCGATCTTGTCGAGATCGGAAACCTGGATGGTAACGAATTTTGACTCAATGCTCACCTGTTTTGGCGTGACATCGACATTCGCAATCATCTCTTCCAGGACGTCGAGATACGTCGGGGTGGACCGCACCATGAGTTGGTTGATCGTCGGGTTGTAGATCATCCATGAAAGGACTTCGCCCGTGTACGGCTCGATCACTGGCGGAATCGCGTTCTCGAGGACGGTCAATACTTCGGCTTGCCCCTGGAAGCCGCCAAGACCGCTTGTAGCGCCAAGATTCGTCCCTTGGCCGCCTTCCGCGCCGCCTGAGCCGAAACCGCCGCCGGTAGCATTGGTGGTGCCGCCCCGCGTGCCGCTCAAACCGGTTCCTGCTTCGCTGATACCGATGACCGCAGGCGTTTCACCGACCGACGCATCGTCGATGGATGTAAACAACTGCGAGATATTTGAAATTTGAATGTTGCCCTGCTGGCCGCCAAAGCCGCCTCCACCTTGGCCGCCGCCTCCGCCGAGGCCACCGCCGCCTCCACCGAGGCCACCGC
>JAWXCN010000241.1:0-5082 GCA_034408725.1 Candidatus Hydrogenedentota bacterium
CTGCGCGAAGTGCAATCCTAACAAGGCGCGCGAGAAAGTTGCCGTGAATTTTGATAAGGATGGTTGTTGCGCGAAGGCCGCTGCCGAGAACAAGGATTGCGAACACCCTTGTTGCATCGAAGCGCGCGCGAAAGGCGAGATTTGCGCGAAGTGCAATCCAAATCACGCCAAGACCGTCGCTCTCTCGAAGGTTGACGCGGAAGGTTGTTGCGCGAAGGCCATTGCGGAAGGAAAGGCCTGCGAACATCCCTGCTGCGTCGAGGCCGTTGCGAAAGGCGAGGTCTGCGCAAAGTGCAATCCAAAACAGGCCGCGGCAAAGTTAACCCAATTGTTCGACGCCGACAGTTGTTGCGGGAAGGCATTGGCGGAGGCTAAAGAGTGCGAACACCCTTGCTGCGTCGAAGCCCGCGCCAAAGGCGCCGTCTGCACGAAGTGCAACCCCGGCGCGGAAGCGAAATTGAACGCTGCGAAACCGGCGGAGGCGACCCAACCGCCCGGGGAGGGTAAGGCTGCCGAAGGCGGCAAGGACGGGAAAGTTGCACAGCTAGTTTCCTACAATCGAAGTATACGACCCATCCTCGCCGAAAACTGCCTCACCTGCCACGGCCCCGACGCCAATGCCCGCAAAGCCGATCTCAGAATCGATCTACGCGAATCCGCAATCGAACCCCGCAACGACGTCGCCGCCATTGTTCCAGGGAGCAGCCAAGCCAGCGAACTGGTGCGCCGCATAACGTCGTCCGACGCCGACGACGTTATGCCGCCTACCAGTTCCGGCCACACGCTGAAGCCCGACCAGATAGCGATGCTCAAGCAGTGGATCGATTCCGGCGCAGAGTACGAACGGCATTGGTCGTACATTGCGGTCGCGCGCCCAGAGGAACCCGCCATTGCGAATGCGTCGTGGGCGAAGAATCCCATCGATCGGTTTGTCATGGCGAATCTTGACGCGCACGGGTTTGCGCCCGCGCCCGAAGCCGATCGCATAACGCTGATTCGACGCGCGAGTTTTGATTTGACCGGACTTCCTCCGACGCCGGAGGAAGTGGATGCGTTTGTAACCGATCCCGCTCCGGATGCGTATGAAAAACTGGTGGACCGGTTGCTCGCCTCGCCGCAATATGGCGAGCGCATGACCTTGAGTTGGCTCGACTGGGTACGCTACGCGGATACAAACGGCTACCACAGCGACGAGGCCCGCTCGATGTGGCCCTATCGCGACTACGTCATTAACGCGTTCAACAACAACATGCCGTTCGACCGCTTCACCATCGAACAACTCGCCGGCGACTTGTTGCCGAATCCCACCACGGAGCAACTCGTCGCTTCCGGGTACAACCGCCTCAATCAGATCACCGCGGAAGGCGGCGCGCAAGCCGCCGAATACCACCAGAAATATATGGCGGACCGCATCCGCACCACCTCTACCGTTTGGCTCGGTTCGACCTTTGGCTGCGCCGAATGCCACGATCACAAGTTTGATCCGATTTCCGCGAAAGACTTTTATTCGTTTGGCGCGTTTTTCGCCGACGTGCAAGAGCAGGGGGTATATAGCGGGGGGACGACGTGGGATCCCTTTATAGAATTGCCCACGCCGGAACAGGCCGTTGAGCGGCCTGCGCTCGAAAGCGCCATCGCGTCCCTGCAAACCGTATTCGACACACCGACGGACGCTTTGGCGCAAAGCCAGCTTTCCTGGGAACAAACGCAGCGCGCGCAAATTGCCGCGGCGTACAACGAGTGGGCCATGACGCTCCCCGAATCAGCAACGTCGGAAAAGGGCGTGATGCTCGTGTCCAACAGCGACGTGTCGATCACCGCGTCCGGACCCGATCCCGACCACGACGTGTTCACGATTACGATTCCTGTAAACCAACCTACGGTCACGGCGCTCCGCCTCGAAGTATTCGCAAATGCAAAAACGGGCAAGCTCACCCGCGGCTCTGGCAACGGGAATTTTGTGTTGACGGGATTTGAAGTTGCTGTCGCCGGAGCAACGGAACAACCCGTCGCAATCGCATCGGCATCCGCAGACTTTGAACAGCCTGATTTTCCCATCGCCGCCACGCTCGACGCAGACCCCGCCACCGGCTGGGCGGTATCAGGCCACGAAAAACCGAACATCAACCACTTTGCGATGTTCACCTTCGCGCAACCCGTCGCCGGCGGCCCCGGCACGAAACTGATCGTGCGGATGAAACATGAGTCCGAATTTCCCAAGCACCTCATTGCGCAATTCAGGTTATCGCTCAGTTCGCTGGCTTCGCCCACCCTTGCGAGCGCCGCAACACTGGACGCGAAACTGACTTCGACCGTGCTCAAGCCGGAAACGAAACGGAGTGGGGAAGAGACCGAGGAATTGTCGAAGTATTACCGCGGCATCGCGCCGGAACTGGCCGAGACCCGCACACAAATCGCAGAGAAGCAACTGCGGCTCAGCGAATTGAAACGCGATATCGCCACAACACTGGTTACACGCGCAGTGGAACCGCGCGAGATAAAGGTGCTGCCCCGCGGAGACTTCCTGAATACGGCCGGCGACGTTGTATTACCGGCCACCCCCGCGTTTCTCGCGCGCATCGAAAGTACGGATCGCCGCTTGACCCGTTTAGACCTCGCGCAATGGCTTGTCGCCCGCGACAATCCGTTGCCGGCCCGCGTAACGGTGAACCGGTTCTGGCAAACGATGTTCGGCGCAGGGCTGTCGAAGGCACTGGACGACTTGGGCGCGCGCGGTGAATGGCCCGTGAATCCCGATCTGCTGGATTGGCTGGCCGCGGAATTCATGGACAGCGGTTGGGACGTGAAACACGTGATGCGGCTCATCGCAACTTCCGCGACGTATCGGCAATCTTCGCAAGCACCACCCGAGGTCATTGCGGCGGATCCTTTTAATCGCTACTACGCGCGGCAATCGACGATTCGACTCGCCGCGGAGCAGGTCCGTGATGGCGCTTTGCGCGTAGCGGGTTTGTTATCTCCAAAGGTTGGCGGCCGCAACGTTTTCCCGTATCAGCCCGAGGGCTACTACGTGGATACAAACACCTTTTCCGAGCCGGCGCGTTGGGACACGAGTCCGGGCGAGGACCAGTATCGGCGCGGGATGTACACATTTTGGAAGCGGTCGTTCCTGCATCCAACAATGCTGGCATTCGACGCGCCCACCCGCGAGGAGTGTACGGCGGAGCGCGTGACCTCCAACACGCCGCTGCAGGCGCTCGCATTGCTGAATGATCCGTCCTACGTCGAGGCTGCGCGCGTATTCGCGCAGCATATTATCGCCGAAGGCGGCGCAACGGCGGAGTCCCGGCTGCGGTTCGCATTTCGCCGCGCGCTGTCCCGAAACCCGTCGGCGGATGAAGTTAACGTGTTGACGGAGCTTTGCGGCAAACATTACGACGAGTACATCAAAGACGCGGACGCCGCGGCGAAGATAATCGCCGTTGGTCAAGCGCCGTTGCCGGTCGATCCAAACGCCGCGGAACTCGCCGCATGGACTTCCGTCGCACGCACGATTCTTAATCTGCACGAAACGATCACGAGAACGTGATTCGTTTCGGAACAATGTAAATGAGCAATCCGCCAAACGAATTAGCCTTTTCAGCAGATCGCGAAAAACAGATCAAGATTACTTTCTCGACGGTTTTATTTTGGTGTGCTTTTATTTCGCTACCAGTGTTGTATGGAATCGTATATGAGAAATCATTGCGTAATGCTTTTGCGGATAAAACGTGGTTTGAGATAACCGGCTTCACGGCATATTTCTGTTTTATTTACTTCATGATCGCCTCGGACAGGGCCTTTCATTTCTCTGCGTTAATAAAGTCGCTCGTAGTGGCTTACGTGGGAATGAAGTACGTTATTTTTCTCGCACTGTGCATCAAGTACCCGTTTATATTCGTGGAAAGCGAGCTTGGTTTGTCAACAGAATATGATGAACTGGTTATTTTTGCGATTTTTATTCCGGTCTTGTTTTTTACAAACCTGTATTTTCTCAGGAAAATATCCGAGGCGCCCGGAAGTACCGAGAGGTATTGAAATGAATCCCTTCGACGAGATTACGTTGCGCGAGACCCGCCGTCACTTCCTGGGCCGCGCGGCGAAGGGTATTGGCAGCGTCGCCTTGGCGTCGCTGCTGAACCCGTGGTTACTTGCGGAGTCCACCGCGGACGCGGCATCGCGTGGGATCGTTTCGCCGTTGCACTTTGCGCCAAAGGCGAAGCGCGTCATACATCTGGTGATGTCCGGCGGCCCGTCGCACCTTGAAACCTTCGACTACAAACCGAGGCTGGGTGAACTCAACGGCCAGCCCATGCCGGAATCGTTCACAAAAGGGCAGCCCATCGCGCAGCTTCAGGGCGCGCAATTGAAATGTCTTGCGCCCCAGCACACGTTTAACACGGTCGGCAAATCCGGGCAGGTTATCAGCGAGATTTTTCCGCATATCTCCGGAATCGCGGATGACATTTGCATCGTGCGGTCGATGCAGACCGAGCAGATCAATCACGATCCCGCCAACACCTTCATGAATTCGGGTACGTCGATTTCCGGCCGGCCAAGCATGGGCGCGTGGGTGCTCTACGGCCTCGGTAGTGAAACGCAAAACCTGCCGGGCTTTGTCGTGCTCACATCGGCCGGCGGGGGGCAGAACCAGCCGATTGCAGCGCGGCAATGGCACAGCGGATTTCTTCCTAGCATGTTCCAGGGCGTGAAACTGCACTCGATCGGCGATCCTGTGAACTACGTCGCGAATCCTCCGGGCGTTTCGCAAGGCAGGCAACGTGACATTGTCGATGCGGTTGAAAAATTGAATGCCTTCCGGCAGGACAGCGTGGACGATCCCGAAATCGCCACGCGCATCAGCCAGTACGAAATGGCGTTCAAAATGCAGACCAGCGTGCCGGACCTCGTCGATTTCTCCGACGAGCCGCAACACATCCTCGACCTGTACGGCACCAAAGGCGGCGACGGAACTTTCGCTTCAAACGTGTTGCTTGCGCGACGATTGGCCGAACGCGGCGTGCGATTTGTGCAGGTCTATCACCGGGGCTGGGACCATCACGGCGGCGTCAAGGGCGGTAC
>JAWXCN010000242.1:0-10092 GCA_034408725.1 Candidatus Hydrogenedentota bacterium
ACGTGCTCCTGTAGCCTCCAAATTTATTGAGGCATTCGCGTATCCGAAGTGAAAGCGGCGCTGACACGCCGCAGTCCAAGGTGGCCACTAGACGTCCAAAACCCGCGCGGAGCGCCTTGGGGTGCGGTAGCGGGTAGCTGCCGCTTTCCCTTTCCCGGGCATGGTCGCGTCACAATTGAGCGAGATTGCCCTGGCTTTGATTCACGTGCTCCTGTAGCCTCCAAATTTATTGAGGCATTCGCGAATCCGAAGTGAAAGCGGCGCTGACACGCCGCAGTCCAAGGCGGCCAACTGACGTCGCGGTTGCCTCCCTGGTTTCGCCTATGCAGTGCGGGTCCAAACTCCGGTGTCCGTTACGCCGCTGGTGAAATTCCGGTAAGTCCAGTTTCCAAGCGCAATGCTCACGTCTTTCCACAGTTTCGTAAACGGCGCCGCTCCACGTGGCAGCGCGCGCGGCGCGCGCGAACCCGAAGGTAAATATCGATGGACATCATCAACAATTAATATCCCGTTCACGCGAATTTTCGGCAACGCCGCCCAGGCGCAGGCATCGCGCCGGTCTGATAGTCCGTCCACCAGTACGAAGTCGAGGCTCTCGTCCGCCACTGCGCAAATCGCGTGTTCATAACGCGATTCCGACGCCGGAACGCAATGCAACGTCACATTGGCAACCGGGCGCGCGTGTACGGCGCGTTGAACCCGCGCGTACCATGCTTCGTCGTGCTCAATGCTGGTCATCGCGCTAACCCGTGAAGAAAACCACACCGTACTGCGGCCCGCGCCCCATTCGAACCCCACGTGCTCCGGTTTCAACCACGACTCGAGCATCCGCACTGCCTCCGGCACAATCCACGGCGCTCCGGGATAACAGAAAGTGTACAGAGCAAGTTTGGCCCGGTCTTTCGCGTACGCAGCGTTCCAATGAGAAAAAGACCGCACCCTCACCGCTTCCCTAACGGCCTTGGGCGAACGCGGCCGCCGCATCCGCCGCGCCGTACGTTTGCGCATCGCCTTCATGAACAATGACGCGGTATCGCAACGCGAAACTTTCGCCCGGGTTTAACGTATGCGACGCGGTATGCGGCCACGACGCGCCCAGAAAACCGTAGTGACGAAGCATCCAGCCGGGATGCGGATAGCCGGGATTGTCACGATGTTGAATCATGGTGACTCCCCGCTTTTGCCCGGTTCCCCAGGATATATCAACCCACGGCGTCTCGCAGGACATACGGTCGTCACTCACACGCCCCTCCGCCGCGGTGAACGTGAACGGGGTGTTCGCAGCATCTGGCCGATAACAGAACCCACCATATCCCTTGGCGCCCGCGCCCGCGCTTCCTGCCGCCGCCGCCGATCCCTGAAAGACAACATCAGCGTCCACGATGTTCTTGAAGCTTAGATCAAAATCGATAACCCGCTGGCCGTCTTTCAACGCATGCACCATCAGCCAGGCGCGCTCCTCGATCGGCGCGAACCCGTCGTCATCAAACCGCCAGACGTTCTGCGCCTGTACACGGAATAGCGTGCGGGACGAATCCATGCCCGACCAACGCTGGAACACCGTTCTTGCCCCGTCGAGTTCCCAGACGTTCAGTTTGCGGTCATTGACGCTACAGTTTGGCCACGCCCAGAATATGCCCCGGTGATGGTGGTGGTCCGCCGGAAAGTCTTCGGTAACGACGCTACCGTCGGGACCGTGGACCGGGTGCAGGTAATTCGCGCGCCGGAATTTTTCAGAAACACCCGTCGGGGGAGCCACCGGCGCGTAGTTATAGACGAATACCGGTTTTCCACCTTCCATCACGATCAGGCGCTGTTCATCGTCGCTCGTCGTGAAAGGTGACAGCAGCTCCACCCCTGCGAATGCACCGGCGCAGCCAAAAGCCAAACCTGGGACCAAAAGTGAATGCGACGCCATCCCCGCCGCAAGCGCCGATTTCAAGGCATCGCGCCGGGTAATCTCAAAATCATGTTTGGTTGTCTTCAATCCAAAATCTAAAATCCAAAATTCCTCCAAGTCGCTCTCCAACATCCTAACGCCAGGCCGCATCGGCCACAAACTACGAAAAGTGTAGCGCATTCTTTCCACCATAGACACGAAATAACTTGAATTGGCGTCCAGCTTTCGGCAACCTTGTCTATATTAAATCGTAGGAGTCGCCTTATGCCGAGCAGCGACCTTGCGCCGCTTCGGATTTATTGTGTTTGCGGACAGAAGATGAAGGTGTCCGAAGACATGTATGGACGCCCAGGCAAATGCGTTGCCTGCCGCCAGAAGATTCGCATTCCACGACCGGACGAACTTCCCGAAAACACCGGCGTCATTCATCTCAAGGACTACCCCCAGTTTCTCCGCAAGGTGAAAAAATCCGCATCGCGCGACCATGCGCACATTAACGAAGAAATCGAAGTCGCGCCCCTGCCGGACCTCGAACACAACGGAAAAGCTCGCAAGGCCATGGGCCCGCTCGACATTTTGGAGCCGCTTAGGACCATTCATAGTCTCCTGACGAAGATCGAGCGGCGGATGGCCGCGCTTAAAACAGGCAAAGACGAAAACGGCAGCGAGGACGCAGCGAAACGCGACCCCAAATTCGCCGAACTACTTGCCAGACGCTCGAAAGTGCGCGCCGCACAGCAGGACCTCGAAGAAGAGCTTCGGCAGCGCCTCATGGAAACTGCAATCGAGCTGTCCGCCACGCAGGAAAAGATCGCCGAGCTCAATCTCGGTGTGCGCGTAGGCGAGATAACGTTCGACGAGTACCGTGCGCAAGTAGACCGCATCCGGCGGCGCCGCGACAACCATGAGCGACGGCAGACAAATCTTCGCGGATGGCTTACCGTCGATGACGCCTATGGCGCCGGCGGCTACGTCGATATGCCAATTGATCACGTCCCGAGGAATACGTCTCGTATCGCCTTCTCGAACGAAATTGACGATAGCGTCACGCTGTTCGACGCGCATGTCGATGGCTTGCGCCATGCATTGGCGCGGCGCGCAAACGCCGAACGGAAACTCAACGAAGTCAAAAAAATGAAACCCGGCGTTCTGAGCGAGCGGGGTTCAATGGAAGAACTAAGGGCCGAAGCCCGCGCCGACCTTGAGCGCTCACGCGCACTCGTTCAATATTCGCGCGAAAGACTTGAACAACTCGCCGATGATTGCTCGAACGACGTGCAAGCGGCCGAAGCCCAGCTTGACCACATGCGCGGCCGGTTGCAGGCCGGACAAATAAAAAGGGAAGTCTTCACCGTTGCGGAAGACTCCCTGACCCGCGCGAAAATCGATCTCACCAAGGCGCGCGCACTTGTCGTCCGCGCGCTCAACGCCAATAACGCCGAAGAAGTTCCACGCGCGCGCGGCACCTTTGTCGCGCGCCTTGCACGAGGAAGACCCGGCCTTCGCGCCCCAATGGACGCATGGGTCGCGTGGGCGGGCGCGGCGCTCGTGTTGCTGTCACTTTTCATTCCCATTGCCAATGGCGCAACGCCGCTTCAACTCATGCGTATCGGGGCCTCCCAGGCCGCCAGCACGCACTGGTTCGCGACATTTCCCATTCTGATTGCAGTGATTGCCGCGGCAGCTTCGCTGATACCCGGTATTTCGGCGCGCGGGCTGGCGTATTGCGCGGTATGGCTGATGGGCAGCCTGTTGGCCGCCGCATTCGTGCATGAAGCGAGATATAGCAGCACCCCCGCGGCAGCGGCCCTGCACATTGGCGGCCCAATGCTCCTGCGGCCAGGAATACTCGTATACAGCATTGGCTTGCTTGGAGTCGCAGCGGCAGCGTGCATGGCGCTTCTCACCACGCGCGACGGACGCCGCGTCCTCCCCATTGCCGCAATCGCGTCACTGGCCGGTCTTGGCGCGGTCGCAACCGACATGGGCGGGATTCGTGTTCCGAATCCTGAAATGCGCGTGCAAACCAAATTGCTCGTCGATTCCATACCCGCAGTTCACGAAGCCACCGTCTCCATCGTCAATACCGGCGGACGCGAACTCGTGCTCGCCAGAAACTCCACCGCCGCCAACGCGTATCAATTCTCCGTCGAGCGCCGCATCGGAAAAAATTCCGGGATTGATGTCAATCCACCCGTGAGTATCATCGTTGGGCAGACTCCCGTGCCAAGTGGCGGCGTCCCGCTCCCGCGTATCCCCGTGACGCAAGGACAAGCCGCGACATTCGTGTACCACCTGCCGCAAGGAGACTATCGGGTTACGTTGCAAGGCGTGCGCAACGCCGACCGGCAAGAGAATTCGTTCTCACTCGAATCGCTTCCCGCCGCGGAAACGATCCCGAATCCACCGGCATCCGAAACAGCGCAAATGGCTACACCGGCAGCGGCGCAACAATCACCAGGCGTCCTGACAGAAGCCTTGTCCGCATCTGTGTCACTGCGCGGCGTCGTGGTTGCGGGCAATCGTCCCGCGCAATTCTCTATCAGCGTAACGCTGCCGGATGGCGCGATGAAGGAACAATCCTACGCCATCGGAGACGAAGTGTTTACCGGTTGGAGAATCACAGAGTTCAATCCGGAAGAGCAGACCGTGACAATTGCGCGCGGCTCGCGCATCGTAATTCTACGGCGTGGGGAACCCCAACTGCTCGATCCCCGCGGATTGTAAATACTCATCGCCTCTGCCCTGCTCCTGACCAAAGAAATTGCCAGGGCAATCGCGCTTGATTGCGAAGCGATCTTGCCCAGGAAATGGAAAGCGGCAGCTACCCGCAGCCGCACTCCAAGGCGCTCCGCGCGGATTTCGGACGTCATTTGGCTGGGCGTAGCGCCGTTCCCCCGACAGCGCCGCTTTTCGTTGGCGTCAGGTTATTCGGGACTTAAGCGCGATTGCACTGAAGAAATTGCTCTGGCGCGACATGCCGCACTTACTGTAAACTGATCTCTGGGAAGAAATTGCGAGTGGAAAGTGGGTCCACACGCACTCGTTGTTAAATCTGGACCATTCCGTCGTGCGGAGCATGAAGTTTATGACGGCAAATCCCCGGCCCCTGCTGGAACAGCTCTTGGACAGCCGTGACGATACCGATATCATGGTCGCCGCCCGCGAACTTGCACCGCGAATAGATTTGGCCCTGCTTTCCGCCCGTCTTCTCGTCGATCTCCTTGACACGGGCTCCGCGGCGCGCGCCGCAGCGGCCGCCTTCATTCTTGGCGAATGGGCCGAACACGCGCGCGCTGCCTCGCCGAACCTCGTCTCCGCGTTGCGAAAAAACACCCGCCATCCAAACGTTACCGTGCGCCACTGGTGCATTACCGCGCTCATGCGTCTCGGCGCAAGCGCGGCGGGGGCGGTGTCCGAACTCGCGGACAGCCTGCGCGACCCCGATGACGGTGTGCGCGCCATAAGCGCGCACGCACTCGGCGGGCTCGGCAGGTTGGCGACGGGAGCGGTCCCCAAATTACTGATTGCAGTCTTCGATGACGCTGAAGAGGTGCGGCAAGCCGCTATCGCGGCACTCGTCCGCATCGATCCGCACGGAAATCGATATGTCCGGGAATTGGCCAGCGGCCTTGGGTCGCCATCCTCGCGCGCGCGGCAGTCCGCGATCGAGGCGCTCACCCGCATGCGCACTGCCGCCCTGCCAGCCGTACAGGCGCTCTGCGAACGAATGCACGATGAAAACGCCGCCGTCCGCCGAAAAACTGTCTATGCTCTCGTCTGCATCCTGCCCCCCGAACGCGCGCTGCTTCACACGCTGGGGGTCGCCATGCATGACACGGACGAAGACGTGCGCATGGAAGCCTTGCGCGGATTCCGTGGATTTACCCATGCCGCGGCAGACGCCGCGCCGTATGTGATGGGCGCGCTGCGGGACAGCGCTCCGCGCATCCGGTTTTTCGCGTTGGAAATTCTAGAACGCATGACGCCTGACCTTGGCCCCATGATTGCTGCGGTCCGTGTTGCCATTGGTCACTGCCTGCACGATTCGTCCATGCTCGTGCAGACACGCGCCGTCCAAGCCAGTGGACGGCTCGCGCAATGGACCCATCCCGCGGACCCGCGCCTGCTCAATGCCTTGTTCGAGTCCGACGGCGCCCTGCGTCTTGCCGCGACGCGGGCCCTCGCCCAAATGCACAATGATCCAGCCGCCCTTGACGCGCTTCGATTCCGGCTTGCCGATGAACGGGCCGACGTGCGAGCGGCCGCATGCCGCGCATTGGTGGAATTGGGCGAGCGCCCTTCAGCCATCATCCCCTCCCTCCTCCAGGCCTTGGGCGACTCAGACCTGGAGATTCAGCGAGAGGCCCTGGCGATTCTCGAAGTTATTGGGGCCGATGCTTACGACGCGCTTGATGCAGTCGCTGCGAAAAGGTCGGACAGCAATTTGGACATTCGCAATGCCGCGGACCGCGCATCGGCAAGCATCCTCCGCAAACCTGAAGCTGTTTAGTGCATGCCTTCGATGGCGGGCGAAACACTGCGAAAAGAAACGCGCCCGGCCATTAGAACCGGGCGCAGAATAATCGTCGCGTAAAACCTACAAGTCTTTTGGATCGGAATCCAGTTTCTCCGGGTCTTTGGACTTTACGCTGTCCTTGAACTCCGTAATCGACTGTCCCACCGATCGTGCAAGCGACGGCAGGCGGTTGGCGCCGAAAAACAATAGTATGACGCCCAAAACAAGCATCAACTCCCAACCAGTCGGTATCCAATACCACATATCTGTTACTCCACCCTAAACCCTGGCGTCATGCGCCCGGATTCGGGTTGTCGGAAGGATCGTCTTTCTTCTTCAACCCATCCTTAAATTCCGTTATCGCCGTGCCGACGGAGCGGCCCAATTGCGGAAGTTTGGACGGACCAAAAATCACGAGCACCACCAGAAGGATAAGAATCCACTCTGCACCACCGGGCAAACCGAAGGGCATCGCACAGCACCTCCACCTCGGGGGAAACGCCCCGCGGGAAAATTGATACGCCTTTATTCGTAATCAGTATATGCTGGCCGTGCAATTGCATGCAACCTAAACTTACAGGTTGACGCGGAAAAATGAATGCTCCTATTCCCGCGCGGTTTTCCCACTATTCCCCACTCTGTTGGGGAATGACCTGGAATTAACACTATATGCGCGGCTTTTCCTTGCGATATGTCGCTGCTACCCCTATAATCGAATCTAGGGGTAATAACTTGACCGATCACGGGGGTGGCCGTCATGGCCTTATCGCGGCGAGATACGGTGGCAGCGATTATCATCGTCATGGGATTCATTGTCTTGATGACGACACTCTATTTCTCCTTGAAACCAGCGGGACCGGATGTCGGGTTCGATAACAATTTCTTCGTGCAACAACGCATCCGCGTTCAAAACCAAAGTAAGTAAATGCGTTTTCCCAATTGGATGTCTCTCGTAGCCGCGCGCGCTCGCGCGGTAATCCTTATTCTCGCGGCGGTTACCGTCAACGCCGATACCGTCACGTATCACGCGCAGGTTGGCCCGGAACTCCGGACCTGCACCGTAAACATAGTTGAAGTAAACGGCATGGCCAGTGTGCCGCTCAACGAT
This sequence comes from Candidatus Hydrogenedentota bacterium, assembly GCA_034408725.1. Taxonomy (GTDB): domain Bacteria; phylum Hydrogenedentota; class Hydrogenedentia; order Hydrogenedentales; family SLHB01; genus JABWCD01. The sequence goes on from JAWXCN010000242.1 coordinate 7,528, forward strand.
ATCGTAAACCAACTCGGCGGAGACGTTACGGTCAATTCCGGCGCCATCGAAATCTCGTTGCACGGCGCAACGGCGCACATTGCCGTCGATGACACCCGGGTCGCGTCTTCCCACAACGAATTCACCATTCAACATCCGGTCCGCGCGCAGGACAACAATGTCTTCGTTTCCGTGAACGATATCGCGCCGCTGTTTTCCTACGGCTTCAAATTGACATTGCAAACCGGCGATGCCGCGATGCAACCCTCCACTCAATCGGCAACTGAGACGCCGCTTCCACCGCCAGTGCCACTACAAGGCAGAAAACTGCGGGTCATACTTGACCCCGGTCACGGTGGGATTGATCCCGGAGAAGGCGGTCCGAACGGTTCAGAAGAAAAAACTATCGCGTTGGCCGTGGCGCAACGCGCAGCGGAACTTCTCGAAGACGTCTGCGCTCCCGTGCTCACGCGAAAGCAGGACGCTTCGCTGACGATCAAGGAGCGGGTCAGCGCGGCGAACGTGTCATTGCTCGGCGACCGCCCACTTCGCGGCGATCTGTTCATCAGCATCCATACCGGCGCTAGTTCCTCGCCCGTGCCCAGCGGTTGCGACGTGTTTTGCCCACCACAGCCGCAAGACGTTGCCGGACAAGCCAACGCGCAGCGGAGCCTCGCGCTCGGGCGAAGTATAAGCAATGCCGTCGCCGAATCGACCGGCATACCTTCGCGCGGGGTCCATCAAATGCCTGCCCGCACTTTCGTAAATTTACAAATGCCCGGCGTGCTGGTCGAAGTCGGGTTCATCACAAATCCCAAAGAAGAACCGCTCCTCGTAACGCCGGAATATCAGGACAAAATCGCTCGGGGCATAGCGGCCGGCATCGCGAGTTACATCCAGGGCGTCACGCAGTAAGGACGCATCACGTGACCGAACCCGCAAAAAAATCGCACTTCCGGAGCATCGCAATGGCCGCGTGGGCGATGCTAACGCTGGTGCTCTTTTTTTGCGTCTTATTGCTCGCGAATGAATTGATGAAAGCGGGAAAGAACCCACTTGACCTTTCGGAAAACTCAGAGAGCGTCAATATTTCGGCCAGTGCCCCCAGTTCGTCGCAACTGCACGATATCCCGGTATACGTCGCCAGCGCCGACGCGCGCATGCTCCTGCCCGAACTGCGATCAATTCCTTTCGGGCCCTTTACCGTTGAAAACTGCCGGGCCGCGCTCGATGAATTGCGCAAGCCCAGCCCCTCCGGCACAAGCTTGTCCGTCCTTCCGCCCGTCGCCGAATACAACGCGCTTTATCTCCTCGACGACGGAGAACTGGTCATCGACTTCACCGCATCGTTGCAGACAAGCGCGGCAAAGAGCGCGGGCGCGGAAGCGTTGATGATCTACGGTATCGTCAACACGCTCACGCAGGACGTCCTCCGCGGCGAAGTAGGCGACCCCGTGAAGTCAGTGCGCTTCCTGATCAGCGGCGCTAGCCCAGGCGAAGCATTTCCCGCGCACTTCGATCTGTCCGGGCCCATTACACCAGACCCCGCATGGATTATGAAGGCGGAGGCAACGCAGTAAACCAATGGCCAGTCCGGACGCTCCTCTCGGCATTTTCGACAGCGGCATGGGCGGCCTGACCGTATTGCGACAGGTCGCCGCGCGCGTACCCTCGGAATCCATTATCTATCTCGGCGACACCGCCCGTGTGCCCTATGGAAACAAGTCGGCCGATTCCGTCGTGCGGTACGCGAGAAGTTGCGCCGATGTGTTAATGGGCCGCGGCATCAAAATGCTCGTCGTCGCGTGCAACACCGCGTCAGCATACGCGCTCGACATGCTCCGGCGGGAACTCCCAATTCCCGTCCTCGGTGTCATCGAACCCGGCGCAAAACGCGCCATAGCCGCCACAAGGTCTGGCAATATCGGCGTCATCGGCACCGCCGGCACCATCAAGAGCGGACAATACCAGGCCGTGTTGCGCGAATACGGACCCAACATTCAGGTCTTCACCAAGCCTTGTCCGCTTTTCGTTCCACTCGCCGAAGAAGGCTGGACCGACGGCGAAGTACCAATGGCAGTCGCAAGGACCTATCTCGCTGAATTATGCGAAAAAGGCATCGACACGCTGGTGCTCGGATGCACCCACTATCCCCTGCTCAAAGATGTGATTGCGACTGCCGCCGGGCAGGACGTGATATTGGTAGATAGCGCCGAGGCTACTGCGGAGTCCGTGGCTGACGTGCTGAACGCGCAACACGCCGCCAATTCAGGCGCCGCGCGCGGAACGCGATCGTTTCTCGTGACTGACGCGCCAGACTCGTTTGTCCGCGTCGGATGCCGGTTTCTGGGCGAAGAAATTAACGATGTCGAATGGGTGGATATTTGATATGAATGGAGTGGACCGGAAAGACTGGAGCGGCCAACCCGCTCGCACCATAGCAACGCCGAATACGTGGAGCACCCTGAGCATGCTGGGGTGCGCAGTCGTAATCGCGGCGACCGTCAGCATAGTGCTGATGCAGCGCCACCTTGCGGCGCATGCCGTCGCCGCTGATGCCCTCGTTCAGAGGACACCCCACATCGC
>JAWXCN010000243.1:0-2783 GCA_034408725.1 Candidatus Hydrogenedentota bacterium
CGTCAGAATGGCAAACTATGGTGCGCGATCAGGTTTCCAAGTGCATTCATGGCATTCGCAATGGAATCTTCCCGCCCGCGCCGTATGACAAACAATGCTTCGTGTGCAAGTCTTCGCGCGCGTGCCGGTACGAGCAATGGCGCATCGATTTGAAAAGTGAACCCTCGCGGTGATGCTGACGCCGGAACAGTTAAGCGCAGTCGAAGCCCGCGGCAAACTAATTTGCGTGGATGCCGGCGCGGGCTCCGGTAAGACACGTGTCCTGGTGCAGCGCATAGTACACCTCATTGAACACGATGGCGTCCAACTTAACCAGGTCGCCGCGATTACATTCACCGAAAAGGCCGCGGCGGAAATGAAATCGCGGCTGCGCGCGGCGTTTCGCCAAAAAGCGGATCCGGAAGACCGCGCGATGTTCAGCCGTTGGCGTCAAATGGAGCGGCAGGTGGACACGGCCCGCATTTGCACGATCCACGCATTCTGTTCGGGACTATTGCGCGAGAATGCGCTGTCGCTTGGCATCGATCCCGATTACGCCATTCTGACGGAAGCGGAATCGGGACAGATGCGGTCCGAAGCAATTGAATCAACGCTCCACCGGTTGTTGGACGATGGAGACCCCGCCGCGCGATTGCTTGCCGTGGAGTATGGGCCTTTCAATCTTTCCGAACTGCTTGATGAATTGCTTCGCAAACGGGGGCTCATGTCGCGCGTGATTTCCGGCGGTGCCGCGGCGGCGGCGGAAGAAATGCTGGTGGAATGGGAGCGGACATGGCCTCTGCTCGAAAATACGCTTTTACTGGGTTTCTGCCAGTCGCGGGATGTAGTTTGCTGGGTTCGTAAATTGACCGGGGCCGGCGGTATATGTAGCGACGATAGCGACAAACGCGAAGTCTTGCGCAGAACGCTGCTCGAGCATCTTGGACAGCTCCGGCATGAAACGAAATCCAATCGCATTCGCGCTCTCCTTGACGCCATGCGCGAACTAAAGGCCACAGGCGGAAAGCCGGCCGCTTGGGGGAATGATAAGGAAGCTTTCGATTGCGTGAGGGACGTATTGAAAGACGTGCGAACGAAGATAGATAAACTGGATTTTCCGCCCCCCGATCCGGTCATCGAAGCCCACGCCGCGAACGTCACCGCCGCCCTGATCCAGACCTTCAGGCTAGTTGAGTTGGCGCTACAAAAGGACAAAGCTTCGCGCAACGCGCTTGATTTTGACGATCTCATTGTTGAAGTGGCGCGCGTGCTGGGTGATACGGCACGGGGCGAGGATTCGGTTTGCGCGCGCACGGCGCGGGCCATCAAGCATCTGCTCATTGACGAGTTTCAGGACACGGACGGCGTGCAGTTTGCCATTGCAAAGTGTTTGTCCAGCGCGCCCGGAGGGCCCGATCTTTTCTATGTGGGGGATGCGAAGCAGTCCATCTATTACTTCCGTGGCGCGGAGGTCGACGTGTTCGCGCGGGCCCGCGAAGCCGCGCAACATGCGCTGCCGCTGCTGGGCAACTGGCGAACATCACCGGCGGTATTGCAGTTCATAAACCAGTTTTTCGATTCGTCGCAGCTTTTGAATGCGGTGGAGCATTCGTACCGCGCGCTTAGTCCGAATCGCGCGCGCACGGGCGTTGAACAAGTCGAGTTCCTGATCCCGTCAACGCGCGCAGACAAAACAAAACTCGACGATTACCGCGAAGAGGAAGCGGCGCTCGTTGCCGCGCGCCTTCGTACTCTGTGTGAAGGTGGCGCCCAGGTATTCGATCCGAAAGTGCAGGGATTGCGGCCAGCATGTTATGGCGATGCCGCGATCCTGTTGCGTTCGTTCAGCAACGTTCACCTGTATGAGCAGGCGCTGCGCGATGCAGGCGTCCCCTATACGCTCGTGGCGGGCAAGGGGTTTTACGAACGCCCGGAAATACTCGACATTCGCAATCTGCTGCGAGTCGTCGTCGACCCGTGGGACGAGTTGGCGCTCATCGGTTTTTTACGTGGGCCTATCGTTGGGCTTCAGGACGATTCGCTCGTGTTGATCGCCGGAGGGCCTGGCGCGCCCGTTGGCATCGTCAATGGGTTTAGAGCCAACGCTCAACTTGTGGACGCGGAGGAAGACGTTCGCCTGACGCGGGCGCGCGAGATCGTGGCGCGATTGCGCGCGCATGCGGACCGGCCCCTTTCAGAATTTTTACATTTGCTGATGGACATAACCGCGTTCGAAGGAATTGTACACCGATTATTCATGGGGGTTCAGCGCGCCAGCAACGTGCGCAAGCTTACCGCGCTGGCAGGCGCGTTTTCGCGCGCGGAAACGCCGCGTCTTCGTGCATTCTTGCGCTATCTCGATGATCTTGCCGCGCGAGAGATTCGCGAAGGCGAGGCCGCGGCGCACAACGGCGACACGCGCAGCGTCACGATCATGACTGTCCACAAGGCAAAGGGGCTCGAGTTTCCGTTTGTATTCGTCGCGGACCTTGCGCGCACGCCGCAGGTCAGGTCTTCGTCCGGCGCCATCGCGCATCGCAATTTTGGGTTGGCGGCGAAGGTCCTCGGGCCCGACGGCGAATTTGTGGCGCCGCGCCTGTATACGGGCATCGCGGCGTTGCGCGCGCTGGAGGAGCAGGCGGAGGAGGCCCGCATACTATACGTGGCGATGACGCGCACAAGAGACCACCTGATCCTATGTGGCGCGCCGAAAGCCGCGAAAGGCAGTTGGCTGAACGCTTTTGACGATTCGTATGACGTTTGCGGCAAGTCCGATGGCGATGCAATTGACGGCGACGGATGGA
>JAWXCN010000244.1:0-2570 GCA_034408725.1 Candidatus Hydrogenedentota bacterium
CCGCGTCGTTCGCATCGATCAGCGCGAGGGTGTTCTCGGGGTCGATGCCGTTCAGCGACAAGTATTTCAGCGTCTCCGTCGCGTTGGGGTCGAAGGCGTAGTCGAAGCGGGCCATGACGATGGCGGGGCCGTGTAGCCCCGTCTGAATCCAGAATCGTCGAACGCCCCAATCTCGCGCGGTGAGTCCTTTGTTGACCTCCCAGTCGGGGATGTTGTTGAACGCGCCCCACAGTTCGCCGATCTTCGCGTTGAGATCCGGGTCATCCGGAAATGCGCCGCACTGTGCGCCGAACACGATGATGTGGGCGTTGGAAAGTCGATCAGCGATGAGTCCGCCGTAAATCGGAGCAGCGGCCGCCCCTGCCGTCTTACCAAGGACAACGACTTGGGTCGCATCCGGATAGTGCTCGGTCAGGTAACCAAGTGCCGCAGTGCCGTTGACGAATCCTTTGTGCTCGACGGTCAGCCCGGGCGAATACTCACGCGTGACGTTGCCGAGGTGCGAATCGGCAGTACAAAGCGGCACGTAGATGAAGCTGTAATCACGGAATGGGTTGTCCGCGCGTGAGAAGTCGAACATCCCGCCTTCGCTTCCCGGATTTTCACCATCGATATTCGGATCGTAATCCGGCCCCTCTCTCTCTTCCGTGCCCGGGGTGTTCTGGTTCGCGCAACTCGCGGCGTCGAAACAAACGCCGCCGCCGTCGAGGTAGAACACGACCTTGTCCGGGTCAGCTTTGTGATCCCAGAACGCAAACTCGCTGCCGTCGGCACACGCGCAGTCGCCGCCGGGCACAACCTTCTGCCACGCCGAGTTGCCGCGGGTTCCAATCCTGCGCACTTGGCGTCCTTCGCGACCTGACTCGCGTGCCGGAGCAGCCTGCCGCATCGGTTCTGGAAGGAGCGCCTCGCATGCTTTCTTCGCGGCCTGAAATTCCGGCGATTCCGGATCGACACCCGTGCCGTTGAGGTTTATTCCGTCATTCGTTGGATCGGGGAAGTTCGCTATGCCGTGGTCGCGCATACACTGGGCGAAAGCACGCATCTCATCGATCGGATTAACGTTACTGACTGGCAATGTTGCTGGAGTCTCACTCTTCTTCGGACCGAGCATCCGGCCGCCTGCAAACCCCGCGGCAACCATCACGCCAATGAGCAGCGCGCCAGCAACGATAAACATCATTGGGCGGCGATGGCCTTTGGGAGACACTTCGACTTTTTCTTCATTGCTATTCATCAATTCTCTCCGATGAGACTCGATCGATTCCTCGAGTCGCCAATTTGCGTGAACGTCCTCGCCTGTTATTTTTCGATCGTTGTTACGGGCCCAGCTTCCCTTGGTGCGACAGTTTGAAGAACAAAGATTAACGAGAAACGCAGGATTTCATGAAGAAAATGTAATCTGAGCCTGCGTGGTCGAAACAAAACAACAGAGGTTTGTCCACAGATTACTCAGCGCGGCATAGCCGCAACCAAAGAGAGTCAACCGCGAAATACACCAAATGCGAAAAAACTCAAACCACGGAGATACGGGGACCAAATTCGATACGGGAAATTACCACATAATTTCGTCTAATCGAACGTGAATTAATACAGATTCGGGAAAACTTGAGCGTCTCGTTGAACCGAAGGGGTTCCGGCGCGCAGGCCTGGCGAACTGCCGGACGAACTCGAATCAAGGACCACGATTCTTTTCCCCGAAGGGGTTACCGCGGTATTGAGAGGGACTCTTAATACGTAAACCAGGCAACCAACAGCATCGCGAACCCCGCGCCGGTCTTAATGAACAGGCCTGCGACCTTCCCCAACGCCGCGCCGAGCCCCGTCCATAATGCGTCCCCCGTCTCTTTCTCGTGTTTGATGTATTCCCACAATGCCGCGCCGGCGAACGCTCCGATGCACGCGCCGATCAGCGTGCCCACGATGGGGAAGATGGGCGATCCCAATATTGCGCCGCCTATGCAGCCCGCGAGCGCGGCGAGCATCGAACCTTTGCCGCCACCGAATTTTTTTGCGCCGTATCCCGCCGCGAGAAATTCCAGGATTTCGCCGATGACCGCAAGCGCGAGCATGCCGCCGATGCCAATCCACCCGAAATGCTCGAACCCGGTGGCGATCCACGCGATGACCATCGCGGCGAGGATGATCCAGTTGCCAAACAAACCGAGCAAGTCCAGCAGCAAGCCCACCACGATGGCAAGCCCAAACACTGTCCAACCGCTAACAGACAATCCCGTATCCAGAATTTCCTGCATCGACTTCCCTTCGCTATCGTACGGATAAGATGCGCGCAACCCGCAAATGGTTGCATCACGCGCCTGCGTAACCCGCCTTCTTCAGGTCTTCCCGTAACCGCACCGCCGCCGCGCGTATTTCCTGAAGCATGGCGTCGTTCGATTCGACCTTGTACTCCACATGGATAGACGCCGGGCCGGCAAACCCCGCGCCACGGAATATCGAGAAAAACTCCGGTATGGTAACTTGCCCTTGCCCAAGCGGCACCCAGCGCACCTTGCCATTCTCCCACACGAAGTCTTTAACCGCCGTCATTTTAACGTAAGGCGCGATAA
>JAWXCN010000245.1:0-5008 GCA_034408725.1 Candidatus Hydrogenedentota bacterium
ACGAAACGGTCGCGGGTTTTGTCATGCACCGATCGGAAAAAGTCCTCGAACCCGGGGACGAACTCGAAAGCGACGGCGTGCGGTTCTCACTTATCGAATGTGAGGGCAAACGCGTTTCACGTCTGCGGGTACAGGTGTTGCCGGTGGCGGCGGCGGAGAGCAAGGCGCACGCGCCGGATGGGAGCGCGCAATGACTATCACGGTTGCATTGATTATTCTGGCCGTGTGCGTCGTTATCCAGGCGCTTTTTTCCGGATACGAAACGGGATTCGTGTCGCTGAATCCCTTACGAATCCGTCACCTTTCGGAAGAGGAAGGCCATGTGAGCGCCGCGCGCCTGTCGGGATACGCGAGCAAACCTGACCAGATGCTGACGGTGCTGCTCATCGGGACAAACATTGCCACGATCGCGGCGATGCTGGCGCTGACACGCGCCTTTGGCGAGGTGTGGGCAATCGTGATCGCGGCGCCGGTGTTTCTGATTTTTTCCGAAATTATTCCCAAGAGTATTTTCCGGGCGCATCCCAACCGGCTAACGCTGGCGTTTCTTCCCATAATTGAAGCGTGGTACGTGCTGCTTTCACCAATCGCCGCGCCGATTGCGTGGGTCACGGGACTCGTGTTTCGGGGTAAGGGCCAGCATATCAGCCCGCTGATGAAAACGCGTGAAGACGTCCGGGTGCTGGTGGATGAGAGTGCGCACCACGGCAACATCGCGCCGGAAGAACAGCGCATGATCCATAGCGTCATCAACCTTCAGGCAACGCAAGCCAAGGAAATCATGGTGCCCCGCATCGATATGCAAGCCCTTCCCGACGACGCGACAAACGAAGACCTCCGCGCAATGTTCGCGCAGACCGGACGGACGCGCGTGCCCATTTATCGCGAAAGCGTGGACACGGTCATCGGCGTAGCGAGCGCGCACGACGTGTTGCTTGATCCGTCGCCCGAGGTGAAGGACATCGCGCGGTTTATCCGGCCCGTGATTCACGTGCCCGACACGATGAAGGTCGATGATCTGTTTCAGGAAATGAAGCGCGCCAAACAGCACATGGCGATATTGACGGATGAATACGGCGGCACCGACGGGCTGGTAACGATTGAGGACATTCTCGAAGAAATTTTCGGCGATATTCAGGATGAACATGATCGGGAGGAAAGCCAGATTCACCTTGTCGGTCCGGGTGCCTATGTCATAGATGCGCGCACCTACCTCGAAGACGTTTCCAATGCGATCAACTATGCGCTCATCGATCCCGATGTCGAAACCGTTGGCGGATGGTTGATGCGCGTGGCGGGACGAATCCCGATGCAGGGTGAGGTGGTGACGAGCGGACGACTGCGCGTCACCGTGCTAGACGGCACGCCAAGCAGCATAAGCAAGATACGATTGGAAGTGTTGCCAGAACCGAAAGGTATTGACGGGTAATCCGATTCCTTTTTGGTCCCTGACTTTTGCTGCCCTACCCCCCGGCGGAATTCTCGCACTTTCGGAGTGACGCGCGCGCTCGCCGGACCGGAATCCGGCGCTACGTTTCGCGGGATTCGGATTCGGCCTTCTTTTTCCGGAAGACCATGAGGTTGTCGTAGTACCAGGATTGGACTTTGCCGGATTCTTTCCACTTCACCTGCCAAGTGGAGGAAAGCGATTGGTCCAGAGAGAAGTCGTGGCTGCCAAATTTTCCCACCCAGTACTCGCGCGGCTGTTCGTTCACGTGGTCGGTGCCGCCCTGTGCCGGCATGGCGGCGGTGAACACAACGACGTCGGAGAGGCTGGTCAGTAATCCTACGTACCGGTCCGCGGACGATGGCGGAAGATGTTCGGCGACTTCCATGCTGATCGCGACGTCAAACGAGCGCGTTTCATGCAGTTGGTCGCGCTCGATGTCGAACTTGCGCACGTTCAGTTCGCGTTGGCGGCAAAAGTTGAGTCCGGCTTCGGCATATTCGAGGCCCAAGCCTTCGCATCCGCCCTGTTGCAGAGCGTGCAACAGCGCGCCGGAGCCGCAGCCGACGTCGATAACTTCCTGCGGCGCGAGATCGTCGAGAATGCAGGCTGCGATGGTTGGGGCGCTTTCGGCGGCGGGAGGTTCAATATCGCGATTGAAATAGTCGGCGTTGTAAATGGAGTCGTGCGGCAACACAATAGATCGCAAGCGGTGAATCTGCGCGGGGGACAGCGCAAGCCCGAGACATCGTTTTGCGGACCGTTTCAACCAGACCCGAATACTGCCTTGAATACCCATACGCACCCCCCACAAAGCCCGCGACGGCTCGCAACGTATTACCGAACAATCAATCAATAACTAGACGACGAAATCCTGTACCGGCTCCAGATTACTTGCGCACGCGCTGCCGGGCAAGTCTGCCTTTTTGCGATCTCATTGCCAATGCGCCCACGCCAAGCAACGCCGCGACGAGTGCAAGCGTTTGCACCGGAAGGCTCGTTGTTCCGTCCGTTGGATCCGTCAAATACATGAATTCCTCGGCATTGGTATACCCGTCGCCATCAAAATCATCCAAACCCAGCACATCATCGAACGTTTGAATGAAGTCGTTGCCGGGATTCCCATCAGTTTGAGCGGCGTTAATTATTAACATTTCAAAGTTGTCTCCCATTCCATCCCCATCTGTATCCGCCCAGTCATAGGGGTTTGTCGGAAACAGATCCGTGGGGATGGGCACGCCGTCGCCGTCTTCATCACCGGTGCCTTTGCCGGCCAGCGTAATGGTAAAGCTCGGAAAATCTGGATCGTTTGTGGCAACAAGATAGCTGGCCGACTTCTGGCCGTTGGCGAAGGGCGAAAACTGGAATTGAAGTTGGGTCGAGCCACCCGGCGCGATGCTTGCACTCGGCACCGCGCTAAGCAATTGAAACGACCCGGTATCGCCGCTCAGCGGAGAAATGCCGACAACATTACGAGCGCCAATGGTTGTCGCCTCATTTTGCACTGTCAAAGCCTGAGTCGAGACAGTATTGATCAGGGTATCGGGAAATTGAAGCGTCGTCGGAAGCGGAGTAAGCCCCATTTTGGTGCTCCACGTGAGCACCGTGAGCGAGCGCGGGGGCAGGGTCATGGGATAAGAGGCCGAAAAATCGTTGAGAGTAGTCGTCGAATAATCCAGCATCTGCGCGTCTTCGTTGGTGTGGTTAATGTTCGCGGGTGCGAACTGGTACATCTTCGCGATCTGCTGTGGTGTCTGCGCGTGGTCCAGGCGCACCGCGTGAGGGGAGTCCAGGTCCAGGTTGAATAGCACCGTCGAATGCTCATAGCCATCGTGGTACGCGAACGAATTTACCACCTGGAAAGTTGTGACCGCGCTTAGTCCATTTACGGCGCCGACGGTTTGAGTCGGCAGCGCCCCGCTGTGGGTAGTTTCTACCATATTGCCGAAGATGCCCTTGTTCACCATTTCGAGGCCGAGCCACGTGCCTCTTTTTCGCTTTGTGCCTTCAATATCGCGCAGAAGTCCCCAGAGCCGCACATACTTGTTCTTTTCGTAGCCGAAACTGTATTGGGAGGCGGTGAAGGCGCATTGGTTGTTGACGCCGAGGTCGCGCTGGAAATTCAACATGTACAAGGGTAGCGCCAACGCGCCGCCGGCGCCCGCGACAAACGGGTTTCTGTGGGATGCCGGCGCGGGCCCGCCTGTGGTGTGGTAGTTGATTTCGTAGATGCTCATTTTCGTGCCACGGCCAAAACCGTCAATGATCGCTTTGGACTGCGCGGCTTTCGTCGCTCCGATAGCCAAGGCGCGCGCGAACAGCGGATAGTAGATTTCTTCATCCGAATCCCATGAATCCAGCGTGCCGAAATAAGGGGCGATGGCAATATCATCATGCGACGAACTGTTGTCCATGATTTCGCCCTGCCGGTTTGGGAAACCGTTTTGCCCGCCGATGATCAGGTTAAACTTGGAGGCGTCGTAGTACGGTCCCGTACGGAAAATGAAGAACCTGTCTCCCGCGATTTTGCCCAGGCGTTCTCCGCCAAGGACGGAGCCGCCAAAAAACGGATCGAGGCCGGAGGCGGCTCCCCACAATTCATTACCAAATTCCAAATGAATTGTCGGGAACACATTTACCCAAGGTTCGTTCTGGCCCTGCGCCGCGCGCTTCAACGCGTATGGATGGCCCGATGAAACAGGGGCGCAGAGGTATGCGCAGAGGTCGATGAATTCGGCGCCGGTAAATGTAGGGGGAATGGAATACCAGGGCTCCGCGCCGATTTCGCGGCACAAGTTTAAGAGATCAGGTAGAGAATAGCCCCAGGTGTTCGCGCGGCGCTCGTGCGGGCGCCAGCCTGTAACCTTGCGCGCGAACTCTTCGGCGAGTTCGTTGTCGAGCGACGCGCCAAACTGAACGCGCCAATCGCGCAGAATGCCGGGTTTTAATTCCTTGAGCCGGTCCACGAACGTGTCGGTGAATGCGGTTGGGTTGGTCGAATCCGTGCAATGGAGCGAGGCATCATCCAGCCACAGTCCGCCACCGGGCGTAATGGCATAGAAATTAAGCGTCAAGAGCGGCCGGTATTCTGCCGGCCCGTAAGGGCCAAGGGAATCCGTGTCATCCGGCACGAATGCATCAAGTTCGTAGTGTTGCCACTGAGTAGTGAGGTTGATGATCCGGTCAATAAATGTCGCCTCTCCCTCGCGGTAGAACCGCACCCGCATCTGATCGCCGATATTTTTCCCCTTGGCCCAGAATTCCGCGCGCCAGTTTCCGCGGATGATCATCATTTTGCCCGCGGCCGGTTCACTGTCCCGCCAATAGCTGTCCATGTACGTGCTGGATACAGGCATCCACGGCGCGCCAGGATAGAGGGCGTGGAAAGACTGGACGCCGGGGCTGCCGGGGCGTTTGGTGGTGTTGTCTGCCTGTAAATTGGGCAATTTCCCGCCGAAGCTCTTGACGAAAGATTGCCGCGCGATTACAACACTCCAATTGTCGGGGACTGCGCCGGGCTGGTCGAGGTACCATGTGTACTTCCCGCCCTCATGCGTGAAG
>JAWXCN010000246.1:0-16316 GCA_034408725.1 Candidatus Hydrogenedentota bacterium
CGCGGGCACGGCGCGGATGCGCTGAAGTTCGCGTTGCAGAGCGCGGACCCGGTAGTGCGGCGGAGCGCGGCGCGCGCGTTCGCGTACCAGTTCCAGGAGATGGACGGGCGGATGGACATTGCGCGCGAGTTCGCGGGATTGATCAACGACCCGGATGAACTGACGCGGTTGCAGGCATTGCGCACGTTGCGGCAGTGGTTTTACCGCAGCGACGATCCGGAGTTTAAGCAGTTTGTGATTAAGACCGTAATTGATCGCATGGGTGTGGAAGGTGAAACGCCTGCGATGCGCGTAAACCTCGCGCAGAACATGTACATCCTGCTTGACGAAAACCAGAGCGGCGGCGTGAGCATGCAGCGCAACATTCGCGACGTGCCGAAAGACGTCGCGGCGCGCGTGCTTGAAGGTCGCGTAACGGTCGAGCAAAGTTTTCTGCTTGAGCCCGTACTGACGGCGATGGCCGAAGGCAATGCGCTTCAGAGCGAGGCGCTGCTCGAGAGTTTTGACGGCTCGTTCTTCAAGGGTCGTTACTACGCGCGCATTCCGCGCGACATGATCGACGTCGGCAACGACCGCGAGTTCAGTTTCATGTTCACGCCAGAGCAGTCCTATCTGGAGAGCACGCTCGGCAAGGTACTTGAGACCGACCCGCGTCCGGCGCAGCAGAGCCGCGCGATCCAGCTTGCAACGTTCTTCGAGATGCCGCAGCAAAGCAGTGACGCGGCGTTTCAGGGGGCGGTGTTGTCGGCAACGCTGGCGGACGACACGACTCTCCGCGCGACAGCGCGCGATTCCGTGCGCCGGTTCATGCGGATACGGCCCGATGCGGGAAACGCGACGACGGGCAAGGTGATCGCGCTGTTGAATTCCGGCGATGCCGAGTTGCAGGCGGCATTGGTGGCGTCTCTCGCGCGAAGCCCGGAGGCGCTCGCAAACGAGGGTGTGAAAACGACGCTGCAAACATTGGCCGAAGGCCGCATCGCCGCGGACGCGCCGGGAACGGACTTGTTGCCGTTGCTGTCGACAGCGATGCTCACCGATCAACAGGCGATGGCGGTGATCGACATGGCGTGGAACGCGGTGCAGGACAAACCGGCGGCGGAACGAATTCCGGTCGTGCAGGCGCTGGCAAACCGGCCCGCGCTGGTTGGAGCGCAAACTGATGCCGCGCCCAACGCGGGGCCGAGCCGTCGCGCGGTGCGCATTTTGAAACAGGCCTCGACGGACAAGGACGTTGCCGTGCGCGAAAAAGTGTTTGAGCTGATGGCCTCGCTCGAGTCGTTACGCAAAAGCACGCAGGCCGCGCCGATTCTGTACGCGGGGTTGTCCGACGATAGCCCCGCAATCCGGATTCAATCGCTGGCGCTTGCGCGTGAAAATGAGAACGTGTGGAAAGAAGAAGACGTACATGAGTATGTGCTGAAGCTGCTGATCGCCGCGGACCCGAAGATACGGAAGGCGGCGCTTGAGACTGTGCAGCAACGCAACCTCATCGCGGCGGCGCCGCGGTATGCTCCGCGTGTGCGCACGCTGATGGACAGCGACAGCGCGTTGAAAGCGGCGGCGGAAGCGGCGTTGCGCGCGGCGAACATCGATCCTGCGTCTGTACTGGCGGATGCGCAGATAGCGGTCGAGCGCACGCCGGACGTGTTGTTTTTCCGCGATCACGTGAACACTTATTTTTACGACAAGGGCGCGGACAAGAACGCGTGCGCGGACTGTCATGCGACGCACACGATACTTGGGCTGGCCGAGCCGAAGCAGGACGGGACGCCGTTGACCGACAGCGACATCATCAACAACTACCGGTCGTTATTGAAGGTCATCAACGTTTCCGAACCCGAGCAGAGTCTCGTGCTGCGCAAACCGCGCAGTCCATTTGGCACCGGCGCGTCCAGCGAAGAAAGCCCGACAGGCGTCACGCACGTCGGCGGCACGCGCTGGGAAGAAGGCACGGCAAACGAGGCGTATCAGGCCATACTCGCATTTGTGCGGTCGGCGCGCGATGAATCCACGCCGCTGAAGCTGAGCGCGTCGACGGATAGCTATTCGCCGGAATATCCACCCGCGGCAGCGGTGGACGGCGACCCGGCAACGTCGTGGCACACGGAGTTCGTCGGCGCGATGCCGGGATATCCGCACGAGATTGTTGTTGCGCTCGATTCGCCGCGCGAAGTTGCCGGCATTACCTATCATCCGCGGCAGGACAGCGAGAATGGGCGCGTGAAGGAATTTGAGGTATACGTCAGCGAGGACGGCAAGAACTGGGGCGAGCCGGTGGCAAAAGGCGCGTGGAATAACGACGGCCAACCCAAGACAGCATTTATCCCGCGCACCACGGCGTCATTCGTCAAACTGCGCGGTCTCAGCGAAGTCGGCGGGCAACCGTTCATGAGCGCGGCGGAAGTGGAAGTGCTGGTGCCGAAGGGTGAGGCGAAAGTCGCGCAGGCTTTGCCGTAGTCTATGATTTGCGATAACTGTGGAAAGCGTGGCGCAGCCATTCGTAAAACTACACGGGCATATGGCCGCGGTGTGAATTTGCACGTTATTGAAGACATTCCTGCTATTCATTGTCCGCACTGCGGTGAAACCTATTATACGGCAGAGACGTTGCACGAACTGGAGCGATTAAAATTACATCGAAATGCTATCACCGTGAAAGGGCAGGTAGCTGTTACTTCATTTAAATGATGTGGATCATTCCAAGTCAATTTGTGTATTGCGAGTCTCCATTTTCCTGTCATTCCGAGTTACTGCGAGGAATCTGGAAGGTGAGGTAGACTATGTGCTTCTCCAGATTCCTCGCAGTAACTCGGAATGACGGAAGGGCGAGTTTTTGGTCACAGAATCAAGTGGAACCGACCACTAAATAAAAATCGTGATGCAATTTCAATATTACGCTGATACTGACTCGCTCTACATTGATTTAGCCGATCGCCCCGGCGCAGAGAGCCGGGAGGTTTCGCCGGGAGTTGTGCTTGATTTTGATGTCGATGGACATTTGGTAGGGATTGATATTGATCATGCAAGCAAGGCCGTTTCGCTTGGGACGTTGTTTGACTACGAAAGTTGAGAAGGTGCCGATGCCATACGATTATTTCGCGAGACTGTTGCGCATGCAAAGGGTTCCCATTGCTATCGTCGCTGTTGCGCTCGTTCACTTCGTAGCGCATGCCGATTCCGAATTAACGCTGAAGAAGAAAGCGGAAGTGTTTGAAGCGGACATGCAACGGCGTTTCGTGATAGACGGACAGCTTATCCCGAAATTGCGGCAGGTGGAACTGGTGAACGGCGTGCGGTCGTACAATATGCCGGACAACGCGTACATGACGGGGTTGTACACCGGTATTCTTGCGATGAAGTACGCGGCGACGAAGGACGACGCAACGCGCGCGCAGGGTTCGCAGGCCTTGGATGCGCTGCACCTGTTGTGTACCGCGAGCGGAAAGCCGGGGTTGCTTGCGCGCGCGGTGGTGTCGCCGGACATTGCGAAACTCGATGACGGCGATTGGCAACCCGCGGCGGATGGCAAAAACGTGTGGCGCACAGATGTCAGCAGCGATCAGATGGACGGCGTGTTCTACGGTTTCATGATCGCTTACGACCTGTTTGCGAACGACGAGGAGAAGAAGCAGATCGCGGAGGACGTATCCGCGCTGATGGATAGGTTGATAGCGAATGAGTATCGCATCATCGATTACAACGGCCAGCGTACGGAATGGGGCAATTACACCGAGGAATACGTCACCAAGGCCGAGCCGATGAACGGGTTGATCCTGTTGCAGCATTTGAAAGTCGCGCACCACATCACGGGCGAAGAAAAGTACGCAGTTGAGTATGAACGGTTTGCCAAGGAAAAGCGATACGCGGAGCTTTGCGTGAACGCGTATCAGTGGCGGGGAGCGCGGCACAATTATTCCGACGATGTGCTGTTGTGGCTGGCTTATTATCCGCTGTTGGCGCTTGAGAAGGATCCGGCGTTGTTGGAGCAGTACAAGTTCAGCCTGTCCCGCGCTTGGAACGGCGTCGGTGAACGCGGCACGGGGATTAACGTTCAGGCGAACCCGTTGTTCGCGTTTCTCGCGGCGAAATTTCTCGACATTAACTCAGGCGTTGCCGCGGCGGTGCAAACGCTGGAATGGTTTCCATTGGAGTTGAAATGGAACCGCGCGACAATTGATGCATACGCCAAAGAATTCGGGTTCACGCATAGTCCGGCGACGAAGAGTCCCGCGCCGGCGCTGGGCGAGGCGGTTCCCGTGGATCGAAGGGTAAAGCAGTGGTCGGTGTGGGTACACACGCCGTTCGAGGCGGGCGACAACGACACGGATATTGGCGGCGAATATAATGGGCACGATTATTTGATGGGGTATTGGTTGGGACGGTACTTGGGGTATATATAACGAGTGGCGCTGGTTTATGGGATAGACGAAGTGAAAGCGGTAGCTACCGCTACCGCAGTCCAAGGCGCGAGACGTTTACTTTCATGCCTTGGCACATTGCGGCGAGGTCGGGGACGTCGAATTCCTTCAGCAATCCGAAACAATAGAGCGCGTGAAAATCGTTGTAGGGTATGCGCTGGGTAATGAGGTCTTTCAAGGTGGCGGGAGCATCTTCGGTGGTGAGGTGGAACAGTTTGTCACGGTGAAGGCCGCCGTACATCAGCGCGGTGACACCGCTCACCCAGCCTTTCGAGTAGATTGCGACGGGCGCGTTGAACGCTTCGCGCGCCCATCGTGCAACACTGCCGAGCTGCGCCACGTTTTGTCCGAGTTCCCGTTCGCCAGTGGACTCGAGCATCATGGCGTATTGATACTGGTTCTGCGCGACATCCCGCTCGCCTTGAAGAAACAGGTCGATAAGCAGGACCCGGCCGCCGGTGTCTCGCATCACTTTTTGCGCCTGATCGATCATTGAGACTTTTCCGCTGTCCGCGAACATGATCGTGGTCTGCTTGTCCGTCTTTGCGATGGGCGCCAAATACCAGGCGGGCACGGACCATTCGCCGGCCTTAAGGATGTATGCCGAGACGGAAACTTCGGTTGCGGGTGCGCCGGTTGCATCATCGGTAATCATGGTGTAGCTGGTTGGTTCCGTTTCACTCTCGACCGTTGCCGCGGGTAATTCCGTGAGCCGGATGACCTCGGCTAGCCGTTCTTTTGCGGATTCCTGCCATTCCGCGAGCGCGATACCGCCTTCCTTCGGGGCGGGGTTGACAGGTAGGGACGCGAGAAATGGCTCGGCCAGTGACGCCAGCGTTGCGTTGTTCTCCGGCAGACCGACTTTGAGTTCATCGAACGTTTTCAGTTCGCCGTCGAAGGACGGTTCCAAATTGTTCCAACCAAGGCCAAAATGAACACTCAAGTGCGCGTACAACTGCTGCCGGTTGTCTTTCGCATAGTTGTGCGTACCTGGATCGTGGTTCACGTACATCACGAAGTTTTCCTTGCCGCCAAAGAGATCGTAAATGGGTATGACGGGATCGTAAACCGACGCGGCCATGTGACCGGCCTGGAAACAACATTCATCTTTTGCATTGTATATAAGCAGCGCCGGACGTGGCGCGAGCATGGCGGTAAGGTGTGTGAAATCCGCGACGGTCAACAGGTCTGGAGGAACCTGCTCAAGGTCCCCGATGTCACCAGGATACTGGACGCGCGCATCGATGCCGCTGTAGCCCGCGTTGGGAACGCTCACGGCAACGCGCGTATCCAGCGCGCTGAGAATGATCGTTTGCCATCCGCCGCCGGAAAGTCCCGTCATCGCCAGACGACCGGGATCAACGGAAGGATATTCCGCGAGCACATCGAGACCGCGCTTCATCGCGAGGTAGAACACGCTCATGCCGCTCACGCCGCAAAGGTTCAGGTTGGCAAGATTGTAGTGCGCGTTTCCGGTGTGCTTGAGCTCGCCAAAGGACAGCCATTCGGGGTGCAAAGCGACCACACCACGCTTTGCAAGCACAATACGCCGCGCCTGCTCCTCTTCATTCGCCTTGCCCGGATCGCCGACGTGCCCGTTGACTGAAAGCACCGCCGGCACTTTGCCGTCGATCGCGGTTGGCTCGTACAACAGCGCGGGAATCCACATGCCGGGCGCGGCCTCGTAACGCAGCTTTCGAATACGGTATCCGTGAGGGGTGTCAATATCCTTCACCCACTCGACACGCACCGGGGCCGAATACCACGACTCGGGCACGCCTTTGTAGATGATTTCAGACAAGAACCTGCTCCGAAGGCGTCCGGATTCCGCGTCCCAAGCAGCGGCAGAGTTCGGAATCTCGAGGGCAGGGATGCGCGCCCGTATGAACGCGGCCCACTGTGTTTTTGCGGTGTCCGGTTGCAGGAGTGGCTGGGCCAGGCGATCGGCCAAGGTAGCCTGGGCCACTGCGGGCTGTGAAATCGTTGACAGCGCCACGACACATAGAATAATGGTCCGGACAGGCATGGCAAGCGAAGCCTCCAGAGTTTGTTGAAATTACTATACTCTGTGCAAAAGTGCAGATGGAAACTATTCTTGAAGTAGGGAGTTGACGGGGTAAAATGCCCTGCATTGTACAAGTTTGTGCATCCTACACTACCCCTTGTGTTTTGCCGAGAATGGTGGTAACATAGCGCCTACGTCGCTGTATTGTGACCAGACTGCTATATAGAGCAGTCGCCGACGCAAGTCGGGGGTAAAATTGAGGGAATCTGTTGACGGCGGCCCCGTGTGGGGGATGAATTATGCTGGCGCAGGGACAAAGTTGTTTTTGCACAGTCGCCATCAGTAGGATAGTGGCGTTCAGTTACGCTGGACGCTGTTGTGTAGAGTGCAAAAAGGAGGAAACGCACATGTCAGTTCGTAGTCGTCTCGCTTCGCTGGCCCTGCTGGCGGCGGTGGCTCTTCCGCTCGCGGTAGGCTGCCAGTTCCTGGTTTTCAAGATTTGCGTGAAGAATGACACCGCTTATTTCCTGGACGAGTTCGCGGTCAAGTCGGCGGGTGAGCCCACGTATCCGCCGGCGTCGATGAGCGAAGTTGCCCCCGGTGGCAACGATGTCGTTGGCGGCATCCAGGCCGGTTCCTATGACGTTCGCGCGACGTTTGACGTTGCTGACGACGAAAATGTCTGCGAATCGATTTTGGAATTGACGGATATCGAAATCGAAAACACGAACCTTTGCATCACGTATGACGAAGAGAATTCGGCCAAGGGTGAAGATTGCATCGAAATCTACGCGACGCTGGATTACGTGCTCTAGGCTTCTGTTCACTATTGACATGATGCCGGGGGTTGCCCAGTGCAGCCCCCGGCGTTTTTTTGTGCTGTAGGACAAATCCCTCTCGACAAATGCCGTGCTTGGGCGTACAATTGGCCAACGTTCAGTCGCGTGAACGGGGTTATTTTTCGCGTGAACCAAGGGAGGAACTTCACATGTCACGTCGTTTTGCCACATTGGCCCTGTTGGCCGCGGTAGCCTTGCCCCTCGCAATTGGCTGCCAATTTCTGGTCTTTAAGATCTGCGTCAAGAACCAAACCGAGTATTATCTGGATGAGGTGGCGATCAAGAGCGCTGGCGATCCCACCTATCCGCCTGCTGTGATAAAGGATGTTGCGCCGGGCGGATCGGATGCCGCTGGCGGGTATGGCGCCGGTTCTTATGATGTTCGCGCGTCCTTTGACGTCGCCGATGGCGCAGTGTGCGAACCCATTGTGGAAGTCACGGACATCGAAATTGAATCGACGAATGTCTGCATTACGTACGAGCAGGAATCCTTGCTTACGAAGAGCACCTGCGACGAAGAAATCTACGCGACAATCGATTACGTGCTGTAATCAGTTTGCTTTCTGACTCAACGCGGGGGCGCCCACGGGCCGCTCCCGCGTTTTTATTTGCCCCCGGTTGCACACTGTCGCGGGCTGCCCTAAGATACGCGCGGGAACCCAATCATCATGAGCGTTAAAACAGCACCCATACCCGCCGTGCGCGCCTTGCCGGAATCCGTCGCGAACCGGATTGCCGCGGGCGAAGTGGTGGAACGGCCGGCATCGGTCGTGAAAGAACTGATCGAAAACGCCCTTGATGCGCGGGCGACGCGGGTACAGGTGCGCATTGTCGCGGCGGGACGCCGGACCATTGAGGTCATCGACAATGGGCACGGTATGTCCGGACAGGATGCGCTCCTGGCCATTGAGCGTCACACCACCAGCAAGATTCGCCGCGCGGAAGACCTGGACAATATCCTCACCATGGGATTTCGCGGCGAAGCGATTGCGAGCATCGCCGCGGTGTCGCGCTTCGAGTTGGTGACGCGGCGCGAACGCGACGATGCCGGAACGCGCATCCGCGTGGAAGGCGGGGTGCTGCGCGATGTCGAACAAATCGCGGCGCCGGTTGGCACGCGCGTTTCGGTGAACCGGTTATATTTCAATACACCCGTGCGCGCGAAGTTTCTCAAGGGCATTACCACAGAATTGAGCCAGTGCATCGAGGCGGTGCAACGGCACGCGCTGGCGCAGACGAAGATCGCGTTCCACCTCACGCATAACGATAAAACGCTGCTCGACGTCCCGGAACGCGCGACGATGCGCGAGCGCGTCGCCCTGATCTGGGGGCTGAGCTTTTTGAAGGACATGATCGAAATCGACGGCGAACAGGCGGGGTACCGCATTCAGGGTCTGATCGGGACACCTGCGCTCTCCCGGTCGCAGCGGTCGCACCAGTATTTTTTTCTCAATCGCCGTCCCGTCGTGAGCCGTTCGCTTCAGTATGGATTTGAGGACGGATACCGGACACTGCTGACAATCGGACGTCATCCAGTTGGAATTTTAAATGTCGAAACGCATCCGCGGTTTGTGGACGTGAACATTCATCCCTCGAAGCGAGAGATTCGGTTCCGAGACGAACGCGTCGCGCGCGACGCGATACGGGACATTGTTCGCGGACGGCTTGAAGCGATCATGCAGCCCGCGCCCCCACCAGAACTGGCACCGGCTGAACTTGCGCCGCGGCCACTCGTGAATTTTTCAGTTGTCGAACGGGATGATACACGTCAATCAGCCCACTTCGACCTCGAGCCTCCGCCGCAAGACGATTCCATCGCCGTGTATTCGCCGCAGGTAGGCGATATCCCGGCGACGGCGGATACGCCAGCGCCGGTTCAGACGGAGTTTTCGCCCGGCGACGGCGCAACAATTACAAAGATTGAACCGGCCGCAGTCTACCGGGCATTGGCTGGCCGGATCGATGATGCGCCGTTTCAGCTTTTCGATACGTACCTGCTCGTGCCGGAAGATGACCGGCTGTTGATCATTGATCAACACGCGCTGCACGAGCGGCTGCGATACGACAACCTTTACGCGGACCTCGAAGACCATGATTACCAAGCGCAGCAGTTAGTCGTGCCGTTGCTGGTTGAAGTGCCGCCGTCGCACCAAAAACTGCTTGAATCGAATCTGGAAATTTTCCGGCGCATCGGAATCGAGATCGAGCCGTTTGGCGGATCGACGTATCAGATAACCGCGATCTGTCATTTGTACGAAGATGCGCGGGTGCCGGACGCGATCTACCGTGTGCTGGATCATCTCGCGCAGGGCGAGTTGTTCAGCCGCGAAGATTTTCTGGTGGACGCGCTGCGGCTGACAGTCGAGGCGTGCCGGGGTTCGGTGAAGGCCGGCGACAGGTTATCGTCGCAGGAACGGCGCGAATTGCTCGACGGTTTCCAACGGCTGCGACCGCCGTATACCTGTCCGCATGGACGCCCGATCATCACGGAACTCACGCAAGTCCAAATGGAGAAGAGCTTCCGGAGACGTCAGTGACGTCCATCCTCGCCGTTGTCGGCCCGACAGCCTCGGGCAAAACCGCCCTCGCCATTGAACTCGCCGAACGGCTCGACACCGAGATTATTTCCGCCGATTCCATGCAGGTGTATCGAGGCATGGAAATTGGCACGGGCGCGCCAAGCCCGGAAGAGTTGGCCCGGGTGAAACATCATTTCGTTGGCTTTCTGGATCCGGGGACGCTTTTTTCCGCGGGAGAATTCGAGCGCGTGGCGCGGCCGTTGGTTGAAACATTAAATCGTCAGGGCAAAACTGCCGTTGTCGTTGGTGGCTCAGGGTTGTACGTCCGCGCGTTGTTGGACGGACTATTCGACGGACCCGGCGCGGATGAAGCCATACGCGAACGATTGCATGCGAAAGCTGAAGCAATCGGCGCGGCGGGAATGCACGCGCGGCTCACACAAATCGATCTCGCGTATGCGGCGCAAATCAAACCTACGGATTTGAAACGCATCGTGCGCGCGTTGGAAGTTTACGAGATCACCGGCACGCCGCTTTCCGTGCTTCACGCGGAGCACCAGGCCGCGCACCCGGCTTTCTCGTCGGTGCAGATGCTCATCGACTGGCCGCGCGCCGTGTTGTACGAACGCATCAACGCGCGCGTGGACCAGATGATGGCGCAAGGGTTCATCGACGAGGTCCGGCGTCTCGACGCCCAAGGCTATGCGCCGCACCTGCGGCGGCTCCGCTCGCTCGGCTATGCCGAGTTCCTCGCCTATATCCACGGCGAAAAATCGCTGGGAGAAGCGACGGAAAGAATGAAAAAAGTTACAAGGAATTTCGCCAAGAGGCAGTTGACGTGGTTCCGCGCGGATAAACGGGTGAGTTGGTTGCAAACGCGCGCCGAAGACGATATGAAATCCCACCTCGATACCGTGCTTCGATTGAGGGATTTGTAACCGAAGGGTTACGGGGTTTCATTCGCCTTCGTACTCAACAACC
Source organism: Candidatus Hydrogenedentota bacterium (assembly GCA_034408725.1). Taxonomy (GTDB): domain Bacteria; phylum Hydrogenedentota; class Hydrogenedentia; order Hydrogenedentales; family SLHB01; genus JABWCD01. The sequence continues at coordinate 10,766 of JAWXCN010000246.1, forward strand.
AACCTACTGCTGGTCGATGCTGAGGGAAAACGGGGTGAGTCGAGCGACACTTAGCCGACTTATCGTCTACGCTAATGACTTTGAATGGCATAAATGTATCAGGCTCGTTCACGGAAAGTTCCATATCTACCAAAAGTCCGCTAGCCGCACCAGCATCGATTAGCACAATAGTTTCGGTGTAGCCCCTTCCTTCCACATCGTTCCGTTCTCTAATTGATTGAACTTCTACTATTCGGGCCCGGATGGGTAGATCTATCAGATAGTCCTTAAACTCCGGGGAAACCTCCGGCGCACCCGTTACCGGAAGATCCCAATCATCAGCCTTGAGTAGAAATCTGCCATGGGCAAACGCGCGCGGTTCTCTACTACTGTTTACATCATTACAGAAATCCACCATTCTAGCAGCCGGTACGAGGTATTCCCGTTTATCCCAGCGCACTGGGATGTAGCGCGTATAGATGTTACCAAACTCGCCCTCAACGTTTTTCATTGCGCAATGCAGGACCACTTCGCCGTCGGTCTCACTCACGGTCCCGTAGTTATGACCATAAAGGCCGAGGCACCCATGCCATCGATACATAAAGCCTGATTGGGGACCGAGAAACAGCGAAATATTTGTCCCCAGTCCGTCACCTTCATAGAACTCGCCGGCCCATGGATGGCCTGGAGACTGCCGGACTTCCTTCTCGACCGCCCTGCGAACCGCATTTTCCTTCTGACGCGCAGTAATCTCCATCTTTGAGGTGCTGGAAAGCATTAGTGCGCTTAAAAGGACCCCTGCGGCCATCCAAGTCCAACGAAGATTCATAGATCTATGATTGAACAAATGCATCGCCCGGTTAATCCATATTGTCGACGAAAAGTTTCTTATTCACGGCTATGACGCTTCCACTGCACCTAAGACCTCAAAGTTAGTCCTGCGACGGACGGTGTGTAACTTGCCAAACTCAACTCCGCGTTGATTCCGTTCTCTCATTGGGTGTTAGGTTGCGCACCGCGCATATTGCTACCATGTTTGCATGGATTTTTTAACGACTCTCAAAAAGCAAGTCCTCGTCATTGACGGGGCGATGGGCACGCAGGTGCAGAACCTGGATTTGACGGACGCTGATTACGGCGGCGCCGAGTTCAAGATGCTGCCGGACATTCTGGTGTTCTCGCATCCGGATGCGGTCAAGGGGATTCACCTCGACTATTTTCGCGCGGGCGCCAATGCGGTCGAAACGAATACCTTTGGCGCGACGCCGTTCCGGTTGGGCGAGTACGATTTCTCTCGACTCGACTTGGCGCATTTTGCGCCGAACCCCTATGGCGTGGACCTGCGCGCGTTGTCGCACCACGAGATGGCGTACAACATGAGCCGGCGCGCCGCGGAAATCGCGTGCGACGCGCGGGAGGAACACCGGCACGACGCGGGCTTCGATGGCCGGCCACTGTTTGTATTGGGGTCGATTGGTCCATCGAACCGGGTGTTGTCGAGCACCGACGCAAATCTTACCCTATCCACATTCGACGCGGTGATGGACAATTTTCACATCCAGGTGCTGGGACTGATCGACGGCGGCGCGGACGTGCTGTTGTATGAAACGCAGCAGGACATTCTTGAGCTGAAAGCCGCGGTGATGGGTGGGCAGCGCGCAATGCGCGAGCGCGGAAAGGCGTTGCCGATAATGGCGCAGGTGACCGTCGACCAGTTTTCGAAGATGCAGATATTCAATACGGACATTCACGCCGCGCTGGTGACGATGATGGGGATCGGGATCAGCACTTTCGGGATCAATTGCAGCATCGGCCCCGATCTGATGGTGAAGACGGTCGAGAAACTTGCGCGCTATTCGCCGCTGCCGATTTCCGTGATTCCGAACGCGGGACTGCCGGTATCCATCGCGGGTAAGACCGTGTTCAAATTCACGCCGGAGAAGCTGGCGGATTATCTCGACACGTTCACCGCGGAATACGGCGTGAATATCGTCGGCGGGTGTTGCGGGACTACGCCGGAGCATATTCGCGCAATTACCGAAACGATCCGCGCGCGGAAGCCGGTGGCGCGTACGCCGGAGAAGGGGCTTTACGTTTCGGGCCCGCAGGAGGCCGTGCTGCTCGATTCGAGTGAGACCTTGATCATGATTGGCGAACGCCTCAACGTGCGCGGGTCCGCGAAAGTGCGCGACGCAGTTGAAAGCGGCGGGCCCATCGACCATCACGCGCTTGAAGAAGTTGTCGAAGAACAGGTGCGCGGCCTGGGTGTGAAGGTTATTGACGTGTGCATGGACTCGAACCTTGTCGATACGACGGAGACGTTGAAGGAAGTGGTCCACAAGCAAACGACCGACTTCAGCGGCGCGATGTGCCTGGATTCGTTTGCGGTGGACGCGCTGGAAGAAGCGATCAAGGTGTATCCCGGACGGCCCATCATCAACTCGATGTCGATGGAAGAAGTCGCGGCGGGCGTCACCAAGGTAGACGCCGTGTGCAACGCAACGAAAGGCCATTGGCCCATCTACATTGGCCTTGCCGCGGGGGCCAAAGGCCCCGGCGCGACGCGCGAGGAAAAAACTGACCTTGCGCGACAAATAGTCGCGAACGCAGCAAAGCACGGTGTGACACCCGACCAGATATTTATCGACATGAACGTGTTTCCTGTCGGGGCGGAATCCGACGAATCGATGAACTTCGCAGTGGAATCGCTCGAATCGATTCCGATGATCAAGGCGATTCATCCCGACCTGCGCACGACTTGCGGCGTGGGCAATCTGACCAACGGCCTTGCGAAAAAGCCGTACATGCGCAAGGTGCTGACGTCAGTCTTTCTCGATGAAGCGCGCAAGCGCGGGCTTGACGCTGCCATCATCAATCCGAACCATTACGTGTTTGTGAAAGACCTCGACCCGCACGATTACGAATTGGCCCTGCGCACGCTTCTCAATCGCGACATGACGGCGTTCGAGGAACTCGAAGACATTTCCGAGCGCAAGAAAGGCGGGGACGTCGTCAAGCGGACGAGCTACGCCGATCTCGATGTCGAAACGGCAATTTGCGAAAAGGTGAAGGACGGGTTCAAGGAGCGCGAGCCGGGGTTTATTACCATCGGGGGTCACGAATACAAGTACAGCGACAAAATCGTTTTGCAGGTCACCGAAATTATCAAGCATCACGAGCCGCTGGAGTTTATCAACACGCACCTGATGCGCGCGATGAACGAACTCGGCGACGGGTTTGCGCGCGGCGAGGTGTCTCTCCCCCACTTGCTGAAATCTGCGGACGTGATGAAGCAGGTGATGGGCTTTCTTGAGGAATACATGCGCGTATCCGCGGGCATCGACGTACATTCGAAGATCGAGTACAAGGGCACGATCGTAATCGGAACGGTGTATCAGGACGTACACTCGATTGGGAAGGACCTTGCCAAGACTCTGTTCGAGAACTACGGCTATCGCGTGATCGATCTGGGCGTGATGACGCCGCTGCAGAGCTATATCGACGCCGCGAAGGAACACAACGCCGACGCGATTGGCATGTCGGCGTTGTTGGTGCAAACGTCGAACCACATGATTACCGTGTCGAAAATGATGCTCGACCAGGGGCTTTCACATTTACCCGTGCTGATCGGCGGCGCGCCGGTGAATGACCGTCACGCGGCATACGTCGCCATGGCCGGCGGCGACGATACGGAGACGATGCGCTCGAACGTGTTCTATTGTCCGACCGCGATGGACGGTGTGAATGTGATGAACACGCTGAAAAGTGGCGCGACAGTTGATCCTGTTTTCAGCGTCAACCTCGAGAAACTGCGCAGCAATTTTGAGAAGGCGGAGAAGCGCGCGGCGGAGGACGGAGAATTGCTGCGCACGTTGCCGCGCCGCGTGGTTTCGTTCGATGGGCACGAGATGCCGGAGCGGCCGTGGTTTGCGCCGGAAATCGTGAAAGTTGACCTGAAGGCCTTCGCACCGCATATCGATACCAAGACGTTGTTCGCGCTTAACTGGAAGTTTGGCGGCAAGGCCACGCGTGAAAGGCGCGGCGAAGGCGCGGACCACTTGAACCCATTGCTCGAAAAATGGATTGAACTCGCGCACGCGCATGGATGGGTGCAGCCGACAGCGGTGTACGGCGTGTGGCCGTGTCAGGCTGACGGGGACGAAGTCATTGTTTATGACCTTAACAATTTGGACGAGGAGATCGCGCGCTTCGGATTCTCGCTCGTTATCGGACCGGGCCGCAAGGACACGGTGTGCGCTGCGCAATATTTCTGGCCGAAGGATTCTGGCAGGATGGATGCGATTGGGCTGCAACTTTCCACGAGCGGGCCGCAGGTGGATTCGCAACTGCATGCATTTAAGGAGGCCGGCGATTCGGAATCGCAGCTTTACTTGCAGGGTCTGTCGGACCGCATCGCGGAAGACATGGCGGAATACGCGCACGAACGTATCCGTGAGCATTTTCATCTTGAATCCTCGCATGGCGTGCGCTGGTCGCCGGGTTATCCCGCGATGGCCGATACGAAATACAACCACACCATCCTCAATCTGCTCAATGCGACGGAACGCGTCGGCGTGCAGATTACCGAAGCGGGCGAATTCTCGCCCACTGGCACCACGGCGGCCGTGGTATGCTTTCACCCGAATGCGCGGTATACGTAACCATTCGGAGGGTTTTCGCATGCGACACTTGATGGTTTTTGGGTCTGTGATCGGATTTGTGTTTGTAACGACAGGCTGCGGCGGACCGGTCGAGGCCGCGGTGTATCCGTCGAACAAGCCGTGTACCGTGCAGCTCAAACGCGACCTCCTTGGATTGCACTCCCCCACGCTGATGACAAGTCTGCAGGGAGGAAACAATCAGTCTGTTTCCGGAACGCTTGAGACTCTGGGCGACGACTACGTGGTTGTGAAACAGGCGAAAGGCGCGGAGGTTTGGATACCGCGCGACGTGGTGTTGCTCATCGAAGTTGCGAGGACCGAAACAGAAACGCCCTAGCGCTAGAGGGCGGGTTTTCCAGCCCGCCATTGAATATTTCTATCAAGAGAATGGCGGGTTGGAAAACCCGCCCTCCCATCCGGCGAATTTCCAATGGCCGCGAACTGTCTCGGCTTTCAAAGCCTCGCGCAGGGCTTCCAGGAATTTGGTGCGGGGAATTTGCCGCGCGCCGAGGCTTTCCAAATGGTCGTTGTGCAGTTGGCAGTCGATGAATGGGAAATTCCAGTGCGTGGCCTGCCGAACGAGCGCGGCCGTGGCGACTTTGCTCGCGTTTGGCACGAGCGAAAACATGGATTCGCCGTAGAAACACGCGCCCAGCGAAACGCCGTAGAGACCGCCCACAAGTTCGCCGTCTTTCCACGTTTCGACGGAATGCGCGTACCCTTCATCGTGCAACCGACAGTAGGCGTCGCGCATGTCATCGGTGATCCATGTTGCGGTGCGTTTTGCGCCGCGCGCTTCGCCGCACGCGGTTATGACGCGGTCGAATGCGGTGTCCATGCGCACGTCGAACACCCCCTGCTTGATTGTGCGCTCGAGCCGACGCGCAAGATGAAATTCGTTCGGATACAGC
>JAWXCN010000247.1:0-2800 GCA_034408725.1 Candidatus Hydrogenedentota bacterium
ACCTTCGACAGGCGAATCAGCAATGCTTCCAATGCGATTCGTTGCGCAAGCTGTGAATCGAAATCTTTTGCAAGCTCCGCGAACTGTTCCACAAGCCGGATTAGGTTCGTCAATGTGAATTGTGCTGCAACCGCCTGCATCGCGGTGATTTCATCGGCCGGCAACGCGAGCAGCGATCTCGGATCGGCGGTTTTGCAAACGAGCAGATTGCGGAAATATTGCAGAATGTCCTGTACAAACTGAGACAGGTCCTTGCCGCTCGCGACAATGTCCTCGACAATTGTCAGCAGTTCGGCAATGTTCTGCTGCTGCAATGCAACGCACATCCGGTTCAATTGTTTCCAATCGACAAGCCCCAACACGTCGAAGACATCCCGATAACTGATCGTCTTTCCGCAATACGAAATAAGCTGTTCCAGAATACTTTCCGCGTCGCGGATTCCGCCGTCCGCGGACCGCGCAATCGCGTAGAGGGCTTCTTCGCTACAGGTGATCTGTTCGGCATCGAGAATTTGCCGGAGCAGTTTTCTAAGATTGTCCATGCCCGCGCGGCGAAAGTCGTACCGCTGGCATCGCGATACGATCGTCGCGGGAAGTTTATGCGCTTCGGTCGTCGCCAGGATGAAAATGGCGTGTTCCGGCGGTTCTTCAAGCGTCTTGAGCAAAGCGTTAAAGGCGGGACCCGAGAGCTGGTGTACCTCGTCGATTACGTAAATTTTGTAGCGCGAACGCGAGGGCACGAGCCGGATATTCTCCCGTATCTGCCGCACGTCATCGACGCCATTGTTTGATGCGCCATCGATTTCGAGCACGTCGATGTTGTTGCCCGCCGCGATGGTGCGGCAGTTGTCGCATTCGCCGCACGGCGTTGGCGTAGCTTTGTCCGATCGTTCACAGTTGAGAGCCTTGGCAAGGACGCGGGCCGTCGTCGTTTTTCCGATGCCGCGCGATCCAATGAACAGGTAGGCATGCCCGATCCGGCCAGCCGTGATCGCGTTCTGAAGCGCGCGCGTGATGTGCTCCTGGCCCACCACGTCTTCAAATCGTTGGGGACGCCACTTCCGCGCCAACACCAAGTACGGGTCTTTGGCCATGCAATAAACCCTCGCAACTGCTGGTTGTGAAACGGGGGGAGGGCGAACAGTGCCGTCGCCCCGCGCGCATGCATTTGTGACACCCCCGCGTCCGGTGCGTCCCGGCGCGGAGCGCGAGGTGGCGGCCAGGCGACCCTGCAGCACACGAAAAAATCCACCTACGGCTGCTTCCGTCAAGACCTGACCGGGTTCAGCGGCATCCCGTTGAGCAGGACCCAGCCGCCACCGCCCGATCCGCGCAAGGAACGCCCGGCGAAAACCGGGCAAATCCGCACCAAACCCTGCGCATTAAGAATACAAAAAACTATCATCCGGCATCATGGCAAGTCAAATTTTGGCGCGAAAAAATAGTGTCGGACGGCCACCGCGGTTGCGGTTGCGGCGGCCGTCCATCGAGGCGCGGAGGGGGAAATCGGGACCGCGGGTGTTAATGCGAAGCTACTCGCTGGAAAGCATTCCCAACTGTCCGCGGTGATAGGAATCGTGCAGAAGCATCATGTTCAACGTGCCGATATAAGTCTCGAACATGCTCTCCGTTCCAACTGGTACTTTGCCTTTCGCGCCGCCCTGAAGGTCCACGTCGCTCTGTTGAGCCAGCAGCGCGAGCGAGTTCTCGGAGACATTTTTATATACGGCCACGACTTCGTCCCATGGAGGATATTTGGCAGGGTCTGCCGTGACCGGCTCGGCGCCAATGAAGTGCGGGCCGAACAGTTTTGTGAACTCACGCGGCGCAACCCGCTTGCCCCCAAACAGGATGCCACACAGAATGCTGTCGTTTGCGAACGCGAGATGGCCGACCAGCCAAAGCGGATGCGCTTTCTCGCCTTTGGGCTGGCGCATTCTGCTATCCGGCGCCACGTTCTCCGCGGCGTTGGACGTCGCGACAAATGCGGACTGGAACAGCACATCGTAGACTTCCATTTTCGATCGACTCATGATTGCAGCCTCCCACGTGTTGTGTGTACCGGTTCATGCTCTACGAATTCGTCAACATTTCTTTACCCAAGCCCGTTGCGGCGGTCTGCAATCGGCCGCGCATCGCGTCGCGCGCGCGGTCGAACGCTGATTGGTCGTTCATGAGCTGCGCGGACCAATTGGACTGCTGGCCGTACGCGTGCAGTTCGAAGGCGAGTTGGTCGGCGTCGATGTCCGGGTTCAAGTGACCGCGTTCTTGAGCAACTACAACCTGCCTGCGCAACCAATCCAGCCATTGGCCGCTCACTTCAACCAAACGGTCGCGCACCGCGCCTGGGCGCCCGTCGAGTTCCGAGGCCGCCGCGGCAAAGAAGCAGCCGCCGCGGTCGCGGGCGGATTCCATCATGCCGATCCAGTCGAACAACACGCTGTGCAACCGCGGAAGCCCTCGCTCGATCTGCTCCGCGGGCACAACCACCGCGCGAAGAAACTCGGTGCGTGCTTCTTCCAGCGTCGCCAACTGAAGGTCTTCCTTCGAGCCGAAATGAGCAAACAGTCCTGCTTTGCTCATCCCGACCTGCTTGGCCAGCACCCCGATTGTGAGACCTTCAAGTCCGACTTGGCGGGCCATCGCGACGGCATATTGGAGGATTCGCGCACGGGAACTCTGTCCAGTGGATGTTTCGTCCGTCCGTTCGTTTACCATGCGTTTAGTCTATCTATCGAACGGTCGTTTGTCAAGGGGTTGGCGTTAAGGCACCAGGATTCGGTACACTATCCCTCATGCA
>JAWXCN010000248.1:0-7291 GCA_034408725.1 Candidatus Hydrogenedentota bacterium
ACCCATGCGCACGGATTGCGCGAGGCCATCACTCAGGATGGCGCGCAGACGGTGCGTGTGACCGTGACGCAGGAGCTGCCGGCGAATTCGGGACTGTCGGGCAATTCGCAGCGCAATGGCTCGCATGCGGGTCCGCGCGAGCAATCGCATGGGCCATACGAGCCGCCGAAGCAGCAGCACTCTCCCGCCGGACCACGGCGAGAGCCTATCCATAACGGACGGCTCAACGTATTTGCGTAAAGAAAGGAAACTATGATGGGACTTTTATCCGGAATTGGATCCGAGTTGCGCGATCTGTTGCGGCCCGTCGCGCGAGGGAGCGATACCTTGTCGCCCTTGAGCGAAGCGGCTGCGGGAACGTCCGTTCAGAAAGCGCTCATGAGCGCGATCAAAAGCGGAGCGGACTCGCAGACGAAAGCGGGCGCATCCACCGGCGACGAACTCGGCAAGGACACGTTCCTCCAATTGCTCGTGCAACAGATGCAGTACCAGGACCCACTCGCGCCAACGGATAACGCGCAGATGATCGCGCAGTTGGCGCAATTCTCCTCACTCGAACAGATGAACAATCTGAACGAGAAAATCGAGGAAATGACGGGAAACTTCGATCAACTGAATTTCCTGTCGGCCTCTTCGATGATTGGACGCACGGTCAGCGGAATCGGCTCGGACGGTTCGATCATCAACGGTGAAGTCACCAGCGTTGCCATGCAGGGCAGCGTGGTCTATCTCTCCGTAGGCGATCAGCAGTTGTCCATGGCCGGCGTGCAATCGATAACGTGATCGCCATGATCAACAAAATCGATTTGTACACCCGCACCGGGCCCGAAGTCCGCGGCGCACCAACAGCGCGGCAGCCGGCGACACCATTTGCCGGCGTGCTGGCCGATCAGGTGCGCGGCGCGACGAACGTAAAATTCTCCGCGCATGCGGCCCAAAGGCTCACGGACCGGCACATCACCGTGACGCAACACGATGAAGCGCGCATCGCCCGCGCGGTCGATAAGGCTGCCGCGAAAGGTTCGCGCGAAACGTTGTTGCTGATGGAGAAAATGGCGCTCGTCGTGAGCGTGCCCAACCGGACGGTGATTACGGCGGTTTCGCGGAATGAATTCGCTGATACCGTATTCACCAATATCGATAGCGCCGTGCTGGTCGACCAACGATGAAGATCGAGCACGAGCACGAAAGTAAACTTCAGAGTTCGGTTACGAGGACGATTACGAGTTGAAGAACTATTAACTGGGCCGGACCTCACGGATCGAGGAAGCCCGCGATGCCGCGGATCGATTGAAGCGGCATCACAACGACGGAGTAATGAAACATGGGATCAGCAATTTACGCGGGCGTAACGGGACTTCAGGTGCATCAGCGCCGGTTGGACGTCATCGCCAGCAACATCGCAAACGTGAACACGACGGGCTATCGCAGTTCGCGCGTGTTGTTCCAGGATTTGTTCTCGCAGACCCTCTCCGGCCCGCGCGCGCCTGTCGGACAGTTTGGCGGAGGCAACCCGATGCAAGTCGGGCTTGGCGTGCGCGTGGCCTCAATCGACACAAACTTCGGACAGGGCACATTGCAAACCACCGGCGTCGCTTCAGACCTCGCCATTCAGGGGAGCGGCTTCTTCATCCTCAGCGACGGCACCGGCAATTACTTCACGCGCGACGGTTCGTTCGACATCAACGCAAACGGCCAGCTCATCGACACTGCCACCGGCCTTTTTGTGCAGGGGTTCCAGGCAAATGGCGCAGGCGTAGTTGATCCGAACAGCCCGCTCACAAACCTCACCATCCCCGTTGGCGGAGCGTCCATCGTGCGCGCGACAACCCTCGGCACGATGGTCGGAAATCTCGACGCGGATGCCGCCTCCGGCGATACCGTGACGCGTACCATCCAGGTCTTCGATTCGCTCGGTACCCCGCGCGACATCACCATCACCTTCGAAAAAACCGCCACCACCAATGAGTGGGAATGGTCGCTCTCGTCGACAGACACCGACATCAACACCTTGTCCCCAGACGCCGGCACGCCGGGCACCATCACGTTCGACGCTTCTGGCAACGTCACCGCGGGCGGTTTGGGCAATGTATCGATCACGTTCGACGCAGGCTTGCCCGCAACCCCCACCGATCCGTTCCTGTTTGATATCGATTTCGCGCAGCTCACGCAGTTGTCCGATACAAGCGATCTGAATCTTCAAAACCAGGACGGATATTCGCGCGGCACGTTGCAGGCCTTCAACATTGGCAACGATGGCGTCATCAACGGCGTGTTCTCGAACGGCCTCACGCAAGTCGTCGGCCAAGTAGGCCTCGCCAACTTCGCCAACAACGGCGGACTCCTCCGTTTCGGCGATAACCTTTTCCGCGACACGCCCAGCTCCGGCCCCGCGCAAATCGGCCTGCCCAGCACCGGCGGCCGCGGCACGGTGTCCGGTGGCGTACTCGAAGGCTCGAACGTTGACCTCGGCACCGAGTTCTCGAACCTTATCGTGACCCAACGCGGCTTCCAGGCCAACGCACGCACGATAACCACAGCGGACACGTTGCTCCAGGAAACGGTAAACCTCGTCCGATAGACCATAGGACATAGGCACTAGCAGCGGGGGATCGCTTCGGCGCTCCTCCGCTGTTTTTTACCGCGCCCACGCTTTCGGAAGCGCGAACGCAACGTATGCGTCGCCGGCGAGGGTGCCGAGCTTGCCGCCGGCCGCGGCGATCACCACATACTGCCTTCCCTTGATCATATACGTACACGGTGTCGCGTATCCTGCGAACGGCAGCTTTCCTTCCCACAATGTCTTTCCCGTGCGCTCGTCGATCGCGCGCAGGTGTGCGTCCTTGCTCGCGGCAATAAAGATCAATCCGCTTGCGATCACCAGCGGCCCGCCATAATTCTCCGTGCCCGTGTTCGTCAGTCCCGCCTCAGCCAACTCCGGGTTATATCCGAGCGGCACCTGCCACACGTGTTCGCCCTTGTTCAGATCGATCGCCGTCAACGTTCCCCACGGCGGTTGAATCGCCGGATACCCATCCTTATCCACAAACCGCGTATACCCGCTGTGGTTGAACCAACGAATGGGACTATCACCCACCGGAAGGGGACTGTCACCCACCGGAAGGGGACTGTCACCCGCGCCGGCTTTTTGGCGCTGGTGGCTGTCCCCGATCCCCCCCGCTGCATCAGCAACGCGCTGGTGGCTGTCCCCGATCCCTGTGGAATTGCTCGCCCCATCGCGCGCCGCCGCCGCGTCTTCCAACCCGCAAATATATTTCAACACCGCGTCAATATCCGCGGGCGTAAGATAGCCAAACGACGGCATCCGCTCCTTGCCGTGCTGAATCTGTTGCTTCATTTGCTCCATCGTGTATTTCTTCTGCATATCTTTCAGCGGCGGAAACACCTGAATCGGATCGCCCTTGAGATCCACGCCATGACAGAACACGCAGTTCTGCGAGTACACGCGCTTGCCATGCGAATCCGTTTTCGACGCATCGTCCGACGCGTCAAACATCGAAACGATGCATGGAATCTCGCTCGCGTTCACATACATCACGCCGGTCTTCGGATTCACCGCCGCGCCGCCCCATTCGCCGCCTCCGTCGAACCCCGGAAATATCAACGTGCCTTCCAGACTCGGCGGCTCAAACGGCCCGCCCGCGCGCAACCGCTTCCGCCGTTCCAATACCTCGTCGTGCGCCTGCGGCGTCCGGGTCGTCACCTGGTCCAGCGGAAATGTCTGCCGCGCGAACGGCGGCGGCTTCAATGGCAACGGTTGCGTTGGCCACGCCTCTTCACCCGGAAGATCGGACGCGGGCGCGGGCACTTCCTCCATCGGAAACAACGGCTCGCCCGTATCGCGATCAAGCACGAACACGTAACCTGATTTCGTAATCTGCGCGACCGCGTCCCGCTTTTTATCATCGATGACTACCGTCACCAGATTTGGCGGCGCTGGCAGATCGCGGTCCCACAGATCGTGCCGAACGACCTGGTAATGCCACACGCGCTCGCCCGTGTCCGCTCTCAGCGCGAGCACGCAATTGGCAAACAGATTTTCCCCGTGCCGGTCCGCGCCGTAAAAATCGTACGTCGCCGATCCCGTAGGAATATAAACCACGCCGCGCTGCTCATCGACGCTCATCCCGCCCCAGCAGTTCGCGCCGCCCGCCGTCTTCCATGCGTCCGGTGGCCACGTCTCGTATCCAAACTCGCCCGGCCGCGGAATCGTGTGAAACTCCCAAATCTTTTTCCCCGTCTTCACGTCAAACGCCATGATGTCGCCCGGCGCGGCGGGATGCGACTCTTGCACGCGCACCGACATGATCATGATGTCTTTGTATATCGCGCCCGGTGTTGTAACGCCAACGGAAAGTTTTGACACGTCGCGATCGTAGAATTGCTTCAGGTCGATCGCGCCGTTCTCGCCAAATGCCTCGACCAGTTTCCCCGTGCGCGCGTTCAACGCATACACGTGATGACCGAGCGCCGCCATGATCCGTTTGTCGCGGCCCGACGCCCAATACTGCACCCCGCGCGACACGCCAACTCCGGCCTCCGGGTCAGGCGCGATAAATTTCCAGACCTCCTGGCCCGTCGCGGCATTTAACGCAAAAATGTTCCGCTTCGCAGACACGCCATACAGCAGCCCATCGATAACGATGGGATTGCACTGAATCTGCGCCTCGCCCCCGCTCCGGTATATCCAGGCCTCCTCAAGCCGCGTCACGTTCCCCGCAGTGATCTGGTCCAACCCCGAATAATGCGTCCGCTCCAGATCACCGAGATACCACCCCCACGACCCACGCGCCTTCCCCGGCCCATCCGCGAAAACCGGTGGCAACATCGTCATCATCGCAACGACAAGACAAGACATCCGCATACCCACTCCTTTTTCTCTCAGGGATTTCCCTTCATACCACGTACGCGCGCGCAACATCTAATTCGTCGCCTCGCGAGCAGCGTTCGCGCCGAATTGAATTCCGCGCCAAGTGGTTTATAATTATATGATTGCAAGAGCTAGCCATTGGAGACGCTTTAGGTGGCTTCAAAGGAGTGCACGGAAAATGAAAATGCCCCTCTCTAAAGCGGTTACCGCTGTCAGCGTTCTACTTTGTTTCATGCACGCAGCGTTTGCGGCAACCGGCGATGAAATCGGCGTGGAGCTTGTTAAGGCGATTGAGCAGGAGTTTTCTCAACCACATTTTAATGAGGAAGGTGCAGAGAAATTTGCGCGCAAGTTCGGAATCGAAGCCGTCCCGAGCTTGTTGAATTTGCTTCAAAGCGAGGATGTAAAAATACCCAAAGGCAAGGTGGCTGTCTATTTGGGCAAAGTAGGTGATAGAAGGGCCATTGCGCCACTAAAGAAATTTGTCGAATGCTCTCTCCAACAGGAAATTTCAACCTCACGATATTTAGACCTGTGCTTCGCGTTGCATGCGTTAGCTTTCATCGGTACAGACGAATGTCTCAGCTATTTGCGGCAAGGCATTAGATACGAGTTTTGGCACGCCTTGAACGACGCATTTACAGTTCCTGAACTACGACTTGATCATGAGAGCGCGGTGCAGGCAATGCGGGAAGCGTCACTTAGGGCGTATGCAACGTCCGGCAAAGAATCCGTGCTGAACGACCTAACCGCCAATCGCAGTGACTTTGACACTTTCGAAAACGTTTACCCCGAAGCATTACAGAAAGTCCGAGACAGAGTTTCGCGCGACGGCCGATAGACGCGAAGCGGAGCTTCGGACATTCGCGCTCCCAAGCGAGTGAGATTCCGGCCAAGGGCGACAAAAGAATGTCGCAATTAATGTAGCAATTCGCCATAAACTCTTTAATTTAAGCGATAACGACTGCCACGAGTCCTGCGCTCGATTTTATGTATCTTCGGCGGGTAGGCGTTTTTCGGGCACGATACCCCGTTTCCCGTTTCCCGTTCCGCTTCCCGGTTACCGAATCGCAAACGATCCTTTGGTCACCGTAAACAAATCCGGGTTGTTTTGGCTATTCACCCTGATCGAGTAGCCCTCGCCTTTCGAAGCGTTTTCGGGAATGACGACCTTCTGCTCTCCGTCGTTCTTCGTGGATGCCAGTAATACCGAGGCCCGCGTTTCGTTGCGCCACAACTCTATGCGAACTTTTTCGCCAATTGCGCCAGAAGTCCAACGCCCCCCCCAACGAAACCCCGTTAACGACATTCCGAACGAAGAGAGGAATCTTCTGCCGTGATCACTACGCAGCGCGCGAAGTGCTAAAGCAGACCATTCTGCGTGGGTACGAGGAGTTAAAGGAAATCCGCACATTACGGAGCGCCGCAATTCTCGTTAACTTGCCAACCTTGAATATCCACTTTAATACTAGGCTGTATTCCACGCGTGATACACTTCGGCGTGCTAAAAATCGGCAGGGGTTAAAAGTCAAAATTGTCGAGTCGGAGGAGGTGTCGCCGGGAGTTGTGCTGGACTATAACGACACCAATCAGGTGGTCGGGGTAGAAGTCCTCCATTTTTCCAAACGCACGCCGACCCTCAATCTGGGTGCATTGCACGACCAATCCACCTAATCAACTTCCGGAAGCGTCCCGTCGGAGCGCGGGTTTTCCGACCCGCGATTTAGTTTTTGCGCTTCCAAAATCGCGGGTCGGAAAACCCGCGCTCCGGGATGGTGAACAGCCTCCTTTGGCGTTTCGCGCGCAGCGTAGTGATCACGGTAGGAGATTCCTCACTTCGTTCGGAATGACGTTATGAGGGTTTGTTGGGATGGGTGGGGCGCTGGGTCTTTAGACGCTGCGATGGGCGATCCCGGAGAACCCCAACGCGACGCGTACTGCATCGGTGATTCGGGTCCTTGCCAGGAGGAATTCCGAATAGGGTTATAGCATAACTTTATGAGCGATGGAGTGTCGTTTTACTCGTTCCCAAATTTCCATTTGGGAATGCTTTCTTGAAAAGCTCTGCTTTGCGTATTGCGACGTGTATCCAGATTCCGAGGAATTCCGGGAGCGTCGCACCGAGTGTCTCGTTCAGGGTGAATTGGACACTTTTCCGAGACTGTGGACGGAGTGGACGGTATGGACGGACACGGACGAAGCGCGAGGCTGGGGGCAGAGACGGGTGTATGGGCTGAACGCAACGACGCGAGATGGCGAGATAGCGAGTAGCGAGTGGCCAGGACGGCAGCGCGAACAACAGGCAATGACGAATAATGTAGCGCTTCATGCGATGCTGGATTGCCAATGCCTCATACCCAATACCCAATACCCAATACGCGACACCCGATACCCAATACC
>JAWXCN010000249.1:0-12179 GCA_034408725.1 Candidatus Hydrogenedentota bacterium
CCGGACGTTGAAATTCCGGTCAAGCCGGATGAAATCGAAGGGGCCGGGAAGGGGCAGTGATAGGGGTGATCATGTCGCCGAGCTTTGGAAACCGGACTATTTTGACTGCGGCGGCCGATACCGCCGCTTTGGCTGCGTTCGCGGGATGCCCCCGCAAATATTTGATGTACCGGTTAGATCGTCGCCGATAAACGTGGTGGCCTCGCTTTCCACTTTGCCACCGCAATCCCAATTGGTTTTACGCGTTCGTGCGTAGCGCCGGAAACCAGGCGTAGACGAATCGTTCGCGCAGTTTTACCGGAAGCGCTTCGCGCACGAGCATGGCGAGCCGCCCCCGCGCTGCGAGATAAAGTATGGCGACGTACGTAGCGCCTCCAACGGCAGTCGCGATGACGAGCACAACGAGCGCGGGAAGACCCAGCGGCGTTAACCCCTGTTCGATCAGTTTTGCAATTGCGGCTGCAACAATCGACGCCAATATATAAGGCACAACTGAGCGAACCAGAGCCGTATCACGCCAACCCATGATGCCGCGCATGACGGCGAGAAGCGCAATAACGGACAACCCTTGCGATACCGCCGTCGCAATGCCTAACGCGTTCAATCCGATTTTCATGCCGTGGTTGTCGAATGCCCAGCGGCACGTCATGTACATGGCGGTTAGACATAGCGGTGTGGACACAAGGTAAAAGTGCAGGTTGACGTGGGCACGGTTGATCGCGTTGTAAAACGGCGCAACGTGCGCGGCGATGCAGCGCAATGCGGCAAGCGCGAGCAATGCCTGAAACGATACGAGCGCGGACGCGTATGCGGCGGGAATCAGCGCGCGGAAGATGAGCGGGGCAAGTGCAATGCCGAGCACGTGAATCGGGAGTGTCGTGCCTCCGAGGATTTCATAGAGCCGGATGAACCCGCGTTGAAGCGTCGCGGGGTCTTCCTGGCGCGCGGCGAACCCGGACAACGAAACGTTTGCAATCAGATACGCATAATTGATCAAGATCACGGTCGAGTACGTTGCCGCGACGTTGAACAGGCCGGCGGCGTCTGGCCCGAGGATGTGTCCGGCAATGACGAAACCGGCATTGGTCAGCACAAGCGCAAGCAGCGCTGCGCCAACAAGGTGCTTTGCATAGTGGAAGAGCTCGGTGAATTCGGCGCGCCCAAACATGAGCGATGGCCGCCATTGCGCGCAAATGTACCAGACCGGCGCCAGCACGAGCCCTGTGATCATCGCGGGGATGACAAGGCTCCAGTATCCCGCCCCAAGAAATGCGAAGAGGATCATGAGCACGCCGCTGATAGCGTTCCAAATGGTGTCGAGCAATGCGGTCTGACCAAAACGCATATTGCGACGCATTACTGCGATGGGGATGGTGCGCAAAGCATAAACAGGGAAGCTCAGGCTCGTGATTCGAACAAGTTGGGTAATTTCAGGCGCGCCGTAGAAGTGGGCCAGCCACGGTGCGCTAACCCAGCATACGGCAAGAATGAAAAGGCTCGCCGCGATATTCAGCCAAAACGCGGTCGAGACGTAGAGCGGCGTAGCGTCCTTCTTTTGGATAACGGCTACCGCCACTCCAAAATCAGACACCATTTGCAGTACATTCATTAGCGCCGTAGTCATGACCACAAGGCCAAAATCGCTTGGCGCGAGGATCCAAAGCAACGCGTATTGCGCTAGGAACCGCAGTGTCCGGGACGCTGCGTTGCCAATGCCCCAGGAAAACACGCCCGCGCGCATCTTTGTGCGGAGGGACACAGAATCGGGATGCGGTGCGGTGGGCGTAATCATAGCGTGTGGGTACGAGTGTATCGGGCGCATGCGGACGGTGCAAGGAAACGCGGCGGGCACAGACAGACTGACGAAGGACCATAGTGGAATGACGAAGGATGCCTGCGCGATACTTTCAAGTGCAGGTTTTGCCGGAGCAGGGAGTGTAGTCTCATGCCGTCGTTGCTGCGATTCGTATTGATGTCCACCATCGCGGCATCAGTTCATGCAACGCCGCTGGCGGCGGAACTCGTCGCATCAGGCTTTGACAAACCCTTGTACGTTGCCAGCCCGCCAAACGATACCGAACGGCTCTTCGTTCTCGAACAGCATACGGGCCTTATACGGATTGTGCGGGACGGATCAATCGCGCCAGGGCCATTTCTGGACATTGGCGGGCTTGTCTCGACCGGGGGTGAGCAGGGCCTGCTGGGGCTCGCGTTTCATCCGTTGTACGCCTCGAACGGATTCTTTTACATCTACTACACCGACATAGACGGGACGTCGCGCATCATGCGATACACGCGCTCCGCCGATCCTGATATCGCCGATTCGTCCAGCGCGATGGAACTCTTTTTCATTTTGCAGCCGTTGCCCAATCATAACGGCGGCATGATGGCGTTTGGTCCGGATGGATACTTGTACATCAGCAGCGGAGATGGAGGCGGATTCTCGTTTGATCGCGCACAGGACCCGGCGGAAGACCTCGGCAAAATTTTGCGGGTGGATGTTGACGGTGGAACACCGTATGCCATTCCGCCGGACAATCCGTATGCGAACGTCCCTGGTGCGAATCCGCGGGTATGGGCGCGAGGTCTGCGCAATCCGTGGCGATTTTCCTTCGATGCGCTGACCGGCGACATGTGGATTGGCGATGTCGGGCAATTGAAATGGGAAGAAATAAATTTTCAGGCGGGAGGAACGCCTGGCGACGCGAATTACGGTTGGAACATTGCCGAGGCTCTGGACTGCAATCGTCCGCCGACAGGTCAATGCGGCAACAACCCGGGATTCACGCCACCGATTACGTTTTACGGACGAGACGATGGAAGTTCAATCACGGGCGGGTACGTTTATCGCGGGCTAATTCCGGGCCTGCAAGGAACGTATTTCTACGCGGACTTCATCACTTCTCGAATTTGGTCGTTTCGGTTCGATGGCGCGACGATAACCGAATTTCAGGAGCGCACGGCTGAATTGGACCCGCCAGGGCCAACGCAGATCAATCACATATCCTCGTTCGGCGAGGACTCTCAACGAAATCTTTATATCGTCGACTATACCGGCGGTGAAATCTTCCGGATTGGCGCGTCGCCGGGATTGGACGTCGAGAGTACCGGCGGCGCGATGGTGCTTGTGCTCGCCATCAGTGCCGCTGCACTTTCGCGAGCGTCTTCTACACGACACCATGCGCGTTCTCGTAGGTGGTGATCTGGTCGACATTGCGCAAGGTCAACCCAATGGTGTCCCAACCGTTCAGCAGACATTCCTTTTTGAACGGATCCAGATCGAACAAGATAGTCGAGCCGTCGGGTTTGACGATGCGGTTATTCGGCAGATCGATGGTGAGTTGGTAGCCCTCGGTCGCGCGCACTTCGTTGAACAACTGCTCGATCACATCCGCATCAACGCGAATTGGCAGCATGCCGTTATTGAAGCAGTTGTTGTAAAAGATGTCGGCGTAGGATGGCGCAAGCACGCTGCGGATGCCATAGTCCAACAGCGCCCACGGCGCGTGCTCGCGTGACGAGCCGCAACCGAAGTTGTCCTTCGCCATCAGGATGCTCGCGCCCTTATAGCGCGGCGCGTTGAATTCAAATTCAGGATTCAACGAGCCATCGGCGTTAAAGCGCCAGTCGAAGAACAGCGCATCATCAAACCCCGTGCGCCCGATGCGCTTGAGAAACTGCTTCGGGATGATCTGATCGGTATCGACATTCTGCGCATCCAACGGCGCGACGATGCCGGTCAAGGTTGTGAATGGTTGCATGAAACGAACTCCAATTTCGTAAAGGTTATTTATCGACGAATCGCCAAGTCGACACTCAAACTGCAATGCCTTCACGAGCAACGGCCTCATGCAACGGGGTCGCTCGTCGAATCGGCCCGTTCCAGTTTTGTTCGTTGCATATTACCGTTGAAAGTATCTCATCCGACTCCAGTTCGATTTGATAAATTGCGCGCCGGATGGCGGATTTCAATTCCCAATTGAGCGGTATGCTCAATAGAATCAAACAATCCCAATCAGAATCGAATCTAGCATCGCCGCGAGCTCGGCTTCCGTACAGGATCACCTTCGCAAGTGGATCAAAAGTAAGCGCCGTTTTTTTACGCGCGTTAATAATTCTTCGCGATCCATGTCTATGCTCCGTGGTTATTATGGCTTGCAGGACCGAAAAATATCAGTGCGAGAGCCACCAAAATAACAAACTCTGGAATACCCAGCATAAGCGACTTCAATGAGCCAACTATCCATACAAATATGCATAGTGCGGTCCCGACGAAAAGCAGTAGTATAAATACTTTCGGTCTCATGGTTTACTCTTCAGCAGTCGTCAGTTTGTTTTCATAACGGCGGCAACGGCGATTCCAGTTCTTTTCGTTTCCTTCACGGAAACTGTCGAAAGCGTCATTAAAGGTCCGGAAAATATCTTTCCACCGACCCGCAGCGAGGAAGATAAAGGCAATTGCAATAATAACCAGCCATTCAGGCAGTGTGCTATCAGGGGCAATTAACACTGCACTGAATCCGCATAGAGCAATTATTGCCAAGTAAATCACCCACCTCATCCTCCGTTGGAAAAGCAAAGGTGAGCTGTTTGAAGACATTGGTAATCATCCTGTATTCGGTTAGCAAGTCGGTTTTCAGTTGTACTTCCAATTCCGAATATCCACAAAATGCCCTTCAATTGCCGCGGCTACTGCCATGGCAGGACTGACGAGATGCGTGCGGCCGCCTTTGCCTTGACGGCCTTCGAAGTTCCGGTTCGAAGTGGAGGCGCAGCGATCGCCGGGGTTGAGGCGGTCGTCGTTCATGGCGAGGCACATGGAGCAGCCTGCTTCGCGCCATTCGAATCCCGCTTCCTTGAACACTTTGTCGAGACCTTCTTTTTCAGCTTGTACTTTCACCTGATGCGAACCGGGCACGACGATGGCCTGATCGATTTTGGAATTGAGCTTATACCCTTTGACGACTTTCGCGGCAGCGCGCAGGTCTTCGATGCGGCCGTTGGTGCACGACCCCAGGAAGATTTTGTTCACCGTGACCGCCGTGAGCGGGATACCTTCATCGAGGCCCATGTATTGCAGGGCCTTCTCGGTGGAATGGCGCGAATTGGCGTCGTCGATTTCGCGCAGCACCGGCGTTTTTGTCAACACGCCCGCAACCATGCCCGGAGACGTGCCCCACGTCACCTGCGGTTCAATGTCCTTCGCGTCCAGCTCGACGACTACGTCGTATGTGCAGCCGGGGTCAGATGCGAACTGTTTCCACTTCGCGACGAGTTGATCGTGCGGCGTGCCATTAAGGTATTCGCGGTCCTTAAGGTACTCAAACGTCTTTTCATCAGGCGAAATGAGGCCCGCGCGCGCGCCCGCCTCGATGGACATGTTGCAGACCGTCATCCGGCCTTCCATGCTCAGTGAACGGATCACGTCGCCGGTGTATTCGATGACGTATCCCGTGCCGCCTGCGGTGCCGATCTTTCCGATGATCGCGAGAATGACGTCCTTCGCCGTGATGCCGTTCGGCAATGTGCCGTTCACGCGCACTTCCATCGTCTTCGACTTTTTCTGCAATAGCGTCTGCGTGGCGAGGACGTGCTCGACTTCGCTCGTGCCGATGCCGAACGCCAGCGCGCCAAACGCGCCGTGGGTGGACGTGTGCGAATCGCCGCAGACGATCGTGAAGCCGGGTTGGGTCAGGCCCAGTTCCGGTCCGATGACATGCACAATGCCGTTGCGCCTGTCCTTCATGTCGAAACATGCGACGCCGAACTCATCGCAGTTTTTCTTCAACGCTTCTATTTGGAGGCGCGACATTTCATCGCGGATGGGTTGCGAACGGTCCGTCGTCGGAATGTTGTGATCCATCGTGGCAAACGTGAGATTCGGACGCCGCACCTTGCGGTTGGCGAGGCGCAGGCCTTCAAAGGCCTGCGGTGACGTCACTTCATGGACGTAATGCCGATCGATATAGAGGACGGCTTCCTTGCCCGGTTCGTCAAGAACCAGGTGGGCGTCCCAGATTTTTTCGTAGATGTTCTTTGCCATGACTACAACTGCCTTCCTATACCTACGCATATTTATGCGCTATCGACCGAATTTTTACTTCGTAAGTCGGAATTGATAGTGAAAAACTTCGTTCGTATTAGCGTTCTCCAAGTACAGTTCCATCTTCGCTTTTTTTGAAAACCAGGTTGCATACCCGAACGTGATGCTTGCTATTGAATGCGGCGGTATGGTTAACACTGGCCAAGTAGCTCCGGCCGGGGGCACCGGCTGTTGTTCATTAGGAAGCAGAGGCGTGCTGTCAGTAATATCCACCTTCTGCATCTCTCCGTTTAACTCAAGCACCGCATAGTAAGGTTTCCTGGGCGGCTGGGACTTATCGGAACTGACCCAAACGCATTTCGCGGTATCAATTTTTAGTTCGTGTTCGGAATCATTAACTATCGCCCAAGTGCTATGGCACCAACTCCAGCTTGAGGAATATGAATGCAGGTGCTCAATGGTCAAGCCTTTTGCGGTTACACGTGCCGTTTTAAGCGTCGCTACAGCCTGGACCAATTCGGGATGTCCCAATTTAGCCAGAAGTGCATTCTGGGATTCTGTATCAGTGTCTGATTCAAATTTGGGGCGGCGAAATATTTCGACCTTTACTTGGTTTCCCTTCAGCGATTCCGACAGGCCAACAAATTCAACAATTTGATAAATTACGCTTTCCGGTTGGCAACCAACGACAAGCGCTGAAGTCAATACTCCAAAGACGATTAATCGGCAAACGGAACGGGTCGATCTCATTGAATTCATGGCGACAATCCAATCAACACCGACTGTACGGCGAATATCGCAACTGACGCGATAACCCATGACTTCCATGCGAAGCCTTCGCCGCGCTTCGTGAGTATCGCCGCTTGAATCAACACTACAATAATTCCCGCGCTCATCGGTGCGAATACAATGCCTGTCCCGGGCCACCAAGCGAGAATAATGGAAGTTGGATCTCGGTGCGTCACGAGCGAGACGACCGATAAAGCTATGCAGAGAAGAGAAAACAATAGCCACGTCTTGAAGGCAAAAGCCTTTCGATCTTTCGTAGTGATCCTTTGGAACCTGCTCACGATATATACAAGAAAAACGGGCATGGCGATTATGTTCATGGCATGCATCATTCCGAAAGAAACATTTAGCTCCAGCCAGTTCATCACCACGACACCAATGACAAGCAGAACAATCCACGCCATTGCGAGGAATAACAAGTATTTGTTTATAAAATTGACCATGAGCTGCTTGTCTTTTTTTGCTTCGGACTATCCCGCGCTATATGCGCCCAAAACATTTCCTTGTTGATCAACTACAACGAGTTTCTTGCCCTGGCCGATGGGCACGGACTTCCCGCCGATGCTGATTACGCTGTTCGAAATCGTAAAGGTAACCGTTCCGAACTGGACGGCGGTGACGCCTTTTGCATATTCATAGATGAATGCATCGTTGCCGGTGCCGGCCTTTCCGCCGGCGGCAGCACGGTCATCCGAGGAAATTATGACGCCGCCCGCGCGCGATTCAGAATCGAATTTCATGTCGCGCACGGCGATGCGGACATCGCCGAGATCGGTAATGCCGTAGCCATTCTTCGAATAGGTTTCTCTGCTCGCAGTGGCTTGGCCTTTGCCGGTGGCCGATTTTGTGCTGAGGTCAATGGCGGTGTTGAACGGCATTTTTGCGAGCTTGTTTTCTTCCGGACCCATGGCCGACGCGGGTTGAACGTCATATTGCGCATCGATTGGCGCGGCCATCGCAAGCTGATCGGCTGGCAAAGCAGTCGCCTCGGATGGCTCGGACGCATCCGACAGATCGGACGGATCAGCGGAATCGCCGGCATCGTCTTTTCCACCGATCAGGCCAAATGTCATCCGGCTCATCAGCGTGCGCTTCTCTTTGGGCGCTTCGGTTTCGTCGGCAGTATCCCGCTGATCGAGTGTTTGCGACGGCCCTGGTTCGGGCGCAGGTTCCTGCGCCGCGGCAGATTCTGGTGATTCCATCGCGCCTTCGGGTTCCGGCACGGCGTCAGTTACTGCCGGCTCCGAAGTTTCTGCTGAAGGCTCCGGCGCGTTTGTTTCGGCCACGTCACCTTCCTTCTTGCCCTTGTCGCCAACTAGACCAAAGGTCATCCGGCTCATCAGCGTTCGTTTTTCCTTGGGCTGTTCCGTTTCCGCTGATGTCGCTTCAGCAGTTTCTTTTTCAGCCTTTTCTTGTTGCTCTTGTTCCTTCTTCGCCAGTTTCTCTTCCTGCTCGGACTGTTGCTTCGCTTCTTTGGCGTCGCGCTTTTCCTGTTCGCGCGCGATCTTGCCCTGGCGTTCCTGTTCCTTCTTCGCGGCTTTCGCTTCGGCTTCCTGTTGCTTTGATTCGTCGGGTTGCTTGTCGCCACCGACAAGGCCGAAGGTCATGCGATTCATCAGGCCGGGCTTTTCTTCGGCGGAGGCGGTGGCGGTCTCTTCCTTCTCCGCGGCTTCGCGCGCTTTTTCCTGGTCCTTCGCAGCCTGCTTTTCAGCTTCGCGCTGCTGCTTCTCTTCCTTCTCGCGCACCTTGCGATCAGCCTTGGATTCTGCCTGCGCAGTCTGATCGGATTCAGAAGTTTCGCTGCCGCCGATGAGTCCGAACGTGGCCTTGTTCATCACATTTTTTGTGCTGGCGCAGCCTGGCATGATCAGCGCTATCACGCAGATCATTGCGAGCGGTGCGCGATAAAATTTGGTTGCGTTCATTTAGACAGAATCCCCGCTTGGTTTGGGTTTGGAAAACATCCCCCTAATTCCCCCTTCAAAGGGGGACTTAAGAGTGAGCTCTTGCATCGTAGTGCGGAAAGCACACATCCCCCTCCCTTTAAAAGAGGACTTAAGAGGGCGAATCGTCGTAAAATTCAGATTGTTCATGCGTTGTATTTCCGTAAGACGTCGTCCAGCGCCTCTCGCAACAAGACCGCTTCACCCACGCGCATGCGTTTTGCCAGGCGCGCCAGCCCGGCGAGTTGCCCTTGCGTGTAATGGCTAGTCTTGGTCACCATGCGCTCCTCGCGCGCCAGGCAGACCTTGTTGCGTCCGCCTGCCTTTGCGCGATACAGCGCCTCGTTCGCCTTCCGCACCAGGTCGACCGATGTTGCACCGTCATCAGGAAATGACGCCAGCCCCGCACTTACGGTTAGAGAGAATTTTACCGTTTGATCGTTGGCGTAAACAATTTGATCTCCGTCAGCGGCGCGACGCGCGGACTCAGCGAGGAGGAACGCTTCCTCCTTTTCGATACCGGACATGATCGCAGCGAATGCGTCGCCGCCGTAGCGGACGATTTCCGCGCGGTCACCGAAGGAATTGTGCAACGACGCGGACAAGTGTTCCAGGACGGCGTCGCCGCCAGCTCGGCCGTATTTCTCGTTGAGAGAGCCGAAGAGATCGATGTCGAAGAGTGCCATGGATAATAGCGACTCGGTTTGGGTAGCATTGGACAGGGCTGTGTCGAAGGCCGCGAAAAAGCGGTCGAAATGCTGGGTTCGGTTAGCAACCGTTATGTGGGAAACAGTAGCCATTGGATGATAATCTTACATAGAATATAACATGGCAATCGTACATATGTCAATAGATGTATTAACATTAATTTGTGTGTGTTGAATACACTATATAGTCAAATTAGAACCGATGAAGCAGAAGAGGTAGAGGCATATTTGCATGGCCTGGGCTCGCTGGGGCAACGATTGGACTGCCGCTTTTCCTGTATGCTATTCTCTTACGCCGTGCCGGTGTAGCTCAGTTGGTTAGAGCAGTGGAATCATAATCCACGTGTCCGCGGTTCGAATCCGTGCACCGGCACCACTTATTTTCCCTTCCCCTGGAGGCGGCGCCGTGGGCGAGAGCGCGCAGGAGTTGCTTGACCGGGTCAGCGCGACCATCGCGACTTACCATATGCTCGCTCCTGGCGAGACCTTGCTTGCGGCGGTGTCTGGCGGGCCGGATTCAATGTGCCTGCTGGACGTGCTGGTCGCGCTCGGATACAGGGTGCATCTGGCGCATTTCGATCACCAGACCCGCGACGGACAGAGCGGTTTGGACGCAGCATTTGTGCGGGATACGGCGTCCCGCCTGGGGTTGCCATTTCATCTTGAAAGCCGGCCCATTACGCAAGAGGCGCGGGAGCAGGGTGCTTCATTCGAGGCGTATGCGCGCGCGGCGCGTTATTCCTTTTTTCGCCGCACGGCGGATGCCAACGCTTGCACCGCCGTGGTCACGGGACATCACGCCGACGACCGCGCCGAGACAGTGCTGATGCGGATTCTTCGCGGGACGTGGCCGGGCGGGCTGGGCGCGATTCCGCCGGTCCGCGAGGACCCGGATGGCCGGCGCGTCGTGCGTCCATTGATCAATTGCACGCGCCGCGAGATCATCGCGTACCTGACCGAAAATGCGATCTCATTTTGCACAGACGATTCCAACGCCGATGTGAGGCATTTGCGCAATCGCGTCCGGCACGAGCTGTTGCCTCAACTCTCCGCGGAATACAATCCACGATTTCGCGACGCCCTGTGCCGTCTTGCCGAACTTCAACATGACGCCAGCGCGGTGGTGTCACGCGCGACGGATGAGTTGTCGGCAGTGTGCCTCAATGAGAATGTTATCGATCGCGTGGAGTTTGCGCGCGGGGAAGCGGCGTGTCAGCGGGAATTGCTGGTGCGGTATGCACATCCGCGGAATGCTACGATTTCAGTCGAGCGAATCGAGCGAGCGCGGCGATTTATTTTAGAGGGGCCACAACATAAGTATTTTGATTTTGGCGGCGGACTATTGCTGCGCAACGAGCGCGGATTTACCTATATCGTGGAGCGCGGCATGGCGCGCAATAACCATGACGTGCCGCTGCACTTGCCGGGAGTCACGGAGGCGATGGGAGCAATCATACATTGCAGGATCATCGAGCATCCGCTCGCAGTGCCAATCAAGACGGCATGCACGCCGTCGCGACAAGTGTTGGATGCGGATCGGGTTGTTGGACCCTTGACATTGCGGAGTCGTCGCGTTGGAGACCGGTTCATCCCGCTGGGGTTGTCGAAGCCGAAAAAGCTGAAGGATTATTTCGTAGACCGCAAGGTACCGCTCCCGTTGCGCGACCGTGTGCCGCTGGTGTGCGCGAACGATGCGATTGTGTGGGTTGTGGGACATGGGATCGACGCGCGCGCGGCGGTGACAACTTCTACGCGCCGGTTTTTATTGATCGAGGTGGATTGGAAAGATTAGCCGCGCGAGTCAACGCGAAAAGAGCAGGAAAATATGAGACTGGTTCGAGCGATGATTGGCAAGTTGCTGCGCTTCGCGGGATCGTTTTCGGCGCCGAAGAGCGGGGTCGGTGTGAACGTGAGCGATTACGAAGTGGAGGATGCGCAAGGTGATCGCGTCCGGCTTGGTGATCGGTACAAAGGCCAGGTATTGCTGATCGTGAACGTGGCCTCGAAGTGCGGGTTCACGCCGCAATACGAGGCGCTCGAGAAGTTGCACGAGCAGTATCATGCGCGAGGGCTCGCGGTGTTGGCGTTTCCCTGTAACGATTTCGGTGCGCAGGAGCCGGGCACGGATGCCGAGGTTCAATCATTTTGCAAACTGAACTATTGCGTGCAATTTGATGTGTTCCGGAAGGTTACGGTGTCGGGCGAGAATGCGCCGCCCTTGTACAAAGCATTGACCTCGGACGCGAACGGTGCATTGGGCGGACCGATAAAATGGAATTTTACGAAGTTTCTCGTAGGTCCCGATGGAAAGGTAAAGGCGAGAATTGAACCGTTGACGCCGCCGGATGCTTCGAGCGTTGTGCGTTTGATTGAAATAGAGCTGAGAACTGGATCGATGGGCTGAGCGAATGTCGACCTTTGATTAGTAAGCCAAAGCGGTAGCGGCTGCTACCACAGTCCATATTAAGCAACGCCGATCCATCGCATAAAGAGTAACCCCGGCAGGCCGTGGCGGCTGCCGGGGTCTCATCCCATCGCGCGAACCAGTCGCGCGCTATGTCTAGAGATTAGTTTAGCGGAGCGGACGCGACCGTCACTGCGCTGCCGTCTGCCGTGAATCGAATCACGCCGGATTCATCCACGAAGTATTGACGGTAACCTGTGCGGCCAGCGGCTGCCGGGGCAGCCGTGCAGGCG
>JAWXCN010000250.1:0-11523 GCA_034408725.1 Candidatus Hydrogenedentota bacterium
CCTTCGCGGCTTTTGACACCATTTCGACTGCTTCCTGCCCGTCTGCCGCCAACAAAACGTCGAAGCCCAACCGCTGCAACATTCGTTTTGTAATCGAACGCACGTTTTCTTCGTCATCCACGACAAGAATTGTGCCTTCTCCATGCCACAACGATTCCTGATCGAGAATGGTCGGCGCTTTTCTTGACTGTGCCGCATGCGCCGCGACATAGACCGTTATCGTCGTCCCATGTCCCGCGCGCGTCGAAACATTCATGGCGCCACCATGCGCGCGCGCGACGCCAAGAGCGCGCGCGAGCCCCAATCCGCGCGATCTGGTTTTGGTGGTGTAGAACGGATCAAACATTTTGGACGCGACTTCTTCGCTCATTCCGCAACCCGTATCGGTCACCGAAATGGAGATGTAGTCTCCCGGTGGCAATGCATCGCCAACCGATGTTTCGGGAGCGGCGCCCGCGGGAACGGCGCCGGTCTTGACGGTGATGCCGCCACCCGTATCGCCGATGGCATCCGCGGCATTGGCCAATATGACGAGAAGCATTTGGTGCAGGTCCGTGGAATCGCCTTCCAGGCGCGGCAGGTGTTTTGCCAAATCAAGTTCAATCTGGATGCCGCGCGCGATACCGGACCGCATGAATCGAATGGAATCGCTTACGACCGTGTTTATATCCACCGGCTCGGGTGTAAACTCGCCTTCCCCGGCGAATACCAGCAACATCCTGCACAATTCGGACGCGCGTTTGGCGCCTTGCGAAATATCGTCGAAGCAATCACGCGATTCAGGAGTATCGATCATTGGCCGCAAAAGATCGGTGTTGCCCAGGATTCCCATTAGGATGTTATTGAAGTCGTGCGCAATTCCCGAGGCGAGCACGCCTAGGCTCTCCAGCTTTTGTGTATGGAACATCTGAGCTTCAAGGCGCCGGCGTGATTCGTCGGATGTTTTGCGTTCGGAGACATCACGCATGATGCTCAGGCTTCCGGTAATGACGCCATTGGTCTCGATCGGCGCGGCTGATACTTCCAACGGAACGATCGAGCCGTCCTGTTTGACGGCCTCGAGCTCGTACAGCCAACGGCTGCGATCACCCGCAAGCCGCCGTTCCCAGCGCCCGCTGACGCGCTCGCGCGATTCGGCGGTCAGAAAGTTACACGCATACAGGTCTTCGACCTGGCCGGTCATCATCTCGGCGAATTGGCGCATGGCGGCATTGTGATAGGTCAACCGGCCGTTTATGTCGTGTACGCAAATCATATCGCGCGCGGTCTCCGCCAATAACCGGTATTTCTCCTCGCTTGCCCGTAGCGCCCCTTCCACGCGGAACCGCTCGGTGACATCGTGCATCAACCAGACCACGCTGTTCTGTGATCGGTGGGTATCGAATTGGAGGATGCGGAGCTCTCCGTCTTTTCTGCGGATCGTATTGGTAGTGGATGTAGACGATCCTGCGTCGAGGTTTTGTTCGTACTCGACTCTCGCTGTCGTGGATTCTTCGCCGAACAGCGCCCAAAACCACTGGTTGACCGTCGTGATCTCGTCGCGGGTGTAGCCAGTTATTTGTTCCGTCGCCCGGTTCATAAACAGATTCTCGCCTTCGACATGGACCGCGCCGCTGGGGAGGCCCTCGACCATGATGCGAAACCGGCGTTCGTTGTTGCGCAAGCGCTCTTCATCTTCTTTCTGCCGTGAAATGTCCGAGAGAAGGAGGACAACGCCCGCTGGTGTATTGTCAGCGTTGCGCCATGGCGCGCCGCTTGCCCCGAGCATGTGCCGGCTGCCATCGGGCCATTCAACGGCATACTGCATGCCGTGAACAGGTTTGCCCGCGTGCATCACGCGGCGGAATGGCATTTCGGCGTCTTCCAAAGCCGCGCCGCTGGTATTCGTTTGTTTCCATTCCGGAGCATTGTAGCGCCTGCCCACGGCTTCGCGTTCAGTTACGCCGAGCACGTTTTGGCAGGATTCGTTTGCAAACACGATAGTGCCGCCAAGATCGACGGTGCATATCGCGCCTGCGCCGGCGTTCATAATGGCTTCGAGCATGGCGCGCTCATTGGCAAGGCGCTCATTGATTTCTGTTCGCTCAATGTTAAAGCGCGCGAGTTGATCTTGTGCGGTGCGAAGGTCTACCGCGCGTTGATCGAGCGCGCGCTGCAACTCGCCGATTTCGTGTTGACGCGCGGCCTCGGCGGAGGAAAGTCGTGGTAAAAGGCCGCGCACACCAGCGAAGATCGTAATCGTGATGGCGAAGACGTGCAAAGCCAGGGAAATCAGCGTCGTGATAAGCGTTGGACCGGACCAACCCCACGCACCAGGCGCGAGTTGGCGTGCAATGTCGAGGATTACCAAGGCGCAAGCGGCCGCGGCGCACGCCGCAATGACGGCGTAGAGCCGGGCGACCGTGGGATACTCTGTTAGTAATTTCGCGCGCGCGAAACACACGACGACGATGTATCCCCATAACCCGGCCAAGCCCGAGTATGCGAATACGAAAAAGACAAAACCCCCCGCGCTCAGGCCCATACTTCCACCTCCCCCAGCGCTGGCACCGGTCCACGGTGCACTTCAACTTCAGGAAGCTTAATGTGTTCCCCCGCTACAAACCGGGCCAATAGTGATTCTGCCACAGATTGGCTGACTTGCCAAGACATTTTCGCGGCTACCGCGTTTTTGTCGCTGCAAATACAATCGACAGCGCGGCATTCGGGTAATTTGTCTCAAGGGGGGCCACCGTACCTTCCCGGAGAACTTGAATTAAACGGGGATTCAAGTTGTAAATCAGGTTGCTTGATCCCTTACCCCATACGCATGCAGAATACGCAACGGGCCGGGGGTAGAACGAGGGGTCACGGTCGGCCCGTTACTGTGAAACCGCCGTCAAACGCAAGGTTTGCCGTTTGCGATACGCAATCATTTCGGATATTCATGCCAACCTCGAAGCGCTCGAAGCGGTGTTGGCCCGCATTACACAGCTTAGTGTAGACCAGACTGTGTGTCTGGGCGATGTCGTGGGGTATAACGCGAGCCCAAACGAATGCTCCGACATCGTGCGGGAAAGTGGCATGCCAACGATTTGTGGCAACCACGATGCCGTGGCCTGTGGCATCGAAGAACCGTGGGGGTTCAACCCCGTCGCGTTGCAGGCCGCCCTCTGGACGCGCGAGCACCTTTCCGAGACCAACCACCAATGGCTGCGGCAATTGCCAGACAACATGAAGTTCGATCACTTCCTGGCCGCGCACGGATCGCCGACGGACCGCGACTGTTATCTGTTTACCTGGGAAGACGTGCTGCCCCACCTTTCCTACGTCACCGAGCAGAATTACCGGCTATGCTTCTTCGGACATACGCATAGTCCCGGTATATTCTCGGCGGACGGTATGTACACGGTAGACGACGACTCGAAGTTTGCGCTCGGCCAAGGCAAGACATTTTTTATAAATCCGGGTTCGGTAGGCCAGCCGCGCGATGGAGATGCCCGAGCGGCCTTTGGCCTATATGACTCCGAAGAGAATGTTTACGAATTGGTCCGGGTCGATTACGACGTGGCAAAGGCCGCGGAACGTATTCGCGACGCCGGGTTGCCGCCGTTCCTGGCGGACCGCCTTGCGATGGGCCGATAGGTGAATCATGAGCCGTAACGCTGAAATAAGCCGCGCCACCGCCGAAACCAGGATCACGCTATCTATTGGTATCGATGGCAGTGGCGTTATTGACGCCAGCACGGGAATCGGTTTTTTTGACCACATGCTCACGCACATCGCGAAACATGGACTCTTTGATCTAAAGGTGGACGCAAAGGGCGATCTTGAAATCGACGCGCACCATACCGTTGAAGACGTCGGAATTTGCCTCGGCAAAGCCGTTGCCCAGGCGCTTGGCGAGATGAAGGGTATTGCGCGGTTTGGTCACGCCGTGGTGCCGATGGATGAAGCGCTCGCGGAAGTCGCAATTGATTTTAGCGGCCGTCCATTCCTGATATTTCAGGCGGACCTGCCGCGGGGAAAGGTGGGCGAGTTTGATTCGGAACTGACCGAGGAATTCTTCCGCGCGTTCGCGGTAAACAGCCGCACCACGTTGCACATTGTATTGCGCCACGGGGCGAATCTACACCATTGCATTGAAGGCGTCTTCAAAGCGTTTGCGCGCGCGCTCGACCGCGCTACCCAACTCGATCCGCGCGTCACGGGCGTTCCCTCGACGAAGGGCATGCTCGAAAAGTAGCCCGTGCTATTCGCCTCGAATTCCCCGCGCCCGAAGCGCATCGTCGACCAACCGGACCTGACGCTCGTTCGGATTGGCAAACAAATACCCCGCCACAACCTGCGCGGCGCCCCGTTGGGACGTTGTGGTAACCGCTCCGGTCATCGTCAATGCAACATCGGCAGGCGGCGGTAGCGGAATTGCCGTGGTCTGCACGGTCGCGCGAAGTCCCTCGACTTCAGTTTGAAGCCGGCCCAGTTCAGTGCGCGCCGCGTCGAGGTCTTCCCGAAACCGGACGGATTCGTTGTCACTCTTCGCTGCCTGGGCGCGAAGTCCGGCGCATTCGGAATGGAGCCGCTCATTCTCGCGCAGCAACCGCTCGAATTCGCGTAGCGCCAAGGCTGGGTTTTCATACAAGAGCTGGCCGGAACCTTTGGACACTGCGTGCGCCACAGGGCCTTCCAACTCGACAGGCTCGAAGCGCCGCCATTCGGCAGGTTTTTCTACCATGACTGGCTCCCCCCGTTGGTCTGGGGATGAGACATAGTCAGGGCACTAGGGCAGAAATAAATCAATACGCACACGACGCACCTCTGCGACCCCGCGAAACGCGCCTAAATTTTGGGATGGCGCCACCGCATTGGGCCATCACCGCACGGCCATAGTATGCCATAGACAACCGCTTGGATGCCAGCCCCCCGGAAAGGGGCGGGTAGGGTTCGCCTAGTCTAGGAATCTAGCCGGGCAAGCCCGCGAGGACGCGGGGATTTTAAACGTCCATTTGGTCGCGCGCAGCGCCTTGGAGTGCGGCAGCGGTAGCTGCCGCTTTTACTTCAAGGGACCAGCAGCGCCACGTACCGCTCCAGACCACTTGCAATCCGAATGGAAAGCGGTAGCTGCGTCCGAAGCGGACTACGCTACCGCAGTCCAAGGCGCTCCCGCGAATTTTGGGGCGTCACGCCGCTGGTTACAAGCCCGCGAGGACGCGGGCCCTTCCTGTTTGGTACACTCGCGCGCTTGCTTGAGGGGATCGACCAAAATCATGCGCTACTCACTGTTTGACACGCCGGTCGTCACGCCGCTGTTGCGGCTGGTGTCGAATTTATATCTCTGGGTGATGGGCTGGCATAAGGTCGGTGCATTGCCGGCGGACCCCAGATGTGTGGTTGTTGCCGCGCCACACACGAGCAGTTGGGACTTTCCATTGATGCTGGCATGTGTCTTCTCGTATCGGGCCAAAGCTTCCTGGATGGGCAAAAAGAGCATGTTTGTGTGGCCCATCTCCCAAGTCTTGAAATGGCTGGGGGGTATACCAATTGACCGTGGAAGGACCACGAACGCCGTCGGACAGGCGGCGCGCGTAATCACTGAAAGCGATCGCATGCTCATGTTTCTTTCCGCGGAGGGCACCCGCGGCCGCACAAGCAAATGGAAGACTGGTTTTTACCATATCGCCCTTAAAGCGCGCGTGCCCATAGTCTTGTCGTTTGCCGACTATGGGCGCAGACGGGTGGGGTTTGGACCATCCTTTGTTCCTACCGGCGATATCGAGAACGACATGAAACTGCTCGCGGAGTTTTATCGGGACATGATTCCGAAGTATCCCGAGAAGTTCACCGTGCCGGACGTTTCGCAACCTTGAAACGCTAAGCGGTGAAGCCTCCGTCAACGGTCAGGCTCGCGCCCGTGATGAATCCTGATTCCGGCCCTGCAATATAGGCAACAAGGCCGGCGACATCTTCAACATTCCCATATCGGTTGAGGGCCAAAAGGCTACGCATGCCTTCATTGGCCGGTCCATTGGCGGGACACATGTCCGTATCGATAGGCCCAGGCTGAATATTGTTTACCGTGATTCCGCGTGGACCGAGGTCTCGGGCAAGGCCCCGTACAAGTCCAACAAGCGCGGCCTTACTCATGGCATAGGGCGCGCCCCCGGCGAAGGGCATCCGCTCGGCGGTGCAACTGCCGATGGTGATAATTCGTCCACCTTCAACCATGTGGCGGGAGGCTTCCTGCGCACCGACGAATGCGGCGCGGATGTTGATGGCTATAAGGCGATCAAGATCGGCCAAAGAAAATTTTTCGAGTTTCGCGATCGGCGCGACACCTGCGTTGTTGACCATGACATCCAGCCGTCCGAAAGCTTGGACCGTCTGTTGAATCGCTTTCTTGAGGGCGTCCGCATCCGCGCTGTCCGCCTGAATTGCCAAGGCGCGCCCGCCCGGGGCTTCAATCTCCGTGGCGACTTCCGCGGCTTTCTGGGGCGAGCTCGAATACGTAAACGCGACGATCGCGCCCTCCCGTGCAAGCCGCCGGGCTATTTCCGCGCCAATGCCGCGGGAGGCGCCGGTAATGAACGCTACCTTGTTTTCGAGTGCTCTGGACATGGTTGGCTCTCCAAGTTTGATTAAGATGCGCAAGAGTAACACGTGACGGCGGATTCCTGCCCCGCGCCTTGGAGTGCGGCGTGTCAGCGCCACTTTCACTTCGGATAGCCGAATGCCTCGATAGAGCAGGCTTCAGAAACACCTGAATGGAAAATAGGGCAATCGCGCTTAACTGCGAAGCGACCTTGCCCATGTAAAGTGAAAGCGGCAGCTACCCGCTGCCGCAGTCCAAGGCGCAGCGCCTTGGTTCAAGCGCGATTGCCATGCACAGCAGAGGTTCCCTTTGTTACACGGGGTCGGGTAAAGTGCGCCACATGAACCTCGTCGTCCTTTCACGAGATCCCAAACTCTATTCAACCCGGCGGCTTGCTGTTGCGGCGCAGCGCCGGGGACACGCCGTGCGCGTTATCGATCCCCTGCGCTGCTATATGAATATCGCGTCGGACCAACCCTCGATTCATTATCGCGGGCGCGTTCTGGCAAAGCCAAATGTGATCATTCCCAGGATCGCGCCAGCGAATACCTTCTACGGCACGGCGGTCGTGCGCCAGTTCGAGATCATGGACGTCCGGTCACTAAACAGCGCGGCGGCGATCACCGGTTCGCGCGACAAACTGCACAGCCTGCAACTGCTCGCGCGCCATGGCATCGGCATGCCGATGACAGGATTCGCCCACTCACCGGATGATACGGACGACGTAATCAGTCTCGTCGGAGGCGAACCAATCGTCGTGAAATTGATCCAGGGCACGCAGGGGAAGGGCGTGGTGCTTGCAGAGACGCACAACGCCGCGGAAAGCGTAATCGACGCGTTTCGCGGGCTGGATGCGCAATTTCTCGTGCAGGAGTTCATCGCGGAGTCGCGCGGCGTTGATGTGCGCTGCATTGTCCTCGGTGGAAAAGTCATTGCCGCGATGTTGCGCCGCGCGGGCGACGGCGAGTTCCGCGCCAACCTTCATCGCGGTGGCAAACCGGAACCCGTGACGATCACAGACGACGAACGGAACATTGCATGCCACGCGGCGGGCGTGCTCGGTCTCGATTTCGCGGGCGTTGATATTTTGCGCGCGAGCCGGGGGCCGGTCGTGCTCGAAGTGAATTCGTCGCCAGGCCTCGAAGGCATCGAATCCGTCACCGGCATCGATATCGCGGGGATGGTTATCGAACACTTGGAGAGCGAGTCTTAATCGCGCCTATTTTTTCGGTCTCAACACGTGAACGCCATACGGTTCGATCGTGAATTCAAGAGCGCCCTTCTCCACTGATTTTGCATCGCCCGAAACCGATTCCGAATACGAAACGCCGTCGAGGGATTCCAAACCGCGAAGGGTATACGTGAGCGGATCGAGATACTCATTGACCACAATGAACCAGACGCCGTCGTCCGCATTCTTCGCCAATACACGGATGCCGCGGTCGATCGAACCCCAGGTTTCGTCATACGACACAGTGAGTTTCAAATCCGAATCAGGCGCCGACAACACCGGACTGAGATCAGCGAGCTCTCGTACGACGGTCAAAAGGCCAGGCCAGAATTTTTCCTTGTCCGTATATGCTGTGCCCCAATAGAGGATGCCGCGCGCTCCGTTGACGATGGCGTCATAGGCCATGAATCGCGTTTCATTCTCACGCGGATGACGTTGCTTTGCGGCTTCGGCGCTGTCCTTCATTTCTTGCAGTTCTGCCCAGGAGAATCCCTGCAACACCATCCAGACCGGTTTGCCCGGCGCGGCATCCTGCATGGTGCGGGTGTACGCGCCGACACTCGTAAGCCCGCGATCCAAGAGATCCGAATGGCCACCGATATGCGGCGGCACGGGATAAATGTCGCAGCCAACGATATCGGCGGCGTTGTTGAATGCGGCGCGTTGCGCGACAGAATTGCGCGGCGCATGGTTCATCCAGACGGGATGCTTCGGCGTAGCCGATTTCAGATGATTGAATCCTTCGAGAAAACCGGCGGCCATTTTCGCGGCGCGTTCCGGCGCATCCAGTATGCTGTTATTTGGTTGTGGAGACTCTTTGCCCAGTTTCCGCCAGATTTCGTCCGCGGTTTGTTCGGCTTCCTTGAACTCTCCGATCCCCCAGAGACGAGACGCATTTTCTCGCATGGCGCGCAACGCGTCCGCAAGCGTTTTGTCTTCCAGCGCGCCAATCAATTCGTTCTGCAACTTGACTTCGTCCCGGTTGCGCCAGAGTTGCGTGCCATACCACACGTTCCAAAGCGCTTCGTCGGGCACTTCCCAGACGAGCATGGCGGGGTGGCCGACGAAATCACCTGCCAGTTTCGACAACGCAGTCTTTCGCGCGCCGGCGTCAACGCTGAAATCAATGTCGTAGCCGGTGTTAATCCATGCGTATACGCCGCGATTGTGAAGACGATCCAATTGTGCCGCGTCTGGGGCAGACTGGATCAAGTTAAAACCTGCGCGCGCGGCCTCGTCGAGGACGCTGTCCTCCGTTGGATTCTCGTAAAGCCCGAGCACAAATGCGCGCTGGCCATTGACGACGAGCATGCGGTCTGGATCAATGGACACTTCATTGGCCGCTAAAGCAGTGAGCGGCAGCAGTAACCCGATCAGACTTTTCACGAAACTTCTCCTTAGCGCGCTCGTAGCCCGGCGGCCCAGCGTTCGTATTCCGTTAGAATGTTTTCACGCGTTGTAAAAGGAATGTACAGCATTCGCGCGCGGTAAGTGTAGGTCATTCCAGGTTTCGGGTCGCGAATCACATACTGCCAGTCCCATGCGGGCGAGTGCGGATCGAATTCTCCAGAAGTGTTTTTGATGAAATTCCATAATGCGAACCGGATAGGTTCTTTCTGATCGAACATCATGACATAGGCCATCGTGTCTTCCGTTGTAATCGAATCTCCGTCGCCATCAACCAGACCATAGTAAAACGGTTTCAAAAACTTTTTCGACTTGCTCTCGATTACGTTCAACGTCTTTGCGCCGTCCTCGAAGGGAAGATCGGACACGCCCTGGAATGCGATTGTGCCAGTTTCAAAGCCGGGCGCAGCGTCTGTGTCGCCGCCGAAGGATACCCAACCCTCCTGGCCGTTTTCCGTGCCGTAAAAATGGATTCGGCGGTCGCGCGTGTGGTTCATGTAACTTGCCCACATGAATGCGCAATACCCAAGCGGAAACTGATCGCGCGTGGGTTTGGCGAGAAACTCCATGTCTATGGCGTCGCCATCGAGCGTATATCGCATTTCGCTTTCGATTCCCCACGATGACGTGTCCACCGGGTGACGCATCACGGCGGTGCGTGGGTCTATCGAAGCCACGCTGTGCGCGTCATTGTTCGGCGAGAACATCGAGATTGCCGCGTCCCTTGCCGTGCCATTGAAAATATGCTCGAAGTACAGTCCGGTCGCATCGTCGCGAAAGAGGTTTTCTCCGCGAAACGCGACGTGTTGCAGCGGATTGAATCCGTTGCCGGATCGCCCTTTGTTCGCGACAAAGTCGAGCAACGCACCGCGAAAATTTCCACCGGTGATGTCGATGCTGTGAGTGCCTTCGGAAACGGCCTTTATGCGGTGGTTCGCGAGCTGGATCGCCTTGAGCAGGTATCTCCGGTTATTTTCGCTGGTGATGTTTGCGAAAGACTCTTGCGCAGGCAGGTCGTAAACCCAGGCGGCGGCAAGCGGCACGTGGTTGCGCTCAAGAGCAGTTATCATTTCGAGGTTCGATCGATGCGCATCATCGCGCTTGACTCCTTCGGTGTCATCAATGGCACCCCATTCACCAACGAACAATGGCTTGCCGGTTTCACGCGAGACTTCCTTGCATAGGGCAAGAATTTCGTCGTAAGAAGTTTTAGGTTGTCCGAACCTGCCAGTTGCGTCCGGCGGATAGACGTGAACCGAGATCAGCGTGTGCGGATCGGGGTTGAACGCGGCGAGCTGTGACTTGAACTGATCGCGCGCGTCGGACCCCCAGGTGAGCGATTGGCGCTGGTGATGAGAGGTTGCGCGCGGCAGGCTGTTACCCGTCGTAATCAAACGATCCGGATCGATTGCGCGCACCGCCTCGCCGAATTCGCGGAATGCGATGGTCACCATATCGAATCGGAGGTCATCGCGTTCACTTCGCGTGGCGGGCGCGCCTTTTGCAACTACAGTGGCCGGACGATGGCTGGCGGCGTTGGGCAGGTCCACCGCGAGGTCAAACTCGTTGCCAAATTCCCACGCCCAGATTGCGGGCGAGTCCACATACCGGGAGACGACATCTTGCGTGTAGGCGCGCATCAGCGCGATGGTTTTGCTATCAGGATTGCCCCATTGATCGCGCGGTTCACCCGCCAGATCCGGAATACAGGCGTTGTTCCAGAAGAGGCTGGGTATTAAACCTATTCCGTTTTCCTCGGCGGCGCGGACGACCCCGTCCATGCGCGCGAAATACCCTTCCTTTTCTTCGATGTAAAGCTTCATGGTGTCAGGCCAATACCCGCAGGCGGCGAACCGCACAAACGGCACATCAAACGATTTTAATTCCGAAAACCCGGCGCGGTAACTCAGGTCATTCGGATCGGCGAGTGTGCGCATGAATGCGCTGTAAAAATTTACGCCTATTGCCCGGAGGGGCTTGCCATCTTTTAGGATGGAACTGTTTTCGCCGGTTGTGATCGGTGCGGTCGCGTGGGCTGTTGCGCATGATGCGATGAGTGCGATGGTGAGAATTGTTTGGAGTGGGTGGTGGGGGGCGGGGACAGTCCCCTCGTTGACAGTCCCCTTGTTGCCGGCGTATCTGTTAAGCATGAATTGTCAGATTCTTTTGGGCTGTGTTACGATATTTGCGGCACTGGTGTATACAAGATATGGAGTTTACCTTATGAGGCGCAACATGGTCTTGTTGTTTGCGCTACTATTCATGGCCCCGCTTGCACCCGCGCAAGGTCTCGTTGGCGATCTGCTCGCTGGCAAAC
>JAWXCN010000251.1:0-24445 GCA_034408725.1 Candidatus Hydrogenedentota bacterium
TCCTTGTTATGGGTTGCGCCACGTCCGCGCGCGGGGCGGATGGCAATGAACTCATTGGCATTGGCGCGGTGCAAAAAGGCACCGCTGGCGCGGGTGTCGCGGCGCCGCAGGACGCGACCTGGGCACTGTTGAATCCCGCGGGGATCATCGCGCTCGAAAAGCGGCTGGATGTCTCCGTCGAATTCCTGGATTTGTTTCGGGGCGCCGAACCGCACGGTCTGCCGCTCGTGGTGAACCCCACGGCGCGACAGGTAAACGACCATGGCACGATTTTCGTGCCGTCTTTCGGCATGATCTGGCCACTGGAGCACGGTGCCCTTGGCTTCGGCATATTCGGGTGCCAGGGCAATAACCTCGACTATGATCGCTCGCGCACCACCTGGCCGCTTTCGCGCAACAATGATCGGCGCTCCGAACTCCAGGTCGCACGCCTGCCTATTTCCTACGCATACCAGTTCGACAGCGGCTGGACCCTCGGCGCGTCGATTCTTCCCGTTATCACCACGTTCCGCACCGATTCGCTTACGTTGAACCTCCGGCCCACGGAGGGAAACTACAAACGCGAGCTCGGATTCGGCATCGGCGTTCAACTTGGCGTGTACAAGGAATGGGAGCATCTTAACATCGGCGCGGTATGGCGTTCGCGCCAATTCGTCGAGCAGTACGAACATTACACCGATGTCATCAAGTGGAACCTCGATCTGCCCGAGGTCATTCAGGTTGGTGTTGCATGGAAACCAACCGACCGCTGGAAGGTGCTGTTCGACTACAAATTTCAGCACTGGACCGCGATCAAACAATTCAGCGAAGAATCCATTCGCGGCGGATTGGGCTGGAACGATCAGCACATTTTCAAAGCGGGACTCATCTATCAGCCAAACGGCAACTGGATTCTGCGCGCCGGTTACTCACGCGGCAATCCACCTGTGGACGAAGCCCACGTATTCGCAAACGCCCTTACCCCCGCCATCGCGGAAGATCATCTCACCTTCGGGTTCTCGCGCAAACTCACCGAACGGTCGGAAGTTCACTTCGCATGGACGCACACCTTCGACGAAGCCCGGCGAGACGACGGCTCCGGCGACATCTTCTCGGCGATTGGACGAGGCACCCGCGTTCAGTACGAGGAAGACGCCTACACCTTCCAGTACACGTACCGCTTCTAACCTTTACGGGAGGGCGCGTGTCCCCACGCGCTCGCTTCCATAATGGGATGCCGGTGTTCCCACGCGCCGCAACATCCAGCTTTTGCTACACTATCCAGTTTGGCGAGGAGATCAACGCGCATGTTGAGCGAGGGAATGCCGACCGTCCTGCTGGTGGACCACGACCCGGAAATCGTGCGGGAGATCATGTCCTACCTCGCAGGTCGTGGCTATGCCGTCGAGCATGTAGACGATGGCGAGAAAGCCTACAATCTTTTGGATGATCGGCCTTTCGACGTGCTGATCACTGAACTTAATGCGCACCGCATTAACGGCATGCGACTCATGGCCGTTGCGAAAGACCGCAACCCGGAAGTCTGCGTGATTCTGATCACGCGGGAGCCGGAAATCGAACATGCCACCGAAGCGATGCGCCAGGGCGCGCTCGATTTTCAGACGAAACCGTTGAATCTCGGTAAACTCGAAGCCGTGATTCAGCTCGGACTTGGCCGCCAACGTCTGGTATTCGAGCAGCACGAGCTCCGGCGCAGACTTGATGAGCAATACGGACTCGGCAGTCTCGTCGGCAGGTCGCGCGGCATGGTGAAGGTCTACGAGGCCGTGCGCCAGATCGCGCCGACACGCGCCACCGTGCTTATCCAGGGCGAAACGGGCACCGGCAAAGACCTCGTCGCGCAAGCAATCCACACCAACAGCCCCCGCCGCGATGCGCCGTTCGTGAAACTGAACTGCGCGAGCATTCCCGAAGCGCTCGTCGAAAGCGAATTGTTCGGTCACGTTGCGGGAGCGTTTACCGGCGCGATTCAAACGCGCAAAGGGCGCTTTGAACTCGCGGACAAAGGCACCCTCTTTCTCGATGAAGTGGGGGAGCTTTCGCTCGGGTTGCAGGCAAAACTCTTGCGCGTGCTTGAAAGCCAGCAATTCGAGCGTCTCGGCGATTCGCGCACCATGACCGTCGATGTGCGTCTTATTGCGGCCACGAACCGCGCGCTCGAAAAAATGGTGGCGGAAGGCGCGTTCCGCGACGATCTGTATTATCGGCTGCGCGTTGTGACGATTGGCATGCCCGCATTGCGGCAGCGGCGCGAAGACATTCCGCTGCTTGTCGATCATTTTGTGCGCGAAGCCTGCCGGGCGAACAATAAGCAGCTCGAAGGCATCACGCGCAACGCAACAGACCTGCTCATGCGCTACGATTGGCCGGGCAACGTGCGCGAGTTGAAAAACATTATCGACGGCATCGTGATCATGGCGCGGCCAGGCCGTTTGCTGGATGTGCAGGACATTCCCGAACACCTTCGCCGGACCACCGCGCCCGAAGTCCGCGAGATGCGCATTCCCACCGGCGCGAGCATGAGCGAAGTCGAGCGCATCGTCATCGAAGAAACGATGAAAATATCCGGGTACAACAAAGAACAATGCGCAAAAACGCTCGGCATCGGTTTGCGAACGCTGTATCGAAAGCTCAAAGAATATGATATCCGGTAAGTACCAGCGCGCTTTTCGCATCATGGGATACGTCACCATCGCCGCCGTGTATTTCCTTATTCTTGTCGGCGGCGTTGTGCGCGCGTCCGGATCCGGCATGGGTTGTCCCGATTGGCCGAAGTGTTTTGGCCGATGGGTACCGCCGACGGATGTCTCCCAACTGCCGGATAATTATCAGGAAATCTATGCGCATCGCGGTTATGCCGACACCGAATTCAATGCGATCAAAACCTGGATCGAATACATCAACCGTCTCGTCGGCGTGATCATTGGCTTCCTGATTTTCGTGACACTATTGCTGTCGCTTTCCTACTGGAAGACCGACAAGCCCATCGTGATCGCGAGTTTTCTGTCGTTTGTGCTCGTCGGGTTCAACGGATGGCTCGGCGCGGTCGTTGTCGCCAGTAATCTTGTTCCCGTGATCATTACGCTGCACATGATCGCCGCGCTCCTTGTTGTCGGTACGCTTATTTACGCAGTAGCGCGTACCCGCCGCGGCCCGGAACATTTCGGCGCAATGCGCGCGCACGCCGGTATCCCGTGGATGATTGGCGTCGTGCTTAGTCTTTCGCTGATCCAGCTCATACTCGGCACGCAAATCCGTGAACAGGTTGACGAACTTTCGATAGTTCTCGGCGACGCCAACCGCGCGCAGTGGGCAAACGAATTCGGCAGATCGTTTTACATTCACCGCACGCTCTCGGTGGCGGTGCTCATTGCGAATGTCGCGCTGGTCATGCTCATCGCGCGCAACACGGTCTCGAAAGGCGCGCTCCTGCGCGGCGCGTATGCGCTAGTTGCGCTGATCGCCGCCGAAATCATCGCGGGGATTGTGTTGTACTACGGCGGCATGCCCGCGTCTTTTCAGCCCGTGCATTTGCTGTTGGCGGCGCTGCTGTTTGGCACGCAGTTTTATGTGGCGATTGCGTATCGACTGAGGACACACAGGGACTGACATGGACGTTGTGGATGACGTGGACCGTATGGACAGCGTGCTATAATTCACTTCGAGGTGCATGAAGTGTCCTTTCTTGATGGACTACATTTCTGGCCCGCCGAACGGGTCCTTTCACTAATCGACGCCGCGATCCCCGGCGACGTGGACCGCGCGATTGCGCGCGACGAGCGCACACCGGAAGACCTGTGCGCGCTGTTGTCGCCGCATGCGCTCGCGCTGTTGGAGCCCATGGCCCGCGAATCGCAGCGGCTCACGCGCTGGCACTTTGGCCGGACGATCAGCATGTACGTGCCGCTATACTTGTCGAACGTGTGCGGCGCGGACTGTACCTACTGCGGGTACGCGGTGCGTTCTGGCAACAAGGAGAAACGCCTCACGCTCACCGCGGACCAAATCCGCGTGGAATGCGAGACGCTTGCGTCGCAAGGGTTCCAAAGCGTCCTGCTGTTGACCGGTGAAGCGCGTCGCGCCGTGCCGCCGTCGTATATCGCCGAGGCGATCACCATCGCTCATACTTATTTCCCGTCCGTTGCAGTCGAGGTGTATTCGCTCGACCAACCGGACTACGAAGAATTCGTGCGGCGCGGACTCGATGGCGTCACCATCTACATGGAGACTTATGACCGCGCGACGTATGCGCAAGTGCATCTGCTCGGCGAGAAGAGTGACTACAACTACCGCATCAACGCGATCGAGCGCGCGGGCCGCTCGGGCGTCCGCAGGCTCAGCGTCGGCGCGTTGCTCGGATTGTTCGATTGGCGCGTGGAAGCATTCTGGACGGCGCTGCACGCGCGGCACGTTCAGAAGCATTGCTGGCAAAGCTCGGTGTCGGTGTCGTTTCCGCGGCTGCAACACGTCCCCGAACGATTCCATATTCCGTCATTGGTCAGTGACGCGGAATTGGTGCAACTCATGATCGCCATGCGATTATTCCTTCCCGAAGTTGGATTCAACCTTTCCACGCGCGAAAAGCCAGCGTTTCGCGACAAGTTGATTCCGCTCGGCGTGACCACCATGAGCGCGGGCTCTTCGACCCGCCCCGGCGGCTACACGCTCTATGGCGAAGAAACGCTGGAGCAATTCGAGATCGAAGACCACCGGTCTGTCGACGAAGTCGCCGAGGCCATCCGCCGCGCCGGCTACGATCCTGTCTGGAAAGACTTCGATCACGCTTTCGACACCGCGCGCTAAGGCGTAAGCGCCGACCGCCTTCGGCATTCAAATTCCTTTTCTAATCTTGCCGATGTTTGTGGCGAACCTGCGTTCCTTACAGATCTGCCCAACGCGTTGCAGTTGAGGTATTCGCGATTTAACCCGTAATTGATTGACGGT
Source organism: Candidatus Hydrogenedentota bacterium (assembly GCA_034408725.1). GTDB lineage: Bacteria > Hydrogenedentota > Hydrogenedentia > Hydrogenedentales > SLHB01 > JABWCD01. The sequence goes on from JAWXCN010000251.1 coordinate 4,945, forward strand.
GCGCGCTTGGCTGGAAATTAATTCAAGGATATTTGATGGAAATTCGGGGAATGCGGTAGGTGTGTTTATTGATCACTCGCTGTTAGCTGCGGGGGGGCGCGGATTTCGTCAAGACGGCCTCGATGTGTTTGGCGATTTCCTGCGCGAGGATTTTCGAGCCCTCCGGGGTGAAATGGACGTTGTTGGGGAGTTGGATTTCGGCGAGGCGGGGTAGCGCAAAGGAACAGAGATCGTCTATCGCCACCTCGTGGCGTTTCATGATCTCCAGTGCGGCCGCGTTGTAACGCTCGACGTCCGCTGTTTCGCGAAGGGGACCGGACGGTTTATCCGGGTAGGGCGTGGTCGTCGCGAAAATTAGTTTTGCGCCCGTCGTTTTCAACCGGACGACAATGGCTTCCATATTTTTTTTGTACTGATCGAGCGGCACCTGGATGTGTCCATTCTCCTTTGTGGAAATGTTTTTGCCATTCGCGTCGACGTACTTGAGATCGTGCAGGCCGTGGTTGAAGTGAATCACGTCCCACTTGGTGTCGCCGAGCCATGCGTCGAGTTTCGCAAGACCATTGCCGGAATGGGTTGCGTTGCCGGGGTTGTGCACGGCGTTTGCTTTGCCCGCGAGCAGTTCTTCCAACGGCTTCATGTAGCCGATGGAGATTGAATCGCCGATGATCAGGACGTTGGGAAGAGAAGATTTTGAATCGGCGGAATCAGCGTAAAATGCGATACCTGCAGCGACTATTGCGGCCAGTAAATTGTGCATGGGGTCACTCCGAAGTTTGCGCAAGTTCGCATTGTATACAAATCGCGAAATCTGCGCGAGCGCGATGCCCCGATGCGTTTTAATCTTCATCCGCCCTTCAAAACGCGTGGTATAATTGTGACGCGGTGTGTGCATTGTAATGCGGGTCAAATGCGATCAAGGTATCTACTCCCATGAATATGAATAGCAGTTCTGCCGCCGTGAGCGCGGCGCGAAATACTTTCTCAGGGGTCAACAGCTTCTTACAGGAATGGCAGCTTTTGGGGCGTAACCGATCGAAGTTCGTCGAGCAAATGGAGCCGTTCCAGTATTGCCCGGCGGACATCACCTACAACAGTTTCAATCCTGACGCGCAACGCTTTGCCGAGGACTTCGCAAACGCGTTGTCGGAATCGGGGTGGAACATTACGATCGGTCCTTCATCGAAAGCAACGGACGGCATCAAAATCGTCACAAAATCCAGCGCGTTGCATGCCGGCGAAATCAGTGCGGTCGTGAAATGGCTGCGAAGCGCAGGCCTCGACGCTAAAGTACGCGTCAGACAGGAACTGGAAACCGAGGCGATCCAAATCGTATTCGGATCGATTCCCGAGGCCATGCGGAAACTTTAGGTGATTTTGGATTCTGGATTGGGGGGCGCGGAATAGCATCCGTGTCTGTCCGTTTTATTGACTTGTCGTGGCATTTCACCGCTCATACGGAATCCGCCGTTGGTGATGTTCATTGCGCACGAATTGCGCGGCAACGCAAAGCTACGCAATGGGCGCTTCGCGCCAAGCCTGGTCGAGGCGTTGTATCCAGAACTCGCGATAAGCTGCTTTACGTATAAACTGATTAAATGTAAAGTACGCTTATAATCCGTCTTAAAAAGCAAAAATAAGTAAATAATAATTGAAATAATCATATTTATTGTTGCGTGTTCGACATAAATATGAGATTATGTTTTTATGCGTACCACGTTCGACCTTCCCGATGACCTCCACCGTTTGCTCAAAGCTCGGGCTGTGTTAAGCGGCGTATCCACATGGCAAATCTGCAGCAGTTTATAGAAGAAGGTTTGCGTGGCATGACCGAGAAACCGTTCCAACAATCCAATCGGCGGGAGCCGCCCCCTGTGATTATCCCGCCGCGTGGCGTGCCGATTCCCGCTACTCCGCCAGCGGAACGCCGGCGGTTGGAAGAATCGGAGGACGAGGCGAAGCATGCCCGATCTTCTTGACAGTGAGCGCCCGGTTTCCATGCCGGGCGAGACTTGAAGCGGTAAAATCCTGCTCATAATCACGCCCGCCATGGAAGGCGGGGACGCTACAAATTGAGATATTGGGACGTCTGCGACGGGCGTGTTAGGCGGCGATCCTTACGGATAGTAATCGTGGTTCCGGGAGGCGTCGGATGGAGTGCCCTTAATGAACCCGGCGAACTCCATCAAGTCGGAGTACATGCTATCGTGGGAGTTGGACCCGGACGACTGCGAAGCATCAAGGGAAATCAATTCACATTGCACCCTGCTGCCGTCGGGCAGATCGATTGGGTCGTCCAGCACTACAGCACCGTTTTGGATTCGGCCTCGGTATGTCATCGCGTGAATCCTCTAGTTCTTGCAGCAATATTATACAAGATGGACGTGCAAATGGACTAGACCACCATCGCCGGTGATGGGATACCCCATTTCCCGCACGTTTTCCCGGTTGACGTGGTAACCGATGCAGCCGGATTTTAGGAATGCCTGACATGCCAACGCTACAGGAAATCCAGTCACAAGTAACCGCGCTTTCGCAGGAAGATCTGGCTGCGTTCCGCGCGTGGTTTGACGAATTCGAGGCGGACGCATGGAACCGGCGAATCGAAGCCGATGCCAGGGCCGGTAAACTGGATGGTCCCATCGAACGGGCAAAGCGCGATGATGCGGCCGGGAAATCGACTCCGCTTTGAGAAGATTCTGGGTGACCGTGGCTCCTTCTGCGACGATTTGAGTAGTCAGTCCCGGAATTGCACTCGCGCGCGTCCAATCTGCAGTCCATCCGTGATCCTCAGAACTCACTGTAATCTTGTAAGTGCAGAGAATTAGCATTACAATCCCATCTAGGTAGGGGAGTCGAATGCTATGAGTACAAATCGAAAGCACCAAGTATTCGTCAGTTCCACCTTTTCTGACCTAGACAAAGAACGTTTGGGCGTGCTTGATGTTATTGCCAAAATGGGATGCATCGCAGCAGGCATGGAACTGTTTCCAGCCTCTCACAATACCGCATGGCGAGAAATTAAGCGAACAATAGATGAGTCGGATTACTATCTTCTGATTTTGGGCTCCCGATATGGCTCGCCCGGTCCTGACGGCATAAGTTATACTGAAATGGAATACCGCTATGCTTTAGAATTAGAAATACCAATCGTAGCGTTTGTACGCAAGTTAGACAATGTAGAGGAGTTGATAAACGATCCGCTTGAAATTCAAAAATTCATCCAGTTTCGCTCTTTAGTGAGCAAGCGACTATTCAAGCACTGGGTGACAACCCATGATCTGCAAATTGCTGTCTCAACAAGCCTACATCAATTGATATCTGATTATCCATCTCAAGGATGGCTCCGCGCCAACCCAAAACCAATATCAACACCGGAAACGACATTGGAATCCAGCGAAACGCAAGCTGTGTCGCTTCGGGCACTAATAGCGTCGACATCTTGGATCGTCGGTGCCGTTAATTTTGATGAAGATCTGCATTTTTCTAGCTTCTACTTGCGGGCCTCAGCAAAGAAGAACCTAACGAAAGAAATCAAAGAACTTGGGTACAGTGCAATTATCGCAATTTACGAAGACTTCAATGAAAGGTACTATCTGCCCGAAAGCGAATGTGGAGATGTTGCCAAGGCCCTAGTAGAGAAGATGTTGATGGAGCCAGATTGGTTTCAGAAAGCGATACTGGATCAAATAAGTCTAAGGCTGCAAGCTTTAACCACTGTATTTAAGGATACCGCCCAAGCTCGTCCCTTTGAAAACTTAACAGACAAGCAAATACTTGCGCTATACAAAAAACACAACGATGTGCATTCGTCGCTGTACGAAGTAGCTCGGATACCTGAAACACTTGATAGAGGTGTCGGATATTTTACGAAATACCTTAATGATTACCCGCGAGCACGTCTTGGGCCTTCTGCGTCGCCGTCCGCTGTTGGAGAAGTGTTCAGTGCCCTAACGCAGCCGGAAGAAAAGAGCAAAAAACTTGAAGAGCTTGAAGAGTTACTCTCCCTCTCGGTGCAAATAAGGCATGCTGCGAAAGACGGCATCTTTCAAGGCTCCTCGAAGCGCATGCTCTTGGAGTTAGATCCGGAGATGCTTGGAAAGATTATGAGACATCGGGACAGATGGTCTTTCTGGGGCTATCATGGTTACGGTACCCGAGCAACTTTTGATATTAATCATTATTTAAAGCAAATTGGAGAAGCGTTAACAAAAGGTGCAATAAGCGGAATAGATCCAGTTCGTTATAGCGATATGCTCAAAAAGCACGAACTCCGCAGGATAGAACTTTTTGGCAAGCTCGATATAGATTCTCGACACCAAATGCTTTTTCGATTTTATTCCAGAATTGGCAACGCGAAACTCTCTAGGCGATTCGTTCAGCTGCGAAATTTCTATTATCTCGATTTGCTGATGATTGAAATTTCTCGACGTTTGCATCTTCGTGAAGGACAAGTAAGGTCGCTCCTTCCGGAGGAAGTAGAGAATTTGCTTCGTTCGAAAAAACGACCAGCGTTTCTGACTGCATCTCAACGAGCTCGCACAGAAAAGGCAGTTTTCATCATTTCCTCGAAACAAGAAGCGGTTCTTTCCGGTAAGGACCTGAGTTGGGTGAAGATAGAGATAAAAAAATATAGCCGCCCGGAATCCTCACGAGGACGGCAACTTACTGGAAATGTATTGTGTCAGGGAATTGCCCAGGGAAGAGCAGTGGTGATAAACCGTCGGGAGGACGCGATTGCATCCGGATTTAAAAAAGGCGATATTCTCGTCAGTCAAGCGGCTGATCCGGAACTAGCCGAAGTTATGGCTATGGCTTCTGCCGTTCTTGTCGAAACCGGTGGTGTTACATGTCACGCCGCGATCATATGTCGTGAGTTGGGTAAGCCTGCGTTGTCTAACATCCATTCTCTGCTTGAGGAAATAAATACAGACGATTATGTCGTCGTGGACGCTTACAATGCCACAGTGGAGATTCGTAGGCCGGAGGCACTCAAATATTGTAAGTGGCCCAAGGACTTGTCAGATAGTGATTCCGCAGAATTCGGGAAGAAGGCAACGACTTTGGCGCAGCTGTCTAGGAGCGGAATGAACGTTCCGCGCTTTTTTGCCATTTCTCTTAATCGCATTGAATTTACTAAAGACCCTCAGGATGCCATTGGCCCGGAGAAAAATGATCTTATCGAAGAATTAAAAATAATGGCGGAATCCCTTGACGGACCCATGTTTATTATTCGAAGTAGTTTTGCAGATGAAGATGCTGATTCATTAATAGCCGCGGGGCAGTACCCAAGTATTTCAAACATTGACAAGGAGGACTTTGCCTCCACAATTTTAGGAATGGTAGAACGAGCATCAGGTTTGCCAAAGGAAAGACTTGGCTCCCTGATTGTTCAGGACATGGTTTTGGCAGACTATTCAGGGGTATGCATTACAGAAGACGCTGTCACTGCATTTGCAGATAAAATCACTATCGAAATAGTACCTGGCAGTAACGAAATCCTGACGAATGGAAATGTTGTGCCAAAAACATATTCGTACAATAAGAATATGCATGTTGTAGACGAAGTAAATTCTGCGTCGTCTTGGGGGCGCTTAGTCGAGGGGGAAAAACTCCGGGAGATTGCCGAAGCGTGTATTAAGATTGAGACAATTTGCGGCCAGCCTCAGGATATCGAATGGACGCTAAAGGAGGACACGCTTTGGATCTTGCAATCACGGAGTATTCGTCGAGATAGACGCCGTGTGCTGGCACGTGCAGACTCCCTGTCTCATATCGAGCATGGGCTTCGGGATATTTCCATAATTTGCCGAGCATACTATGTACCGCCAAATGTTAAATTGCATCTACTTAGAGTCGCCGCAATTGGGGATTTTATTTGTGCTAAATGGAACGGCCCCAGAATAAATAGGGCCGTTATAATTAAAGCTCTGCTTTTGCATGACATTGGTAATATAGTCAAGGCGGATTATCGCAGGTATCCAGATCTGTTTCCTGAAGAAACGCGAAATCTGAAGTATTGGATTGCCGTACAGCAACGCATCCGCGATAGATTTGGAGAAACGGACTTGAAAGCTACATTGAATATAGCTCGAGATATCGGAGTGGATAATGAAGTCTTAGAATTGATTCAGAACAAACAGTTTTTGCTGAATCAGGATACGTTAACTTCCGATTCTTGGGAACGTAAGATCGCGGCGTATGCGGATCAACGAGTCGGGCCACACGGAGTTCTCGGTCTTAATGCCCGACTCGCTGAGGCGAGGCGACGATACCATGGTGTTGATAACGCGAGCGTCAACTCTTCAAGCTTCGATCAGTTGGCGAGTTGCGCTATCGAAATCGAAAACAAACTTCAGAAAAATATGGCAGTGTTACTGCGCACCATCGATGACGCGTGTATAGCTATAATTATGAATGAAATTAGACGCGAGCCACTCTTTTGATCTGCAGTGTGTGCAATTTTAAACTTGTACACGTATTTATACAAAGTTTTGGAATGTTGGGCCAATTTATGTTACAAACCAATAAAAGCTGACAGGGGCAATCCGGCGGAGCTGATGGTGGAGGCAGCGGCTGAGTAAACACGAGAGAGAGTCTGTCGCAAGTTTCTTTGGGATTGTCGAGGTTCCCGGTAAGGCTGTTTCATGTCCTGTGCTGCGGTTGGATTGTGGTAATGCAAAGCGGAAACTTCAAGAAGGCGTGCACTCACGTGAACAACTCGGGAGTGAACATTCGATTAAAGCGCGTACCACTTGGGAGCTCGGCGGAAGTCCAAGCAAAAACGCACTTTCCTACCCCATAACTCTTTTCAACTTAGATTTGCCCCGCATCCCCGCCATATGCTATTCTCCCGCGTTCGCAAATTCACAGGGGTCCGTCCTCATTACACGGACAGGGTGTCCGCCTTTGCCAAAACGGCTTGGTGGATAGTGCCGTGGGACCCCAAGGTTAAACCCAAAGGGAGAGAAGAATCATGCCTGTTGTCACCATGAGGCAACTGCTGGAGGCTGGAATCCATTTCGGCCACCAGACCCGCCGCTGGAACCCGAAGATGGCCCGATATATTTTCGGGCAGCGCAACGGAATCTACATTATCGATCTGCAGAAGACGTTGAAGCAGATCAGCAAGGCGCACCAGTTTGTGCGGGACAGCGTTGCGCAGGGCGGATCGGTGCTGTTCGTGGGCACGAAGAAGCAGGCGCAGGAACCGATCCAGCGCGAGGCGGCGCGTTGCGGCATGTATTACATGACCAACCGCTGGCTTGGCGGGACGCTCACCAACTTTGAGACCGTCCGCACGAGCATCAAGAACCTTGTCCGGCTCGAAGAACTCGATACCACCGGGCAGCTTGAAAAATATTCCAAGAAGGAGGCCGCGCGCCTTCGCCGCGAGATGGGCAAGCTGCGCAAAAACCTCGACGGCATCAAGACGATGGAAGGTCTTCCGACGGTCATGTTCGTGATCGACGCGAAGAAGGAAGCCATCGCGGTGCGCGAAGCCGAACGCCTGGGCATCACCTGCATCGGCGTTGTCGATACGAATGCCGATCCGGATGCGGTGCCGATTCCGGTTCCCGGAAACGACGACGCTATCCGCGCGATTGGTTTGTTCTGCTCGATCATCGCGGACGCGGCGATTGAGGGCAAGACCCAGTTCGAGAAAGTCCGCTCGGAACAGGCGCCACGCGGTCCCCGCGTTCGCCGCATTCCTGCGGGAAGCAGCGCCGCGGCAGATGCTTCGGCCGAACCCTCCGTGGAAACGGCTGAAGAACAATCCGAGGCGGGTGAACCCGTTGCAGTGGGCGTCGGCGATTCTGAAGGAGAGAAGTAGAACATGGCCGAGGTCACAGCGAAGATGGTGAAGGACCTGCGCGAATCCACGGGCGCGGGGATGATGGATTGCAAGCAGGCGCTGAGCGAAGCCGCGGGCGACTACGACAAGGCGGTGATCTGGCTGCGCGAAAAAGGCATGGCGTCGGCGGCGAAGCGGGCAGACCGCGACGCGGGCGAAGGCGCGGTGTTTTCTTACATACACCTTGGCGGCAAGATTGGCGTGATGGTCGAGATTAATTGCGAGACCGATTTCGTTGCGCGCGGCGAGAAGTTCCAGCAGTTCGGCAAAGACGTGTGCATGCACATCAGCTTTGCCGATCCCAAATGGCTTCGTCGCGAAGACGTTCCCGGCGACGCGATGACCGCTGAAAAAGACATCTACGTCAAGCAGGCGGCCGAATCCGGCAAACCCGCGAATATCTGCGAGAAGATCGCCGACGGCAAGATGAAGTCCTGGTACGAAACGGTATGTTTGCTCGAACAACCGTTTATCAAGGACAAGGACCGCACCATCGAAGAGATCATGAAAGAGCTCAGCGGGCTGGTCGGCGAGAAGATTCAGGTACGCCGGTTCGCACGGTTCCAGTTGGGCGAGGGCCTGTAGCCGCGCGTCTGCGCGAAGGAGATCGTGACCGCGTGGCAGTGCCTGTATACAAGCGCATTATGTTGAAGCTCAGCGGGGAGGCTTTGGAAGGCGATGGGGAAGACCCCATCGATTTCAAGACGGTCAGCCGTTTTTGCGACGAGATTGCGGAAGTGCGGAAGCTTGGGGTGGACATTGGCCTTGTGGTTGGCGGAGGCAATATCTTTCGCGGCGCGAAAGGTCTTGAAACCGGACTGGACCAACCCACTGGCGACTACATGGGCATGCTCGCTACGGTGATCAACGCGCTCGCGTTGCAGGCCATGCTCGAGCATAAAGGCGCGGCGACCCGCGTTATCACCGCCATCGAGATGCGGCCCGTCGCCGAGCCCTATATCCGCCGCCGCGCAATCCGGCATCTCGAAAAAGGGCGCGTCGTGATTTTCGGCGCGGGTACGGGCAATCCGTTTTTCACTACGGACACCGCCGCGGCCTTGCGCGCAAACGAAATCGGCGCGGAAATTCTGTTCAAGGCGACCAAGGTGGATGGTATCTACGACGTGGATCCCGTCAAAAATCCGAACGCCAAGAAGTACGACGAGTTGTCGTATACGACCGCGCTGGCAAAGAATCTGCGTGTGATGGACGCCACGGCCATCTCCATGTGCCGCGAAAGCAAACTCCCGATACTGGTCTTCAATTTGAACGAGCCGGGCAGTATTATGAAGGCGGTGTGCGGTGAACGCATCGGCACACTGGTTAAAGGAGATTAAGGCGATGCTGCAACATCCTGTCCTGACAGACGCGCGCGCGAAAATGCAGAAAAGCCTCGAAGCGCTCGATCACGAGCTGGTCCACATTCGCACGGGCCGCGCATCAACGGGGATGCTCGACGCGCTCGAGATTGAAGTCTACGGCCAGAGAATGAAGATTAATCAGTTGGGGACGGTGTCCGCCCCTGAAGCGCGCCTGCTAACGATTACCCCGTGGGACAAGTCGCAGATGCCCGCGATCGAGAAAGCGATCTCGACGTCGTCGCTCGACCTGAATCCGTCGAACGACGGCAAGGTCATTCGCATTCCGATTCCGTCGCTCACCGAACAGCGGCGCAAGGACCTCGTGAAACACGTTCACAAGCTGGCGGAAGAGCAGCGCGTGTCTGTCCGGAATATTCGCCGTCACGCGGTGGAAGAGATCAAGAAAGAGCAGAAAGACGGGAAGGTTCCGGAAGACGACGCGCACAAGCTTACTGGTGAAGTTCAGAAAAGCACAGATGACCTCATCGCGAAGATCGACTCCAGCGTCAAGCGCAAAGAAGAAGAGATCATGGAAGTGTGACGGCGGCCCAGCGCCGGACGCCGGCGCGGGGTGCTGTTGATTGTATACTCGGCACCGCGGTTTGGCGCCCAAGCGCTTTTCCGCGGTTATTTTTTTGACATGCAGACATACAAAAGCACAACGATGATAGAAGCACCAGAGATCGATCCAGAGCGCCTGCCCCGGCACGTCGCCGTCATCATGGACGGGAATGGCCGTTGGGCCAAGCGGGAGGGTGTGTCGCGCGCCGCGGGGCACGAAGCCGGGGCAAAAAGCGTGCGCGCGATTGTCGAGGCGTGCCGCGAACTGCAACACATTGAGGTGCTCACGTTGTATGCGTTCTCGACCGAAAACTGGCGGCGTTCGGCGTTGGAAGTAAACGCACTGTTTCGACTTTTGAGCAAATACGTCAAGATCGAACTCGAGAGCATTCACAAGGAAAATATCCGGGTTACCGTCATGGGCAGAATGGCGGGTCTTCCGAAGCAGGCCGTAGCCGATCTCGAATATTCGATGGACCGCACCCGATCGAACTCGGCGATGATTCTGAACGTCGCCATCAACTACGGTGGCCGCGCCGAGATCGCCGACGCCGCGAAACGCATCGCGCGAGACGTGAATGACGGCAAACTCGAAGCGAATGATATCGATGAAGCGACGTTCGCGAAGTACCTGTACGTGCCCGATATCCCCGATCCGGACCTGTTGATTCGCACGAGCGGGGAGTTGCGCCTCAGCAATTTCATGCTCTGGCAGATGTCGTACACGGAAATCGTCGCGCTTCCAACGCTGTGGCCGGACTTCCGCAAGCAGCATTTGCACGAAGCCATCGCGGAATTCCAGGCGCGCGGCCGCAGGTTTGGGGGCCGCTAGGACATGGCCGCAAAGACACTCAGCGGCGTTTCGCTTCGCGTGGTGACGGGCGTCACCCTGCTGGCGATTTTCCTGTTTGCCATCTGGATGCCCGGCATGCGGATATTGTTTACCGTCCTCGTCAGCATACTCGTGTTCGTCGGACTCTATGAGTTGTTCGCGCTCGCGCGCGCACGCCAAATATCGCCCGAGACTATCGGCGGAATGCTCTCCGGCACGATCGTCGCTGTCAGCGGGCATTTCGGCAACACCACGCTCACGAGCTTCATGCTCTACGGCGGGTGCCTATTGTGCGCGGCGCTTCACGTCGTCCGCGGTCACTACGCCGTGGCCGGTCTCGCGGGAACCATATTCGGCATCATCTACGTCGGTTGGTTCGGTGCGCACATGATCATGCTTCATGGATATGGCGAGCAGGGACCTGCGCTTGTAACACTGTTAATCGCGGTCGTCGCGCTCACCGATACCGGCGCGTTCTTCGTGGGCCGCGCCTTCGGAAAGCACAAGCTTGCGCCCAAGGCCAGCCCCGGTAAAACGTGGGAAGGCGCAATCGGCGGATTTTGCGCGTCAGTCCTCGGCGCGTTCGCGGTCTACGCGATCTCGCGCGCGTATCCCCAACTTCATTTTCCCAACTGGCACGTCGCGGTATATTTGTATACTGGCGCCGCGTTGTCGGTGGCTTCGCAATTTGGGGATCTCGCGGAGTCCGTCATGAAACGCGATGCCGGCATCAAGGATTCCGGGAATTTCTTTCCCGGACACGGCGGCGTGCTCGACCGGTGCGACAGTTTTCTATTCGCGGCGCCCTTTTTGTATTACATCGTAATTTTCTCCGAGACCCCATAGTTCCCATCACTGGAATTAGCCATGTACGAAGACGAATCAACAGCGATTAAAGCCTACTCAGCGCGCCTCACGGAACTGCGCAAATGCCTCAACGTCGACGCCACCAAGGCGGACATCGCGGCCATTGAACGCGAAATGACTGCATCCAATTTCTGGGACGACGTCGAGGCTGCGCAAAAGGTCATGCAGCGCCTGAAATTGCTCAAAAGCTTTATCGCTTCGCCTGACGAACTCGAACGCGAGATCGAGGACGCCGGCGTGCTCGCGGAACTTGCGCAATCCGAGAATGACGAGTCCATGGCCGCGGAGCTCGCCAATTTAGCGAAAGGCCTTGGGGAGAAACTGGACCGCCTCGAAATCACGAGTTTGTTCACCGACCCGCGTGATTCAAAGGCCGCCATCATCAACATTCATCCCGGCGCGGGGGGCACGGAATCCTGCGACTGGGCGCAGATGCTCTATCGCATGATCACGCGCTGCTGCGAGCGTCACGAGTTCGCCGTCGAAGTGGTGGACTACCAGGAAGGCGACGAAGCGGGGCTCAAAAGCGCCACGATTATCGCCGATGGACCTTTCGCGTATGGCAACCTCAAGTCCGAGGCGGGCGTACACCGCCTGGTGCGGATATCGCCGTTTGACGCAAACAAACGCCGCCACACGTCCTTCGCGGCAATCGAAGTCGTGCCGCAGGTCGATGAAGACGTCGACATCGAATTGAACGAAGACGAAATCGTCATGCAGGTTTTTCGTTCAAGCGGGCCGGGCGGACAAAAGGTCAACAAGACCAGCTCCGCCGTGCGCCTCACGCATACGCCCACGGGCATCGTCGTGGCCTGCCAGATGGAGCGATCGCAGCACCGCAACCGCGCGACAGCGATGCAGATGCTCAAGGCGAAACTGTGGGACATCGAGATGCAGAAAAAGGAAGTCGAACGATTGGCGTTGCGTGAAGGGCAGCAAGACGTCGCGTGGGGCAGTCAAATCCGGAGTTACACGTTGCATCCGTACCAGTTGATCAAGGATCATCGGACCGACACGGAAACCGGTAACGTTGACCGCGTGCTCGACGGCGACCTCGATCTGTTCATCAGCGCGTACCTGAAGTGGAACCTGCAGCGAAAGGGACGAAACTAACGCCATGTCCGACACACACCATTCAACCGAAGACGATTTGAAGCAGCACCGTCTCGAAAAACTTGAGCGCATCCGCGCGCGCGGCGATGAACCGTTCAAATACAATTTCTCGCGCACCGCGACAATTGGCGAAGCGCGCGCTTCGTTCGAAGCGCAGGAATCGGCAGCGTCCGATCCCGCTGCCGTGCAGCTTTCCGCAAGTCTTGCGGGGCGCGTTGTATCCTTTCGTGATCACGGCAAAAGCGCGTTTGCCGATATTCGGGACGAACGCGCCCGTATCCAGGTGTACTTTGGCCAGAAGAAGATCGGCGATGATGCTTTCGCGGCGTTGTCCGATCTCGATCTCGGCGATTTCATTGGTGTAACCGGCGTAGTTCACAAGACGCGAACGGGCGAGGTTACCATCTTCGCCGATTCGTACACCGTTTTGACCAAGTCGCTTCGCGCGTTGCCGGAAAAATATCACGGTCTTACCGACGTCGAAACGCGCTACCGCCAGCGGTATCTCGACATGGTTGCGAATCCCGAAGTGCTCGAGGTGTTCCGCAAACGCATCACGTTGATCGACGCGATGCGATCGTGGCTCACGTCCCGCGGCTTTCTGGAAGTGGAAACGCCGATGCTCCAGCCGCTGCCCGGCGGCGCAAGCGCGCGCCCGTTCATCACGCACCACAACACCTTCGACTGCGACCTCTACATGCGCATCGCGCCTGAGCTGTATCTCAAGCGGTTGATTGTGGGTGGGTTCGAGCGCGTCTTCGAGATCAACCGGAATTTCCGCAACGAAGGCGTGGACACGCGGCACAATCCCGAATTCACCATGATGGAACTCTACGAGGCTTACCAGGATTATTTGGGATTGATGGATGAAACCGAGGAATTGTTTTGTGCGGTCATTGATGCCGTGAACGGCGGGCCGCAATTCGAGTATCAGGAAACGACCATTGACGCGACGCGTCCGTGGAAGCGGATAAAACTGTTTGACGCGATTCGAGAGTACGCGGGCATCGATCTCGAATCCACGCGCGACCGCGATGAAGCGGCGCGGCTTGCGAAAAGCGCCGGGGTGAAGATTGACAACACCATGGGCTACGGTAAAATCGTGGACGAAGTCATGAGCGCGAAGGTAAAGCCGAACCTTGTGCAGCCCACGTTTCTCTACGATTATCCCGTCGAGATTTCGCCGCTCGCAAAGAAACACCGCGATAATCCCGCGCTCACCGAGCGGTTCCAGGCGTTTATCGGCACGCTCGAACTGTGCAATGCGTTTTCCGAACTCAACGACCCAATCGATCAGCGCGAACGATTTATGCAGCAGGGCGCGGAACGCGAGCGCGGCGACGAAGAAGCGCAGCAACTCGACGAAGACTTTATCACCGCCCTGGAAATCGGCATGCCGCCGACTGCTGGGCTCGGAATCGGGATTGATCGCCTGGCCATGCTGCTGACCAACTCCGGGTCGATCCGCGACGTGATACTATTCCCGCTATTACGGCCCATCGAGTGATCGCATGAAGTTTGAAGCCTACGTTGCCCTCCGCTACCTTCGTGGTAAACGGAAGAACCGTTTTGTAAGTCTCATCACGATCATCTCCGTTGCGGGGGTGAGCGTCGGTGTCATGGCGCTCATCGTCGTCATGAGTGTCATGACTGGGTTTGACGAAGAACTCACCGCCGCCATCATGGGCAACAACGCGCATCTGCAAGTGTTCAACGCGTTCGGCGATCCCATCGAAGACGCCGATACTCTCATCGCGGAATTGCAGGCCGGCGTGCCGGAAATTCGCGCGGCCGCGCCATTCACCACGTTCAACGCAATCCTGCGCCGCAGCGGAAATTTTCAGGACTATGGATATTCGTTCATACTGGGCATCGACGTCGAACGCGAGCAGCAAGTCACCGACATCGAAGAAAACCTTACCAGCAATCGCGGCCGCGAAAATGGTTATGGGGAACTGCCCGGGGACGACGAAATTGTCCTGGGCTGGATTCTTGCGCGCGACCTTGGCGTATATATCGGCGATCAGGTCGTCGTAATCACGCCGAAGGACCGCCCGAGCCCGCTATCCAGCGATCCCGTGCGCCAAAAATTTCTCACGGTTAGCGGAATCGCCGAAGCGCAGGTGCAGGACTTCGATTCACTCTACGCCTTCATCACGCTTGACACAGCGAACCAGATCAAGGGTCAGCAAGGCGCGGACGGCGTCCATTGCATGTTGCACGATCCATTGGTGGCCGGAGAACTTGCCGCGAAGATCGAGAACGACTTTGGATACCAGGTTTCAACGTGGTACGACAGCCAGAGCTATTTCTTTGAAGCGCTTCAGCAGGAAAAAGTCGCGATGTTCATTATCCTCATGTTCATCGTGCTGGTTGCCGCGTTTAACATCACCAGCACGCTGATCATGATCGTCATGGAAAAGAAACGCGATATCGGAATTCTGCGAACACTCGGTGTGAGTCCCACGGCAATCATAACCCTGTTCATGATCGAAGGATTGTACATTGGTCTTGGGGGCACCTTTCTGGGCGTTATCCTGGGCATTGTGTTCGCCCAATACCTCAATCCGATTGCCGGATTTATCGCGTGGCTGCTTGGCGTGGATTTGTTTAACAGCGTAATCTATCACTTTACCCATATTCCTGTTTCCATACATCCCTCCGATATTATCGCAATTACAATCTCGGCCGTAATACTCACGTTTATTTCAACGCTCTATCCCGCGTGGAGCGCGTCGCGCCTCGACCCGGTGGATGCCTTGCGCTATGAGTGACGCCGTTATCGAATGCAAAGGTATTGAAAAAACCTACCACGATGGCGCGCGGGAGCTGCGCATTCTCCGTGGCGTGGATTTGCTTGTGCGCGTGGGGGAGAGCCTCGCGATCAGCGGGCCTTCCGGAGTTGGGAAAAGCACGCTGCTGCACATCATGGGTACGCTCGACAAACCGAGCGCGGGCGACGTCTACTTTCGCGGAACCGCGTACTCGAAAACACCGCGCGGCGTTATCAACCGCATCCGCAACGAAAACATTGGATTTGTTTTCCAGTTCTACCATTTATTGCCGGAGTTCACCGCGCTCGAGAATGTGATGATGCCCGCCATCAGCATGGGCAAGCGACGCGACGCGTGCCGGCCCCGCGCCGAGGAGTTGTTGGAGAAGGTCGGGCTGGCCGAGCGCATGACTCATAAACCCGGCATGCTCAGCGGAGGCGAGCAACAACGCGTCGCGATTGCGCGAGCACTGTTCAACAAGCCGAGCGTGGTGCTGGCGGATGAGCCCACGGGAAACCTCGACGAAAAAACCGGTGCGGGAATTGTGGATTTGTTGTGGGAGCTGAATGATTCCGAGGATATGACGCTGGTGATTGTCACCCATCACGAAGCGCTTGCGAAACAGGCGGATCGGTGGGTGTACTTGCACGAGGGTCTCGCGGAGGAACGTTAACTGCGGGTATCGGGTATCGGGTATGGAGCGGTTTTGTGCTCGTCGTCGTAATCGAATTTTCGACTTGCGCGGCATTTTGCTGCATCACGATTGAATATGGATTTCCACGGAGGCGATTGCCCCCTTCGCTATGTCGCGTCGCGCCATTGGCGCCTGAGATTGCGGGCCGGAAGTTTGGGTGCGTTGTGACTTCGGGGATCGATTACGATACGAGAACGATTACGACCCAACACTCGCGCGAGCGCCAATTACGATTACAACCCGGAACCCGACACCCAATACCCGAAACCCGATACCAACTACTTCCCGCCGGGGGTACGGTCCAATTCGCCCAGTTTGTTTTCCTGGTCTTTGGATTCTTCCGCTGTCGGAAGGGCTTCGCCGGTCTCGTTTATTACGGGCCATTCTGGGGAAAGTTCCTTGTTTAATTCGATGAAATGGTTCCACTTCTCCGGCAGGTCTTCCTCCGGATAGATGGCATGCACGGGGCACTCGTCCACACATGCCCCGCAATCGATGCACTCATCCGGATCGATGACAAGCATATTCGCGCCTTCATGGAAACAGTCAACGGGGCACACCGCAACGCAATCGGTATATTTGCACTTGATGCACGGATCGGCAACTACGTGGGACATGATAACCTCCTGTAAGCCGCTATGGATACCATCTTGGAGGGGTGAGTGTCAAGAACGTGGCCGCAACACAATCATGTTCTCATACCGGTGCGCTGGCTGCAAGACGGGGTTTTCCGCAACTATCGCGGAATTCCGGCACCGCATTATTACATCGTTTGCGCCGGAATGCCGGGGAAACGTACAATTGCCCGATGGTCTGCCATTTCCATCGCCGGGTGTCCGGCTTTACGCTTGTCGAGCTGCTCGTGTCTATCGCCATCATGTCCGTTTTGCTCGCCCTGTTGCTGCCCGCGCTATCGAAGGCACGGGAAAGCGCGCGTAGGGCGAGTTGCACGAACAACCTCAAACAGATAGGCATGGCCTTCGAGTTGTACGCTCTCGAGAACAAGGAATATTACCCCGCCGCCACCGATCCGCTGAGCACCAGCCCTTTCTACTGGCTGTGGATGGGCCGCGGCTGGCGCACCATGATCACGGAGTACATTCCCGGCAACAAAGAGAATCCCGGTGTGTTTTGGTGTGCAAGCGACCACACGGCGGAAAAAGATTTTGAAAGCACGTCCTACGCGTACTCGATGGCGTTTTATCACTCCCCGGACCAAATCAATGCAATGACCACGACCGATGCCTGCTACTCGAACCCGGTTGAAACCATTCCGCAGCGGATGCCCGCGCTGCGCGATCCGAGCAACAAGATTCTCGTCGGCGAGTGGTTCTCCAACCACAACGCGTGGGGGAAGGATCAGGGATGGTTCGATACCGGTGGCAAGCGGCTTTTTCTGTTCGCTGACGGACACGTCGAATACCTAAACTGGGACGATATTACTCCCGCGAACGACGGGTTGCCGAATCCGAATTTGACCAAAGACGGCATTAGCGGATCGGACCGATAGCCGGTAACATGCAGCGCAACGATGCCGTGGTTTACAATGAGAGCGGCAGTAGCACAACGAGGTATGGAACCATGATTAAGAACGCGAAGACACTACGGGCCGTTGTCGCCACCATGCTGGCGTGCGGCGTGGCGTTTGCCCAAAAAGACGGCGCGGAAATCAAGGGCGCGCCCATTGATGCGCCCGTGAAGGGCGAGGAATCACCGCGCGGGAGCGCGCCCGCAGGCCAGCCTCTGGGGCAGGCGTTGCCGCAGGAATCGCTGGATTTGCTTGAACAGGCGGAGGCAGGCGCGTCCAAAGACCCCACGAAATTCGAGAAGACCAAGGACGGAAAATACCTCAAGGTCACGTTCAATGCCCTTGGGAGTTTTCCCTATGAAGTGCCCGATCCAGACGCCATCCTGGCAAGCCCGACACCGAATAAGCCACTGGTGGACCAAATCCCCACGCCGATAAAGGAGCTGAACACGAAGCCCGCCGTCGTGGTCGGGTTCATGGTCCCCGTCGAAGTCGATAATAAAGGCGCGGTGAAAACTTTCGCGCTGACCCAAAACCAGATGTACTGCTGCTTCGGCGTGCCGCCTTCGATGAACGAATGGATCATGGTCAGCATGGAAGGCGAACCCGCGAAATACTATTCAGAACTTCCCGTCGCCGCGTTCGGCAAACTCGAAGTTGGCGAGGAATTCGAAGACGGTTACGTCATGAGCGTCTATCGCATCAAATGCGAGAAAGTCATGGACGTGCGCGAACTGTTGCAACAGGCTAAAGGCTGACAAGCCCACACCGCATGGGCGTCGACGTAATCGTCGTCAGCTACAACACACGCGACCTGCTCCGCGCGTGCCTTACAAGCGTCGCGGCAACCACTGCTGACGTCGACGGCGTCTCCGTATATGTAGTCGATAACGCCAGCAGCGACGGTTCGGCCGGCATGGTCCACGCCGATTTCCCTACCGCGCACTTGACAGCTCTCGACCGTAACATCGGATTCGGACCAGCGAACAATCGCGGCTTGCGCGCGGGCCACGGCGAACTTCTGCTCTTTTTGAATTCCGACGCCGAGCTCACGCCGGAAGCGTTGCGCACGCTCGTGTTATTCCTGGCGGGCCATCCCAGATGCGTCGCCGTGGGTCCCCGGCTAGAATATCCCGATGGCCGGTTCCAATTTTCGTGCCGGCGTTTCCCAACGCTCTTGCGAAGCATCTGGAACACAACAGGTCTGCAACGGCGGTTTCCCAAAGCGTTTCGCTCGCTGCATTCATGGCTGACCGAAGCTGAACACGTCGATGGAGCGATTGTGGATATGGTTTCCGGCGCATGCTTCCTGATGCGACGCGACTACCTCGAATCAATCGGCGGATTTGACGAAAACCTGTTTCTTTACGAAGAAGAAATGGACATCATGTTGCCCGCGCGCCGCCGTGGAAAGGACGTTTGCTACTGCGCAAGTGCGTGCGTGGTGCACCATCACGGCGCAAGCAGCGGAGAACAGGAAGCCAGCGACATCTCGCTCTCGCACCTGTACCGAAGCAAATACTATGCGTTCCGCAAACACTACGGCGAATTGACCGCGTGGCTGGTATTTGCCACCGACTACGCAGTGTTTCAAATCAGTATCGTTCTGAATCGCCTACGCGGGACGTCAACACCCGCAACCCGCAACGCGGCGTTCTGCCTCCGCGGCTACAAAAACTCCCGCCCTTAACAAGACTGAAAACCCAAACTGGCCCGCGCGGCAGCGCCTTGGAGTGCGGTAGCGAAGCTACCGCTTTCCCTTCGGCGATAGATGGACGCGGGTATCGGCGCAAGACTACGTCCACACAAAGCGGTGACTGCGCTACCCGCTTCGCCACCGCAGTCCAAGGCGCTACGCGCGGGCTAGCGTAGTTTGAGCCGGGTTGGGGGTATTGCTGCAAGACTGAGTCTACGCA
>JAWXCN010000252.1:0-3600 GCA_034408725.1 Candidatus Hydrogenedentota bacterium
CGCGATCCGTGGGCCGGATTCAAAGTCGAGGACGTGCAATCGCTCCAGCCGGCCATTCTTGCGGAACTGGGCGTTCGTACCGATACCGGCTGCATCGTGCGAAACATCTTGCGCACGTCACCCGCGTTCGAGGCCGGCCTGCGTCCGGGGGATGTGATCAAAAAAATCAACACGCAGCAGGTGGACACCGCATCCGATATTGATTTTGTTTTGTGGGACCTCTTCATTGGCGACGCCTGCGCCTTAAGCGTCAACCGACAGGGACGCGACCTGACGGTTTCGTTCGTCATTCAGGAAGTGTCCACCGCGCGCTAATCCGTCCCCGGACATTCAATAACCGTTGTGTCGGACAAAGACCCCGTGCCCGCAGATACGGAATCCTACACCTTTCTCCGGCTCCTGCCGATAGCCGCCCTTGCGCCGTCCATGCACAATTAGGCCATCAAACAACGGTGGATTCGATGTTTGAATCGGACCGATGACGATATACCGAGGGCCACGTGGGCGATTGAGGGAACAAACGCTGAACACGTCAAACAGCGAGTCAAGAAGCACGAAAGTGCTGAAGTTAGGAGTTCTAACGTGAAGACACGAAACGCACGACGCGTCTACGACGCGGACAACGAATTAAATTCCGATCCACTTTCCGGAACGCCGGGAGCACACCCGATAGGGACTGGACTCGGCGCCGCTGGCGGAGCCGCGGCTGGCGCTGCGATCGGTTCCGCAGGTGGTCCGGTGGGCGCCGCGGCCGGTCTTGTCGTTGGCGGAATCGCCGGTGGCTTGGTAGGCAAGGGCGCAGCCGAAGCGTTTGATCCGACAGCCGAAGCGGAGTATTGGCGCATCAATTACAACACGCGTCCGTATGTCAGCCCGGATGCCAATTACGATACCTATGAATGTGCCTACCGCGCTGGTTACGAAGGCGCTCTTCGCTATCCGGGCTACTCATTCGAAGAAGCGGAAGAAGAGCTCCGGAACAATTATGAGCAATCCGAAGGACGCTCGACACTTACGTGGGAAAAAGCGAAGAGAGCGGTCCGCGACGCATGGGACCGTGTGCAATATTCCCTCTCCGACGACCGTAGCGTGCTTTAACGGTCGGCAGTCACCCCCTGCCCCCGGCGTTGCCCGAACGCCGGGGGTCCTCTTTTTAACTCCCAACTCCTATCGTAATCGTCCACGTAATCGTAATCGTTTCATAGTGTAAACTTCTGGAAGAAAAGCCGATTGCGATTACGAGGACGATTACGAGCAACGATTCCAACTCACCACAACGACGACATCAATTCCCCAATTCCTGTAGTATTCCGCAGCGCAATTCGGAGAACTTTCATGCAATGGCGAATGGGCGAATTCGAAGTTGATACCGACCGGGACCGCATTGATCTCGAACGAATTTACGAATATCTTAAAACCACGTACTGGGCAAGCGACCGCAGCTTCGACGATGTCCGCGTGACGTGGACCCATTCACATCTTGTTTTCGGCGTCTATGCCCGGCACTACGGAGCGCAGCAAATAGGGTGCGCGCGCGTCGTAACCGACACCCGCACTTTTGGCTGGTTGGGGGATGTTTTCATCGATCCTCAATACCGGGGACAGGGCGTCGGTAAATTCCTCGTGCAATGCGTGACCGAGCATCCCGACTGTGCCCAGCTACGCCTCTTTTTCCTCGGTACGCGGGATGCCCACGAACTTTACCGGCGATTGGGCTGGGAAGAGCCAAGGTTCCCCGAGCGGTTCATGGCGCGGTATCCCGCGGAGTGAATTTTCACGCGCCACGCCGATGATCTTCCATCCAAATTGGTGTATACTATGCTTAAGTCGTGCCCCTAGGTGCTCAGTAGTGTTTTGATGCGCCAGCTAAATTACGTAAACATGGCGTTTTGTGGCAAAACCACAGCGCAGCGAATGAAGGAATTCTAACGTGGGACATTTACCAGCCTGGGTATCGGCCAATCGGCTCAAGATTGGCACAATCGTTATCATCACGCTCATTCATGCCGCCGCGCTGGCGGCGCCGTTTACCTTTACGTGGACCGGTTTTGTCGTCTGCCTGGTGATGATCTGGGTCACCGGAGGATTGGGCATCACGCTCTGTTACCACCGGCTCCTGACACATCGCAGCTATCGCACATACAAACCGATCGAGTATCTGCTTACCCTGTTTGGGTGCATTGCTTTGCAGGGCGGACCGATAACCTGGGTTGCGACGCACCGGTTGCACCACAAGGAATCAGACGAGGAAGAAGACCCGCACACCCCGCAGCACACGTTTTGGTGGTCCCATATCCTCTGGAATTTCTTCAAGGACCCGCAGTTGGATAAGTACGAAAAAATCCGGCGTTTCGCAAAAGACCTTGACAAAGACCGCGTGCTCCGGTTCTTCGAGAAATACTTCTTTCCGATCTACCTGCTTTCCGCTGCGGTGTTGTACGGCACTGGCCATCTTTTCGGCGGCTGGCAACTGGGTCTCTCGCTTGTCATCTGGGGCGTCGCCGTCCGGACCGTCCTCGTTTGGCATTTTACGTGGCTAGTCAACAGCGCGACGCACCAGTGGGGCTACACCAACTACAAGACGGGCGACAACAGCCGTAACACGTGGTGGGTGGCCGTCGTGACGTTTGGAGAAGGCTGGCACAATAACCATCACGCCGATCAACGTTCCGCCGCGCATGGACATCGCTGGTGGGAGTTTGATCAAACGTACTACACCATTAAGTTCATGCAATGGATTGGGCTCGCAAAAGACGTCGTGACGCCTGGACGTTTGTCCCAACTGCGGTCGAAAATGCCTGATGCGCTAGCACTCGGAGAGGAAACGGAGGCCACCGCCGAAGGCTGACCGCATCTCAGCAGCTATTCCAGCGAGGTCACCGGCATTCCCCCGGTGGCCTCATTTCATTGGAAATGACGGACTAACTTCTTATCCCGCAAGTGGTTGCTCGATCAATCACGCAAGTTGGCGAAACTCCAGCGGAATGAGCATGTTACGATAACTACTAATCTCGCGAACCCCTAGCTAAAAACCGATTTTTCTGGCATAATTGCAGGTAGCTACGCTGCGGGGTGGGTTATCGATTGTACCGTGGGTGGATGCGATCGATGCTGTCGGGCCCGTTTGCCGATGGGGGTGGTGCAATTTCCAGTCTCCCAGAATCGGCCCCTGCTTCTTGTGGCTGAACTAGGGAGCCGTCCAAGATGCCTCTGTCCCTCTCTCGCCTCGCATGCATGATCATTGTGAGTTCCGCCATCGCCGTTAATGGCTTTGCGCAGGAAACCATTATCCAACTCTCCGAATCCCCGCTTCTCACCGGCGCCAAGCGCATGGGATTGAATCTCGGTGGCCCCGAACCTTGGGCCGCGTCGCAGTACATGAAGAACCTGCTTCAGAATCCCGGCTTCGAATCCGGCGAATACGGCATGGTGTGGCACACTGATGGCAATGCCGGTCCGTCGCGCGTTCCGCAAGATTTTTGGAGCACGGAATGGAACAATAATCTGCTCAGCATCGGCCAGCCCATCGGCTTCTGGAACGGCGCCGACTACGAAATTCTTTTTGGCAGCGCAGTGGGACGCAGCGGGAAGGTGGCCAAC
>JAWXCN010000253.1:0-6281 GCA_034408725.1 Candidatus Hydrogenedentota bacterium
TGGTTCACGGGCCTTTCCGGATCGGGCAAGTCCACCCTTGCACACTCGGTCGAGGGCGCGTTGTATTCGGGTGGATGCCGGACCTATGTGCTCGATGGCGACAACGTCCGTCACGGATTGAACATGGACCTCGGTTTTTCCCCTGCCGACCGCGAGGAAAATATCCGCCGCATTGGCGAGGTGGCCAATCTGTTCACGCAGGGCGGGGTTATCACGATGACCGCGTTCATATCGCCATACCGGGCCGACCGCGACAAGGCACGGCAGATCGCCGGCGAGGGAAATTTCATTGAAATTTATGTGAAGTGCGCGCTTGATGTTTGTGAAGAGCGCGATCCCAAGGGTCTGTACAAGAAGGCGCGCGAAGGCAAAATCCCGGAATTCACCGGCATCAGCGCGCCCTACGAAGAGCCGGATAACGCCGAATTGGTGGTTGACACTGGAGTCGAAACTCTCGAGGAAAGCACGGAAAAAGTGCTTGGCGCACTCCGCGAACGTGGTATTATTGGATAGTGAAATTGAATGGTTTTGACCACAATCGACAACGAGGACTGTAAAGAGTTTTTGGTTAGACCACAATATATTGCGTATCGAAGCGCATTGTGCTACAATCTGGCAACAGGTAGGGGTAAGCACTATGCGCTTCGGTCGTCAAAACCGCAAGTTGGGTTCGTGGGGACGCTTGTCTCTGCGGGTGTTGGAACGTTCCGGAGATGACGATGCACCACCGGGAAGCGATTCGCTCGGCCAAATGGATTCCCTGCCTCCCACTTTGCCAACAACCGATAACCTCGCGGAAGACCCTGCCATGACAAGCGATCCCACGCAACGCCTGCTGACTTCCCTGGGCCGGTTTCACCGGCAGTTCCTCAAGGCGCAGAATGGCGCTCCACAGGAACATTGGTCTGACGAATGCATGAACTATCTGATCCAGTCGGTGGAAATCGCCGTCGAGCAGCGATGGCAGGATTTGGTGGAAGCATTGACGGAGACGGGCCGCATTCTGCAAACATATGAGAACGCTGGCCGCGCCAATGAATGCGTTTCCTTTCTCGCTGACAGCTACGAAATTCTCTGTATCATGGTCGGCGATCTCATTGTCGACAAAGTACGGTCCGGTGTTATCCGCAAATGGCGGGAACGGTACCAGGCCGCATTGGAAGACATGGAACGGCGCGGCTTATCGCTCGTCAGCGATGATGACGAGCGCGTCATTGCGCGTGCCGAGGCTGCTGCCGCCCAACGCGGTCCTTCGCTGCGCGTGCTTCGCGCTGAACCCGTCCTGACGGACGAAGACGCGGACGAGATAGATTTTTCAACTGGCGATTCGCCGTCTGTCGACGCCGATGCGGCACCCGATTTTGGTTTAGTGAGCGCCGACGACGAAACCGAAGACGAAGTCGAAGTCCTTCCCGCGTTCGACGATGAAGACCTGGATACGCTGGCGTACTCCGTGATGGACCCTGTATTGGAGATGCCGCGTGGTGAACCATCCGCGCTCACCAATCTTGCGCCGAATGTCCCGCCGGCCCGCGTATTGGATGTGGCGGAAGTGCTCGACCGGCTTTGTGACTGCCTTGTGCGCATCGAACAAGAGGACGACAGCACTCTTGAGCCGGTCTTCACGAACATGGGGAAGGGCATCGCCGAGCTGGCTACGCGCGCGACAACGAACGGCTGGCTCGGATCGGAAATCGCCTGCAACGCGATGCAACGGATTTGCGCACATATCGAACAAAACCCCTCCGCCCGCGACGACCGGTTCTTTGAACTGGCCTATGCGTTTGGCGGCGTCTATGGCGACGCCATGCATCGCACGGATGACGCGATCCTCCAGAACTGGCTTGCGGAAAGTGAAGACTATCTGGCGTTTTGGAATGTTCGTGGTCCGTCGTTATCCGTTGCGGCGCCGCTTTCTGTAAAGCAACCCGTAGTGGAAATTCCGTTTGAGATTCCCGTCGCGGAGTCCGAACCGGCCCTTGATTTCGACGATGACGTGCCTTCGCTAGACGATGCGTGGGGCGCGGAGAGTGTTGAAGACGAACTCACGGACGCGGAAAGTATTGCGGCGGCGGCGACGGACGGGGACCCGTACGAATCCGACGATCCCGCCAGCCATTTGCTCGAGACTGCGCGCAAGGCGGTCAAGTTCGGATCAATTGGCGATGCCAAGCTTTTGGCGATGCAGGCGGCAGCCAGCATCGCGCGCGCACAAGCATCGGAAGCGGACGCGCGAGTTCGTCTAACAGAAACGCGTATACAAGATGGTGTCCGCGCAATCGAAGACGCGCGCGCGACTGTTCAACGATCGGAATCGGCGGTGGCCGAATCCGAATCAGGTGTCAGTGAACACCGTGCCGCCCTGCTGGACCGTGGCCGCCATACCCAGGCGATGCAGAGCAGCATGGACGGTATAGAGTCCCGCATCTCCGAAATCGAACGCCGAATCCGAGAGTTCGAGCAACAGCGCGACGAGGCCCAGCGCCAACGGGGCGCGGCGACGGAAGCGCTTGATGAAGCCCGCGCGCAGGAAGTGAGTGCAAAGGACGTGCTCGACGAGGCGCTGACCGCTGAACAAGGCGCGCGCATTCGTCTCGAGGATGCCCGCCAAAACGTCAAAATGCTTCAGCGCAAGCAAGCTGAAAACGAAAGCGGCATGGAACGCGCCCGGGAATCCCTGAATCGGCAACGGGCATCCGTGTCGGATATCGAACATACCATCGAGCAAATTCGCAGTGCGGAAGGCGCGAACGGCGCCGGTGGGGACGAGCTCCTGTTCTAAATGTGGGTGTCTCGGGACGCTTGCAGTCAAAAATAATGGAAAGACTGGGGGATTTCTGTGCGAGGTAGAGGCGAGACGGTGGCGGTGATCGATTTTGGATCGCGCGTGATTCGTGTCCTGGTGGCGCGGCGCGACAATGATGGGACGATTCAGGTCATCGGACACGGCACGGCCCCAGCCCACGGTTGCGTATCACAGGGCGTGATCCAGGACCGCGCCGCGGCGCAGCTATCGCTCAAACGCGCGCTCAACTTCGCCGAGAAAGAATCCCGCACAAAAATTACGTCCGTCTTCTGCGGGGTCAACGGAAAAAAGGTCGAGACGTTTATTCGCGAAGGTACTTGCAAGATCGACCGCGATATTGTCGAACACCAGCACATGATGGAAGCGCGCGACATCGCGTCCCGCGATATCCTTGCGCCGGGCAAGCGGGTGACGTCCTCGATCAGCGCGCAGGAATGGTATGTCGACGACATGCGCGTCATCGATCCCATTGGCATCCGCGGCCAGGTCCTGAAGACCCGTATCCATTTCGCGCGGCTTCCCTCGGTGATCGAAGACAACATTATTACGTGCATCGAGTCGCAGGGGCGCGAGCTTGAAGACATGATCTTCGTTCCAATTGCGTCCGCGCTCGGATGCCTTACCGCGGAAGACATGGAACTTGGGGTCGGCGTGCTTGATTTAGGCCGCAGCATTACGGGCCTCGCCATCTACCGTGACTTTCGCATTCTCAGCACGCACTGTTTCGAATGGGGTGGTTACCACATTACCCGGGACGTCGCCGCGGGACTTCAAGTCAGTTTTGAAGAGGCCGATGAACTGATTCTCGAATACGGAATTTCCGAAGCGTGCATCCACGAAGAATTCGAAGAGTCAGAACAGAACCGGCCCGATAGCGAAGCGAACACCTCGCGCGTCAAACTACGCAGCAATGTCCCCGGCTCGCCGTCCGTGGTGGACCGCGAAGACCTTGATGTTATCGTGTACGAACGCGCAAAAGAATTGCTGATTAAAGTCCGGCAGCATATTCAGGCGCGAGGCCTTTTGAAAAACCTCGTGCGCGGCATCGTGCTTACCGGCGGCGCCGCCTCGATCAAGAACTATCCCGAATTGGCCGAAGCCGTGTTTCAGGTGCCCTGTCGTGTTGGCGTTCCGACAGGCGCGGAAATTCTGCCGCATGCCGTCGAAGGCCCCGAGTTTTCCGCGTCAATAGGCATCGTCCGCCATGCGTTCGAGTTTCGCGCGGCCGCCCGCAATGGCCGCATCGAACCCCGCGGCGCGATGGTCTCGGTGTCGCGCAAGGCGGCGCGTTTCCTCAAACGTTACTTCCTGTAGTATAGTTAACAACTGTATCCGGGCACTTCCACGCGCGTGGGAGTGCCTTTGCCGTGTTTCACAGACTGCGACTGTTCCCCGTTTCGTTTCCAATTTGTTAGGATAGGGCTTCGTGGGGTTGACCTGAATGTTCCGGCACATCGCCGCCCGGCGAAGTTCCGTTTGGGAGAAATAAGCTATGCCGAAAGTATCGACGTTTACCGTGGTGCCGAAAGTTCCGCCGGCGCTAGAGCCGTTAACGGCCCTCGCGAACAACCTGTGGTGGTGCTGGGACCACGAAGCGATCGAGTTGTTCTACCGCATCGATCGGAAACTTTGGGAGCACGTGGGGCAGAACCCCGTGAGTTTGCTCGGCGAAGTGACGCAGGCCCGCCTCGAAGAGCTCGCCCAGGACGAAGGGTATCTCGCGCAACTCAGCCGGACGTGGCAACGCCTGCAGGACTACCTGAAGGCAACTCCGTGGACGGACAAGCACCCAGCGGCGCCCGCAGAATTTAGCGTGGCGTACTTCTCCGCTGAATTCGGGTTGCACGAATCCGTATCAATTTATTCCGGGGGCTTGGGTCTTCTCGCGGGCGATCATCTTAAAAGTTCGAGCGACCTGGGACTGCCGTTGGTGGGCGTCGGCATGTTTTACCGGGAAGGCTATCACCGGCAGTACCTGAACGCAGACGGGTGGCAACAGGAACGGTATCCGCGCAACGACGTGTACACGATGCCGCTCGCGATGGTGCGCGATAAAAAGGGCGCTCCACTCGTGATCGAGTTGCCGTTTCCAGACCGGCCCGTTAAATTACGGGTATGGCGTTGCAACGTCGGGCGCACCCCCTTATTCCTCCTCGACACGGATTTTGACGCCAACGATCCCGATGATCGCGAAATTACAGGCAAGCTGTACGGGGGGGATGGCGACACCCGCATTCGACAGGAAATTGTGCTCGGCATGGGAGGCGTGCGCGCACTGCATGCGATGGGGATCAACCCCTCCGTCTACCACATGAACGAGGGGCATGCAGCGTTTATGGCGCTCGAACGCATCAAGGACCTTGTCCGCGGCGAGGGGCTGACATTCGAGCACGCCATCGAAGCCGTGAAGACCGCAAGTGTCTTTACTACCCACACACCCGTCTCCGCCGGCAACGACATGTTTGCTCCGGAAATGATTCAACATTATTTTCGCAAGTATTGCGACGAGTTGGGCATTACGCTCGACCAGTTCTTGACGCTTGGACGCCAGGACCCCGCGGATACACGCGAACCATTTTGCATGACCATACTAGCGTTGAAGCTTTCGACATTCGCGAACGGTGTCAGCAAGTTGCACGGGGAAGTCGCGCGCGACATGTGGGCGCGCACGTGGAAAGACGTGCCGGTGAACGAAGTCCCCATTACATCTATCACAAACGGCGTGCACACTCGCTTCTGGATTTCCCGTGAGTTGGCGGGGCTGTATGATCGATACTTGGGGCCGTCCTGGGTCAGTGAACCCAGCGATGCAGCCGTTTGGTCGCTGATGGATGATGTGCCCGACGCTGAACTTTGGCGGACCCACGAACGCCGCCGGGAACGGCTGGTCAACTTTGCGCGGCACCGGCTGGTTCGCCAGTTGACCGCGCGTGGCGCATCCAATTCGGACATTAAAGCCGCGGGTGAAGTGCTCGATCCAGAAGTCCTGACCATCGGGTTCGCCCGGCGATTCGCAACGTATAAACGCGCAAACCTGTTTCTTGCGGACCAGCAACGCCTCATGCGCATCCTTAAAAGTGAGAAACAACCTGTCCAGTTCATCATCGCCGGCAAGTCACACCCCCAGGACAACCACGGCAAGGAATTGATTCGCAACATCGTTCAATTCATTCACACCCACGACGTGCGCAACCAGATCGTGTTTATTGAAGACTACGATATTAACGTCGCGCGCTACATGGTGCAGGGCGCGGATTGCTGGCTCAACACGCCTCGCCGGCCCATGGAAGCCAGCGGAACCAGCGGCATGAAAGCGGCGGCTAACGGCGGATTGAATATTAGTGTGTTGGACGGATGGTGGTGCGAAGCGCAGCCCATGGGCGAAGTGGGGTGGAGCATTGGTCATGGCGAGGCTTACAACAATCCGGAAGAGCAGGACGCTGCCGAGGCGGAGATGCTCTACCAACTCTTTGAA
>JAWXCN010000254.1:0-17779 GCA_034408725.1 Candidatus Hydrogenedentota bacterium
ACTCAGGGGAGCGTAACCATCCGCAAGGAACTGCCTATCCGCCAAGCATTTGGCGATTTACCCAGCGCCGTGTTAATAATTAAGGTGGAACTGGGCCAGACCGGTCCCACCGCCTGGATATTTACCGGCGGCGGCAGGGGACACGGGGTGGGGTTGTGCCAGCATGGCGCGCGCGGGATGGCGCTAAAGGGTTTTCGGCACGACGCCATTGTGGCGCACTATTTTAGCGGTTCGGCGTTGGAGACAGTGCAATAATGCGCGCTTGCTACACACGGGCGGAAGAGGAACATGCTTTACGAGGGCATTAAGAAGAAACCGACCCGGTACGCAATCGGCATTACCTGCGGCAATTCGTCGCGCGGGGCCGATGCGGCGCTCGTTCGAATCAAGGGTACCGGCGATGATCTCGCGATAAAACTCATCCGGTTCAAACATTATCCTTTCGAGCAGGGGCTCCGCACGCGGCTGATTGTTGCCCGAAAAGACGCGCGGGAAATTTGTTTGCTCAATTTTGAGCTTGGCGAATTTCTTGCCGGACTTACCGTGGACATGCAACGCATCGCGCACTCGGAAATGTGCGAAGTCGATTTCGTCGCGTCAACGGGATTCACCGTTACCCACAACCCGCCGCGGGGCTACGATCAATCGGTGGGCACGCTGCAGGTCGGCGAACCCGCGGTAATCGCCGAGCGCACGAACCTGCCGGTCGTATCCGATTTTCGCGCCCGCGACATGGCCGCGGGCGGACAGGGCGGACCGATATCCGCATACTCCGATTGGGCGGTGTTCCGCCGCGAAGACCGGACGGTTGCGCGCGTACACCTCGGCGGTATCACGACGGTATCGGTGCTTACACCGAAGCTGAGCGATATTGTCGCGTTCGATGCCGGACCTGGCACCGTCGCAATAGATGGCGCGGTACGGCTCTTATCCGGCGGCACGCAGGAGATCGACGAGAAAGGCGCCGCCGCCATGAAGGGCGTGGTAATTGACGAGTTTTTGGATTACCTTCTTGATCATCCGTACTTCGCGAAGGTCCCGCCCAAATGCACGAGCCGCGAAGAGTTTGGCCCAGAGGTGTATCTGCGAGATGCGCTCGCCGGGCGTAAAGACCATCCATACGAAGACCTGCTCGCCACGGTCTCGTCCGCGGTAAGTTATTGCATCGTGCGCGCGTTCAACCGTTTCGTGAAACCGCAGCACAGTGTATCGCGCATCATTCTCAGCGGCGGCGGCGTCATGAATCAGGCATTGATGCTGCGCATTAAAAACGGGTTAACGGATTCGACCGTCAAGTTAAGCGAAGAGTATGGATTGCCGCACGACGCTGTCGACGCCATTGGCGCGGCGATTCTGGGAAATGAAACCTTCTGCGGAACGCCCTGCAACGTGCCCAGCGCCACTGGCGCAAAGGCCGCGGTGGTGTTGGGGCGAATTACGCCCGCCTAAGTTGGGGTCTGTCCCGGCGTAGCGCCGCCATCGCTGAGGGCGGCGAGCACTGCGGACAACAGTGAAAACGGCAACACGGACTTTTTCGGGCGCAGTCACTTACACTATGAAACGCATTCTTGTCACCGGCGCAGCCGGATTCATTGGCTCCCACACCTGCGACGCGCTAATTGCGCGAGGCGATTTCGTGGCCGGGATCGATTGCTTTGATTCGTTCTACGATCCCGCGATCAAGCTGCGAAACCTCGACGGCGCAATGAAATCCGATCTCTTTCGTTTGCATGAAACTGACATCTGCGACGAACACGGCTTGATGCGCGTGTTTGAGATCGAGAAGCCGGACGTGGTGGTACACCTTGCCGCGCGCGCCGGCGTCCGTCCTTCGCTTGACGATCCGAACCTGTATCACCGCGTCAACGTCATCGGATCGCAGCACCTCCTTGATGCATGCCGCCGATACAAGCCCTCGCATATGGTGTTCGCATCAAGTTCATCAGTGTATGGCGGGATTAAGGAAACCCCATTCCGCGAAACGATGACCTGCGACAGGCCCGTTAGTCCGTATGCCGCGACGAAGCGTATGAACGAACTCATGTGCCACGTATACCACCACGTTTACGGTATGCGCGTAACGTTACTGCGATTCTTTACGGTGTACGGTCCGCGGCAGCGCCCGGAAATGGCGATCCACAAATTTGCGAAGCTAATCGATGCAGGCAAGCCTGTGCCGATGTTTGGCGACGGGTCCTCGCTGCGGGACTACACCTACATCGAAGACATTCTCGACGGCGTTCTAAAAGCGGTGGACACGCCGTTCGATTATGAAATTTTTAATCTTGGCGAAAACCAAACGACGGACCTTCGCGCGCTGATCAACCTGCTCGGTGAATTGCTGGGGAAACCCGTCGATATCACGCCGCTTCCCTTTCCGTCGTCCGACATGGAAACGACCTTCGCTGATATTTCAAAAGCGCGCGAGATGCTGGGCTATGCGCCCAAGACCGCAATGCGCGAAGGATTGTCCCGGTTCATTGACTGGTTTCGGGCTGAAGCGCGTCGAGTTCCATGACCCCACCGGCCATGCCGCGGGTAAGCGGGAACGCGGTGGTTCGCGCATGCGGGATGAATTCCACGTGTCCATCGAGAAAGAAGACATGCGCGCCGCGCATGGCGTGATGCTTGCTCCGCTCGTAAAGCATCGGTATGCGCGAAGGATTTTGGTACCAAGTCTTCCATGCGCTTCCATCAGGACCGTCCCCCATCACGCGCAGACGCAGGATCGCATTACGTCCACCGGCGCGTGGTTTCGAGAGCGGAATTGCGTCCTCGAACGGCGCGCTGTTCGAGGTTCGCCCGGTATAGTACTCTCGGAACGCGTTGAAGTCCTGCTCATCTTCGAACATATAGCCGAGGTACAAAAAACGGGAATCGTCCATCGCGCCATCGTGGTATCCGGTCACGGGTGCGAGCGCGCCTTTAACGGGTGAAAGTGCCGGTGCAAAACCATCCGGGTCTTCTTCCATCGCTGCAAGCAGCGCCGCTCCCGCCTGCTGCATTTCCGCGCGGCACGATTCGAGGGCGCGCGCATCCCGCGACTGCAACATGACCACAAGTGCCGGGGCCGCCACAATCGCCAATCCAATGAGGGCGGCGACGGGCGCGTTGACTATCGTTAGAATTTGTCCCGAACTCGATTCCATCCCCAATTCCCTCCAATTTGTTCGACAGCGTACCTTTCATGGCAATACATAGTCATCTAGCCGTCGGATTGATCGTTTTCCCCGTGGATCGGCATTGTACTGACCGAAGGAACAGTAATTGCGCGGTCGTTCAACGTCCGATATACTTGTAGGATGGTAGAGGAGGTATCCGCCATGGACCCCTTGCAGACAGCGCTACGGCGTCTCCGGCTGCGATTGTTCATTGTGCAGTGGACGCGCGCCCTTGTGTGGTCATTAATTATATCCACGGGACTCGCCTGTGTTTGGCTTACCATCGCCCGATTGTTTCCATCCGTTGGCAATGTCGAAACTGT
The DNA here is from genome assembly GCA_034408725.1 of Candidatus Hydrogenedentota bacterium. Classification (GTDB taxonomy): domain Bacteria; phylum Hydrogenedentota; class Hydrogenedentia; order Hydrogenedentales; family SLHB01; genus JABWCD01. Next base: position 3,485 of record JAWXCN010000254.1, read on the forward strand.
CACTGTAGGCCTCGTTGGATTCGGGCTGCTCGCCGCGACGGCTCGTGCCCTGTGGAAACGCCCGAACATGTTGGGCGCGGCCCTCGAGGCTGACCGGCGCCTGGGGTTGCAGGAACGCATCACCAGTTCGCTTCAGTTGACCGATGCCGATGGCCCTATGGTCGGTGCCGTACACGACGACGCCCGCAAGCAGTTAGCGCGGCTCAACTACACCCGCGAATTTCCTTTCACGACGCCCCGTTCAATCCGCTGGCTAGCTATGCCGGTCGTCCTCTATCTGGTCGCCTACGTGTTGCTGCCGGAATTTGATTTGTTGTCGCAGCGAAAACGCGAAGCCGAAGCCAAGGCGAAGGAAGTCGCGGTCCGCGTCGAGGCGGATCGCCTTGTCGAAGCGGTGAAACCGTTGCGCGAGCTTGGGCTGGAAGAAAGCACGAAAGTCGAAGGCATCGCGATGGAAGTCGAGCGTATCGCGGAGCAGATGAAGCTGGGCAAACTCAGCGAGAAAACGGCGTTCGCGAAGCTCACGAATCTAACCGATCAGCTTGCCGAACAGCGCCAGAAATTGCAGGCGAAATCGCCGTTGCCGCAGTTGAGCAATGAAATTGCAAAGCTCGACAAAACCAAGGAACTCGCCGAGAACATTCAGAAAGGCGATTTCACCAAGGCGCTGGAGAAGGCGCAAGAACTTGCCGCGAAAATAGAATCCGGCGATATGAAGCCGGAAGAAAAAGAAGCGCTTTCAAAAGAACTCGATCAATTGTCCAAGGCGTTGTCCGAAATGAGTCCGGAGCTCGCGGAAGCGCTGTCGAAAATGGCGGCGGGCATGAAAATGAATGACGCCGCGCAGATGCAGATGGCAATGGACGCAATGAAGATGTCCCTGGAGGACATGAAGTCCTTGATGGCGCAGTTGCAGAAAATGGCCCAATCTGAAGGCAAACTGGGCGAGTGCAAAAACAAGTTGTATTGCGCGACCTGCGTGGGTATGTGCAAGACGGGGAACTGCGCCGGCGTGGGCGCGGGCTTGCGTGGAAAAGGACAGGGCCGTGGAAACCGGATCGGCGAACTGCCTGAAACGAAAACAGCGACCGACCCCTCAATGGCGCCTGGCGACGTCACGAAGGGCAAAATACTTGCCACGATTATGCAGCGTACTGCACCCGGCGAGGGTGAGCAAGCGTCGGTGGATTATTCCTCCCAGGCGCTGGTGCAAATCCAGCAGCAAAGCGAGGAAGCGCTGACGAAGGAAGAAATACCCGCCGGCGCGAAGGAATTCGTGCGGCAGTATTTTGGATCGCTTGAACCAGAAGGTGATCGGACGGAATCGAAACCTGCCGCGGCGGCTGGAACGATCGCGGGTTCGGAGTAGTAGCGGAACGGCTGAACGCGAAGCCGGCGCTTCGCTCACTGTGTTCTCAAGCGAGAGCCGGGAACGAGTTGATGGCTGGACGCTTAGAGCCGGCCGGGTGCGAGAGGCGTTTGGGTGCAAGTTAACCGCCGTCACTTTTTGATCACCATTTCCGCGGCCTGTCTTGGAGCATGCGGTCCTCGCCTGCAAACCACCGATGCGCGCATGTGGGGACGGTCCGGAATGCGGAACGGCGAATTTCACAGGCCACGCGCCATCGCCGCGGACAGCGCTGAAATCTACGTAATCGACACCACTGGCCGCGTGCAGGTTTTCACACACGCGGGTGAGTGGCTTCGAAGCTGGAACATGCCCGAGGCTGACAACGGCACGCCAACCGGCATCACGTTTGCCTCGAAAGATCGGATCGTCATACCGGATACGCACTACAGCCGGATTATGGAGATTACAACAGACGGCGAAGTGCTTGACACCTGGGGAGCATTTGGAACCGGAGAATCCGAGTTTATTTATCCCACTGACGTCGTGATCGGACCGGACGGCAGATACTTCATCTCCGAGTATGGCGTCGATGCCGAACGCCTGCACGTGTTCGACGCGGATCGTAAGTTCGTTCAGCAATGGGGTAGCCACGGCGATACGGCCGGCAACTTCTCGCGAGCGATGTCGTTGACCATTGTGAAAGACGAATTGTTTATCGCGGACACGGCCAACCACCGGATTCAATGCTTCACGTTCGACGGCGTCTACCGCCGCGCGCTTGGCGGGCTTGGCGCGGAACCAGGCCAACTGCGGTTCCCACACGACATCGCGCGCGCGCCGGATGACACGCTCATCGTATGCGAATACGGAAACAACCGCATTTCGAGGTATACCTGCGAAGGGCGCTGCATCGGCACGCTCGGCCAGCCTGGACGCGGCTATGGCGAGTTCAACACCCCCCGCGGCGTGTCCGTGTCGCCGCAGGGCACAGTCTTTGTCGCGGACACAGACAATGATCGTATTCAGCGGTTTGCGCTGGAGGACTTCGCGTGAGCGATTGGCTTTCCAGCATCAACCTGTTTTCAATCCGATTTTCCTATCCCTGGGCATTGTTGTTCCTCGTTCTGATTCCCTACACGATATGGCTTGGCCGGCATGTCCGTTCATTGGGCAAAGCGCGGAAATGGTTGGCGATCGTATTACGGTGCATGGTGCTGCTCTGCCTAATCGCGGCCTTGGCGGGCACAGAGCTTGTGCGGATCAACGATCGGCTTGCGGTATTTTTTCTACTCGACCGCTCCAACAGCATTCCGGAAGAACAACGCGAGGCAACGCAGCAAGCCGTGCAAACGCTCGCCGGTGCATTCATGACGTCCAGAGACGAAGCAGGCGTAATTTCCTTTGGCCAGGAACCGAGCATTGAACTGACCGTAGGACCGAGTCTCGGGCTAACCAGTGTGCAATCCTATGTCGGCGGCGAACAAACCGATCTCGCCGCGGCGATCCGATTGGCAATCGCCGCATTTCCCCAAGGGTACATGCGCCGTATCGTCGTGTTCACGGATGGCAACGAGACCCGCGGTTCAGCGTTGGAAGAAGTCAAACTGGCGCAGGCGAGTGGCGCGTCCGTCGACATCGTGCCCATCGCGATTGGCGGCCGGAGTGAAGTGCGCATCGCAGGCGTTACCGCGCCAAACCGCGTGAACGCGAACGAACCGTTCAAGGTGCAAGTCAATGTTCACGCGGACCAGGATGGCCCAGCCACGTTGCGGTTGTACCAGAAAGTCAGTGATGGCACGGTCATGCTCCCGCCCGCTGAAGTGATGCTGCAAAAAGGCGCGAACGCATTTCTACTGCCGCAGGAATTGAGCGCGTCCGGGTTCTACGAATACGAAGCTGTCATAGAGTCACCCAATGACACTGTGGTCGCAAACAATGAAGGGCGCGCATATACCGTCATCCACGGAGAGCCGACCGTGTTATATCTGGCATCCGACCCTGAGCACAGCCAGCGGTTGGCGCCCGCAATGCAGCAGGAAGGAATCACCGTCACGCCGGTCGACCTCGGATCGATGCCGTCGTCGCTTGCGCAACTTCAAAACTACGACGCAGTGGTGCTCGACGATGTAAGCGCAACCGATTTGACGAATGAGCAACTTCGTTCGCTCGAAGCGATGGTGCGTGATTTCGGCGTCGGCCTTGTCATGGTCGGCGGACCGAACTCCTACGGCGCGGGCGGATATTTCGACACCCCGGTCGAACGCGCGTTGCCGGTAAGCATGGACCTGAAACAACGCAAACAGATGCCGCAGGGCGCGCTCGTGGTGATTCTGCATACTTGCGAATTTCCCGATGGAAACGCATGGGCGCGCGACATTGCGCTCGCGGCACTCGACGTTCTATCGAGCCAGGACCTCATGGGCGCGCTTGCCTACGATTGGAAAGTTGGCGAAGACTGGTTGTTCGATCTGCAACTTGTCGGTGACAAATCCGCGATGCGCCAGGCGCTCAACACGACAAATATAGGCGATATGCCGTCCGCAGATCCTACCTTGCAGATGGCATACGACGCGCTTGCGGCCAGCACGGCATCGGTCAAACGCGTCATTCTTATCTCCGACGGCGACCCCGCTGCTCCAAATGCCGCTTTGCTTACGCAATTACAGGCAGCAGCTATTTCAGTCAGCACCTGTTGCATCAACCCGCACAGCCCATCCGATCAGCAGATGCTCCAATACGTCGCGGCCCAAACCGGTGGCAACTACTATTTCGTGTCCAACCCCGCCAAGCTCCCGCAGATTTTCACGAAGGAGGCAGCGTTGGTAAAGCGTGGGTTGCTCGTCGAGGATACTTTCGTGCCCGTTGTCCAATACGACTCCGAGATTCTGCGGGGCATGGCGGCCGATGCGCTTCCGCCATTGCAGGGCTACGTTGCCACCACGCCAAAAGAAAGCGCGATCATTTCGCTTATATCGGACAAAGGAGACCCTGTTCTTGCGCAATGGCGGTTCGGTCTCGGCAAATCGGTTGCCTTCACTTCGGACGTGACGAGCAGGTGGGCCGCGGATTGGCTCGCGTGGGACGGCTTCAACCGGTTCTGGTCGCAGACCGTGCGATGGGCCATGCGCGAGGCGTCGCCGTCGAATTTCCGTGTCGACACGCGCGTTCGCGACGGCAAAGGCTACGTGAAAATCGATGCAGTCGACGAACAGGGCAAGTACATCAATTTTCTCAAGCCCCAAGGCACTGTAACGGGACCGCCGCCAGAGTTCGCGCGGCAGGACATCGCACTCGCGCAGACCGCGCCGGGCATCTACGAGGCCACTTTCCCGCTCGGCAATCGCGGCGTGTACATGATCAACATGACCTATACGCGCGAAGACGGGTCGCAGGGCATGATCCCCGCCGGGCTCGCTCTGGACTATTCCAAAGAATACGAATACAACACGACCAACATGCCATTGATCGAACAGTTGGCTTCCGTCGGTGGCGGACGCGTCGTGAAACCTACTGACAATCCATTCGAACACAATCTCCCCATGTCCGAATCGGTCACGCCTATCTGGCCGTATCTCGCCGCGCTTGGAGTTGGCCTGTTCCCCGTCGAGATATTCGTGCGCAGAGTAATGTTTGATTTAAGCCGGCTGTTCGTAGGGCTGTTCGCCGTGTTGCGGAAAATCCCGGGACTGCACCGCATCATTCCCGCGCCCAAGCGCAGGCGCTCCCAGCTCACTGGCGCGTACGGCACGATGACTGCCCCGTCGAAAAGTTTTGTCTATGTGGCATCGGGTTCGTTTTCGGTGGCGGGGCAGGCCGCGGCGGTATCCGCGCACGTGCCGGAGAATGCGCCGGTCGCGGATGGAGGGGAAGTAATCGTGAACGCGGAAGAAATGAAAGCCGTTGGACGCAGCGAGTACACGCGGCAGTTGTTGGAAGCAAAAGAACGCGCGCTCGACAAGCGCAAACGCAGGCGAAAAGCGCCCGGATCGCCGGACGACAAGGAGCAATAGCATGGACGTTGTGAAAGAGGCCGAAGAGTTTCGCCAGGATTTCAAGCGCTTGCACGATGAAATTTCAAAGGTCATCGTCGGCGGCGAGGGCATTATCGACGGGGTGCTCACGTGCCTGTTCGCCGGCGGGCACTGCCTCCTCGAGGGCGTGCCAGGGCTGGGCAAAACGCTGCTGGTGCGTACGCTGAGCGAGGCGTTGAGCCTCAACTTCTCGCGCATCCAGTTCACGCCGGACCTCATGCCCGCCGACATCATCGGCACCAATATCATCGCCGAAGACGACGCGGGACGCCGCGAATTCAGGTTTAGGCCAGGTCCGCTTTTCGCCAACATTGTGCTAGCCGACGAGATCAATCGCGCCACGCCTAAAACACAGTCCGCGCTACTTGAGGCCATGCAGGAACACACCGTCAGTGTCGCGCGGCAGATTCATAAACTCGAAGAACCGTTTTTCGTCATGGCGACGCAAAACCCGATCGAAATGGAAGGCACGTACACGCTGCCGGAAGCGCAGTTGGACCGGTTCTTCTTCAAGCTGCTGCTCGATTATCCGAACGAGAATGATTTGATGTCGATCCTCGCGCGGACCACCGTGCGCGACGTGGCCAAAGGCACACCGGTGATGGACTCCGCATCCATCAAGCGCTGGCAAGGCCTCGTTCGTGACGTCGCCGCCGCGCCGCAAGTCGTGAATTACGCCGTCCGGCTCGTGCTCGGCACGCAACCGTCCAAACAACACTCCACCGACATGGTCACCAAATACGTGCGCTACGGTTCGAGCCCGCGCGGCGCACAGGCGCTCATGCTCGGCGCAAAGGTGAACGCCTTGCGCGCGGGCAGGTTTAACGTGAGTTTCGATGATATCCGCGCCGCCGCGCTTCCAGCCTTGCGGCATCGCATCATTCTGAACTTCGAAGGTGAAGCGGATGGGGTGAAAACGGATCAAGTTGTCGCAGACCTTCTGAAACATACCGATACCAGCGCAAAGGTCGCTTGATATCGGGTTCCGGGTTTCGGGTATCGCAAACTTGAGACCCGCAGCCGGAAAGGAATTACATGGCCGACAAGCTCAAAAAAAATGGTGAACTGGATGTATGGAAAAAATCCGTGGATATGGTCGTGTCAATTTACGAACTATCAAAGACATTTCCTGCGTCTGAAAAATTTGGTCTCACATCTCAAATACAACGTGCGGCAGTGTCGATTCCTGCTAACATCGCCGAGGGGTATGGGCGTTCGCACCGTCGTGAATATATGCAGCATGTGTCAATCGCACGAGGTTCATTGGCTGAACTCGAGACACATTTAATCATCGCTGTGAAACTCGGCTACGTTTCGAGGGACGAATCAAAAATCGTTTGGAACCTGGCTCAGATCGTTGGAAAAATGCTCATAAGGCTTTCGCAATCGCTTTCGACTACGAATAGCAATGTGTCAGTGTAGATATTGGAAATTCGGATATGAGTGTTCGAGACAAAAAGGCCCATTGCGTGCATTTATTCTGCGATACCCGAAACCCGGAACCCGATACCCGATTTACGGTGAGGTAGCTTATGACGACTGAAACACCATCCCTGCTCTCCGCTGAATTCCTGCAGCGGCTGGATCGGCTCGCCCTAATCGCGCGCAAAACCCAGATTGGTGGCATGAAAGGTGAGCGTAGAAGCAAGCGGAAGGGCAGCAGCGTCGAATTCGCCGATTACCGCGATTATGTGCAGGGCGATGATTTGCGGCATGTGGATTGGAATATCTATGCGCGCTTGGAATCCCTTTACCTCAAGTTATTTCAGGAACAGGAAGACCTGACCGTTCATTTGCTAATTGATTCGAGCCGGTCCATGGCATTTGGCGAACCATCGAAAATTGATCTTGCAACTAAACTTGCCGCTGCAATCGGATATATCGGTTTAGTGGGATACGACCGCGTGTCCGCGGAATCATTTGCGGACGGAACAACCCACCGCTTGCAACCTTGCCGCGGTCGCGCAAACGCCGCAAAGCTGTTGTCATTCATGAGCGCGATCCAGCCCGATGGCCGCACCGCGCTCGAAGCCTCGACAAAATCTTACTCGCTACGCAACCGCGCGAAAGGCGTCGCAGTGCTTTTCTCCGATTTCCTCGACCCGGAAGGGTTCGATGGTTGCCTGCGCAGACTGCAACAAACGGGGTCGGATTGTTACGCGATCCACGTGCTGTCGCGCGACGAAATTGATCCGCCGGTTGCCGGTGATCTGCGGCTCCTTGACAGTGAATTCGCCGTTCATGTGGAAGTCAGCGCGAGCCCGGGCCTAATCAAACGCTATAAACATAACCTCGAAGGCTTTTGCGAAAGCATCCGCAAACAATGCCTGTCGCGCGGCATTGGCTATATTTTCGCGCCCAGCGATGAATCGTTTGAACGTCTCACGCTTGACGTGCTGCGCCGGGGAGGAATGCTCCGATGAATGCCTGGGAACTATTCTGGCGAAATACCGGCACAGTCCTTCGCAATGCGTTTCTCGCGCCGCCGTATCTCTGGTTTCTGGCGATTGTGCCGATCATTGTGTTGCTGTACCTGCTCAAACTCCGGCGCACACAGGTGGTGATCGCGAGCACGCTGCTGTGGATGAAGACCCTCGAAGACCTCACCGCGAATGCGCCATTCCAGCGGTTGCGAAAAAACCTGTTGTTGCTCCTTCAGATAATTATTGCGCTGCTGATCGCCTTTGCGCTCGCGCGTCCGTTCATTAAAACGCAAGGCGCGGCCGGGCAGAACCTGTGCGTCCTGATAGACCGCTCCGCCAGCATGCAAACGCGCGAAGGCGAACAAACCCGATTGGACCTGGCAAAACAACAGGCGGTCGAAATGGTCAATGCGATGCAGCGAGGCGATAAAATGATGGTGCTTAGTTTTGCGGAAAATTCCGATGTGCTTTGCGAACTCACCGAGGACCGTTCGCGGTTACGTGGCGCGATCGCTTCCATCGAACCCAGCGACACTGCCACGCGCCTGCGCGACGCATTCTTCGTGGCGCATTCGCTTCGGCTCACGGTGGCCGATCTCCACGCGGTCGTCATCAGCGACGGCAACATCCACGATCTTGCGGAGATTGGGCCGCGCGAATTCGGGCAGTCCCGGGAAGTCGCCGACCAGTCCACGGAAGCGCGTTCACGCGGCTACGATCTGAGCTTCCTCCAGGTCGGTTCGACGAACAACAACGTCGGCATAACCGAATTCAGCAAACGCGAACCCGTCCCGGGCGCGTCAGGCGAACAGCAGGCGCTCGTGGCGGTGCAGAACGCCGGCGCGGAAATGTCCGCGGTCACCGTCACGCTCTCCTTCAACGATCAACCCCTTGCCGTCGAAGGCGTCGAAATTGCGCCGGGCGAAACCCGGGAACTCGTATTCGCGCATCCAGAATTAGGCGAAGGCATTCTGAAAGCAGTGTTGGATAGCGACGACGCATTGATGGTGGACAACACGGCGTGGCTGTCGTTGCGGCCCGCGGCGAAACTGCGCGTGTTGCTCGTTGCCCAGCCCGACGCGACGGGCACGTATTTTCTGCAACGCGTGTTGGCGCCTGATCCGCGTGTTGAACTCAGCACCATCGCGCCGGTCAACTACACGCCCACCGCGGGTTACGATTTGACCGTTTTTTACGATCACGCGCCCGATGCGCTCCCGGAGGGCACGCTGCTATTCATCAAGGCGTTGCCCCCCATCGAGGGCCTCGTATCTGAAGGCACGATTGAGAATCCCCCTGTTGTTGCCGTTGACGCGGAACATCCTCTCATGCGATTCAATTTGAATCCCGCGAACGTCGGAATACAGTCCGCGGTCAAGGCGGTATTGCCTGAAGGCTCGCGGCCGGTTGTTTCCACGACAGGCGGCGCGCTGATTGCCGACGTGTCTCGCGGCGGACAACAAATTGTATGGATCGCATTTGATCTCACGGATTCGGATTGGCCCCTGAATTTGTCATTTCCGCTGTTCTTTCAAAATGTGCTCGCATGGGCGCCGCGTTCCGCGTTGGCCTCGGAAAGCTCAGTAGACGCGGGCCGTCCGATTACGTTGATTGGCCAATCCGACGTCGCTGCTGCAGTGATTACGCGACCCGACGGAACGCAGGAAACGGTTCCGCTCGATCCCCTGCGCCCGGTGTTCTACAGTAATACCCAGCAGGCCGGTGTTTACACGGCGCAACTGGGCGATAATACAGAGCGGTTTGCGGTGAACCTGCTTGATCCGGCCGAGTCCGCGGTGGCGCCGTCCGATGCGCTCGCGATTGGCCGGGGTGATTTCGAGGCGGAACGCGGCAACGTGCGGCAGAACCGCGAATATTGGCGCGCGCTTTTGGTAGTGGCGCTATGCGTGCTTGCGCTGGAATGGCTGGTGTTCAGCCGGAGGGCGTGGATGTGAAGATAGCAAACAGTATCGCGCGATCTGCAGGGGCAACGTGCGCGTGCGCATGTCTCGTGCTTGCCGCGTATGCCCAACCCGAACCCGGACCCATCGGCGAAGGCCAGTTGGTGGTGGACGTTCTGCCGCAGTTCGTGACGACGCTACGCCCGGATTCCTGGGTTCCCGTCGATATTCTCGTCAACAACAACAAGCAGGACATCTCCGGTTCGCTTCAGCTCACATTGCTAAACAACGACGACCGGCTAAGCCCCATTTACCGGTTGCCCATCGATTCTCCAAAGAATTCGCGCAAGCGGTTCCGAATGTATTGCAACTTCAAGAACGCGACGTCGATGTCGGTGATGTTATACAACGGCCGTCGCGCGGCGCTGCCCGATGACATCAGGCTGACCTTGCGCCCGATCAATCCCAATGACGTGCTGGCGCTGATTCTCGACGACGAACCGTCGGACTACGGATTCCTGTTCAACGCAGTGCAGGAGATCGGCGAAGGAGTGGGGGTTCACCGCGAAAGTTTGCGCACCGAAGAACTCAGCCAGTTGCCCGAATATCCGCAGTGTTACGAACCGTACACACTCATTGTGCTTGGCCGGATCGATCCCGAAGCAATTCCAACGCGGCAACGCGAACTTCTCCGCCGCTACGTCGAACACGGCGGATTGCTGGTCGTGTGCCTCGGCGAGAACGCGCCGCGATACCGGGGAACCTGGGTCGAAGAACTCGCGGGCGCGGGCATAGGCGAGGTCCAGGCGTCCGACGAAGCGGCCTATGCCGCGCGCGTGTTCAGCCCCGAGTGGGCAGGAGGCGCGAGGGAAGGCAAGAGCATTCTGTATGCGCGCATTGCGCCGCAGCCGGGCGTTTACGTGCCCGCGAGCGCCGCCCCGGAAACCGTCGCGGACAGGGAGGTGGCGGTGGTAGTGCGCCCCATCGGTTCCGGTCATGTCGCCGTCGTTGCGACGGATGCCGCGGGAAAGGCGCTTCAGGGGTCGAAGGGTTTTGTGCAGGTGTGGCGGAACCTCATCGCGTTGCGCCAGGAAACCACCGAATTGCACTATGACCATGCCGCGTCACAAGCCGAATACGCGTTGCCGTCCGCGACGGGAATTCGGGTATACCCGCGATCATCAGTGCTGATCTATCTCGGGCTCTACTTCGCAATCGGCATCGTGGGCAACTGGATATTTTGGAGTTTGTTCAAACGGCGGGAGATGGCGTGGGTTTGCCTGATATTCATTTCATTCGGATTTACAGCGTACGCGCTCGTATATGGGACCGCGGGCCGCGCGAAACAAACCGAAATCGCGCAGCTCGAAGTCGTCCGGCTTCCGAAAGAAAGCCCGACAGCCCGCGTCCGCTCAACGGTAGGCGTGGTCGCGGCGAGGTCATCCAGATACACGCTGACATTTCCAAACGCCTTCCCGCTGGTGTCCGATATCGCGGGCGCGCCGCTGATGGGCATGCCGATGCAGGATTCCCTCCTCGACCGTGTGAACGCATTTCACTTTGTGCAGGGGCCGGAGTCCACGGTCGAGAACCTCACCGTCGGCGCGAGCACCATGCGGTTAATCCAGGTGGACTCCGAGATTGCGTCGCCCGGAAAAATTGAGGGCGCCCTCACCTGGGATGCCGACGGTATCCACGGCGAATTGACGAACGCCACCGGGCTGGTGATCCAGGCGCCGTTTTTGGTGGTGAACGGTAAGCGGTTTTCCGTGCAACAACGCGACGGCGTCTGGGTAGTGAACGTGCCGGCAACGAGTATTGACTCGCGTGAATTGACGACGCAGTCCCCAACGATTCGCTACGGGATGTATGGAATGTATGGAGGCGATTTGCTTGACGTAGCCCAGTTGCGCGAGGGATTCGTGTCGGATTTGCTGACAGCCGACGCAATATCCGGATTTAGCGATGCGCGTATCGGCCCGTTTGTGTGCGGATGGGTCGAGGGCAAGCCCGTTCGCAGCATCGATATTGGCGAACCCGCAACCGAACGCATTCACGCCACGTTGCTGGTCGCCGACGTTGATATCGACAGGTTGGCCTCGGCAGGAGGGCGACAATCCGAAATAACGGTGAGCATCACGCCAGATAACACATTAAGATTAAGACAAAATTATCCCGGCTACTACGCGAACTATGGCGGAGGCCCGCAAATGTACGACATCAGCGGCAACGAGCCGTTGGAGGTATTAATTTCGTTGCCTCGATATTTGCTCGCCGGCGCTGGCGGCCGCATCGAAGTGAGTGTGTACTGGACCGCCAATAGTGGCGGGTCCGTTGTCTTTTCGCCAAAGGATGCGCCCGGCGTGTGGGCAGACGAGAATCTGCTGAACACCACAACGACGACAAGCCAGGGCGAAACCATCAACGTCACCACGTTTGCCCTGAAGGACTGGGCTGAGCGAATTGATCCAAAGTCCGGATTGCTCGAAGGCAAACTGATGTTGACGAAAAGTGGGGCCAATCCCTATGCCCGCGCCACGGCGCGCGCGCACATAATCGAGTCGCAAACGGATTCCTACGGCGGAGACTGGAAACCATGGCAATCGTAGAAACGCGATCCCTGACCAAGCGGTACAACTCGTTTACCGCGCTCAAAGACCTGAATTTGACCTTGGAAGTCGGCGACATCTTCGGGTTCATCGGCCCGAACGGCGCGGGAAAGACGACGACCATCCGCATTCTATCGACGCTGTTGGTGCCGACGGTAGGCGAAGCTTTTATTGATGGCATCGATGTAACGAAGCATCCCTACGAAATCAAAAAAATTCTGGGCTATATGCCGGACGCCTTCGGCGTCTATGACGGAATGCGGTTGCGCGAATATCTCGACTTCTTCGGCGCGGCATACAAAATTCCCAGCAAAAAACGAAGGACGATTATCGACGACGTGCTCGCCCTGACAGACTTGACATCGAAGGCCGATGACTTCGTAAGCGCGTTTTCGCGCGGCATGAAGCAACGGTGCTGTCTCGCGAAAACCCTGCTGCACGACCCGAAAGTGCTGCTGCTCGACGAGCCCGCGAGCGGACTCGATCCGCGGGCGCGCATCGAAATGCGCGAACTGCTCAAGACGCTGCAGGGCATGGGCAAGACCATCCTGATCTCATCCCACATCCTCTCCGAACTCGGCGACATGTGCAACAAGATCGGGATCATCGAACATGGGACCCTCCTGGCCGCGGGCGATTACCGCGAAATCCTGAACAGCCTGAAGCAGGAACGCGAAGTGCGCATCGAAGTGCTCGAAGGCGAAGACGCGGCCGCGCGTATCATCGAGGCGACACCCGGCGTATCAAACCTCGAACGCTCCGGCAGCGAGTTTCACTTCGTCTCGATGCTCGACCGTGTCGCCCTGGCAGATCTCAACACAAACCTCGTGAATGCCGGCGTGAAAGTGTTGTCATTCACCCAGGAAGAAGGAACGCTCGAAGACGTGTTTTTGCAGGTTACGAAAGGGGGTTTGTAACCGGAGATGGTCGCGCCTGGGGAATGGATAATTCTTCGGCGGGAGCTGCGTGGCACGTTCACACGGCGGCGGTGGTTGGCCGTCATTATTTTATGGCTCGTTGCATCTGCTGCAATCGTCACGGCGCGTTGGCCGGAGGGGACGCTTGCTCCAGAAGTTTACGCAGGGGAGGCACGCGACCTTCTCGCGGAACAGTGCCTTCTCATGCTCGCGGCGCTCGCATGTGTTCTCCCTGCAATAAGTGTCACGGCAATAACCCGCGAACATGAAATGGATACCTACGATCAACTTCGTCTGTCGCTCATTCGAGATTCCGCGCTCGTCAGGGGTAAGGCATTCGCCTCAATGGTCATGGCGGTGCTGTTTGCAGTAGCGGTTTTGCCGATGTTTGGCATCAGTCAGTTTCTGCTGGGTCTTGATAACGAGCATATATACGTAATCGCGATCTACATTCTTCTGTTTGCACTCATGGTCGTCAGTGTGAGCTCGGCGGCAGCTTTTGCCTTTGGACGGCTAGTGCCTGCACTTCTCGTGTCCTATGGAATTTGCGGCATGCTTTTACTATCGCCCCTATGGTTTGGGGCGGAGGCTTACAATTATGGCAGCGGATTGGTTTTTCTTCCGCGGGACGAATTTTCTTTATTAGAACGCTTTCCGGTTATCGGCAGTTGGATGCTTAGTTTTCTTTTTCCCAGTACGGCGCTATTGACCATTGTTCTAGACTTAGTTCATTACGAGTTATTTGCCGTTCAATGCACAATTCTTGCCGGTCTGTCCCTTCTGGCATACGGGATTGCAATTAAGAGTCTCCGGCGTCGCGACCGTTTTGAGTCCTCGGTGCAGTCACGCGAGGTGACTGATGAACAATCCTTGCATGCGCGCCGCGCGAGTTTTCCATACTATCTTGTCGATCCGTTGAGGCCCAAGCCGTCTATATCCGACCACCAAAACCCGGTGCTTGTTCGAGAGTTCCGTTGCGCGCTTTTTTACAAATTGAGTACGATGATCCGGGTGGCTTGCGTCACGTTTGTCTTCGCGTTGTTTGCGATTGCGGCGGCTTCCC
>JAWXCN010000255.1:0-27212 GCA_034408725.1 Candidatus Hydrogenedentota bacterium
ACACGGCGGTTCCCGCCATGCCGCCGGCCCTCGCTGATTTATTGCGCCGCTGTTTCAACGACTCGGCCGCGCGCCGCCCTGGCAGCATGGCCGAGGTCATCTCCGAATTGCTCCGCACCTACCAATCCGCCATTGGCGCGCCGTATCCGCGCACCGCGCCAGAAGTGATCGAAACGTCCACGGGCAGGATCAACAATCGCGCGGTATCGCTGATGGACCTTGGCAAACGCGACGAAGCTATCAAGCTATGGGAACGCGCGATTCGTTACGAACCCGGCCATCCCGAATCCACGTATAACCTCGCGCTCACGAATTGGCGGCGTGGCGGCACAACGGACCAATCCATCATGCGCCTGCTGCGCGACATGTGCCGCGCACGGCCTTCCGATTGGAACTCGATCTACATGTTTGCGCAAGTTCGCCTTGAACGCGGCGACTACGAGGGCGCGCTAAAGATGCTCCGGCTGATCAAAGGCAGCGCGCTCGATGGCCACGAAGTCCGCACCGCATGGATCGAAGCGGAGAACGGCATAGACCGTTCGCGAAGGCTCGTGCGCGAGTTCGGGATCGATATCGAACATGTCTCCTCGCTATGTCTCAGTGGCGATGCACAACTCGCGCTCACGGCGTCTGCTCCTGAAACCGGTGACGGCATCATCGTGATCTGGGATGCAACGACCGGCGACCGGCGCATGGAACTTCACGGGCACACAGGTGGAGTGCGCAAGGTAACGCTCAGCGCCGACGGCATCCATGCGCTATCGGCCGGCACGGACGGCACGGCGCGGCTGTGGCAAGTGGCCACGGGCGACTGTGATCTCGTGCTCCGCGGCCATGAAGGCCCCGTCAACACAGTGTTATTCACCGACGATGGCCGAGGCATATTCACCGGCGGCGCGGACGCAACCGTGCGCTTGTGGGACCGCGCCACCGGCGAGCAGCGCATGTGCTTCAAAGGGCATAAGGCAGAAGTGAAAGCACTGTGCCACGGCAGCCACGGCGCGTCGTTTTTAAGCACCGCGGCGGACAATGCGCTTATCCACTGGGACCTGAAAACCGGTGCGCAGTTTGGCGCGATCCACAGTTTTGAGTCGCCACTGCTGTCAGTCGATGTCAGCAACGACCGCCGCTATCTGTTGGCCGGTAGCGCGGACGGCTATCTCGAGTATCTCGACCTCACCACGGGAAAGCGGCTGGGCCGGAGGCGCGGCCACAGCGAACCCGTCACCGCGGTCAGCATCAGCAAACGCGGCCAGTTCGCGCTAACGGGTGGCCACAGCGGAAAAGTGCGCCTCTGGGAAACCGCCGGGCATCGCTGCCTGTTCACGTACAAGGCCTACGCCCCGATCGCGGTGAGCGCCGACGGCCTGATGGCCCTTACCATCGGCGAGAAGGGTGGGTTGAGGCTCTGGTACATCGGTTTCGAAACGCCAATCCACCCCGCGCCGCTGATGGTGTGCCGGGCGTAAGCATGTAGATCGTAACAACCCCGGTGCGAAAACCAATTTCCGCCCGGAAAGTCACCGGGAACGAAATCAGGCAGTACAAGGAATCCTAAAATCATGAAAAACGAATGCGACCTTTCAAAGGGTGAGCGTGGTAAATTCTATCGTGAGAACGCCCGTCTCGTCATCCCCATTTACCTTAATGAAGAGTTGCAGTCACGGCTGGAGCTCATCGCTGTGCGAAAAGGAGTCGAGATCGATGAGGTCGTTACCGAGTTGCTTGAGCGGGACGTGAAGTTGCTCCACGATTTTGGTGCGTAGCGCGAGCCGTCCTGATTCCCGCATTCCGCATTTAGCGGGCGTCAAAGTGAGCTGGTGCGGAATCTCTTTCGGCACGGCGTGCCAATCGCTCTATTTGCGAAGCGAATCATACTTGCTTTCCTAAAGTACGAATACTGCTGCCATCTTGTTGACTAATTCCTCAAATCGTCCTACTGTAATCTTTCGTGTGTGGAATTGATGGATCGGTGCGTGTACGTGAAATCTGGGGTGCGGTTATGCGGCAGCTTGTTCGATGCGTTGGTATATTCACTGTGTTCAGCGTAGCCGTGCTCGGTGACAATCCGACGAGTCTCGTGTGGAGCACGTTCCTTGGCGGCAACACGGAAGAAATCAATCAGGACCTCGTCGCCGATGCAAACGGCGATATCTATGTTTGTGGCACGACGCGATCCTCGGATTTTCCAACAACTTCCGGGGCGTACGATCAATCATTTAACGGTGGCACAGCGACCGAGTACGGCGGTGACACATGGGTTGCCAAACTCGACGGCGTGACCGGGCAACTGGAATACTCGACGTTTATCGGCGGACCCGACGACGAGGAACCCGACACGATTTACGTGAACGCGGCGGGCGAAGTCATAGTGCTCGGCTTGACGGCATCGCCGAACTTTCCCACGACGGTCGGCGCGTATGATCGAATCCACAATGGCGGCAAAGACATCTATCTTTTGAAACTAAGCGCGGACGGCAGCACGCTATTGTGGTCAACTTTTCTCGGCGGCAGTGGAAACGAGGAAGCCTGGGAGAAGACGCGCCTGGGTCTTGACGCGAGCGGTAACATTTACGTCACCGGCCTGACCGAGTCTGATGATTTTCCGGCTACACCCGGCGCGTACGACGAAACACACAACGGGCCCTCGGGAGCGGGCAATGCGTCGCGCGACGTGTTTGTCGCGAAGTTTTCCTCCGACGGGTCTACGCTTGAATACGCGACCTACATTGGCGGGTCGGATCGTGACCAGGGAAAATCCATTCACGCGAACGCCGACGGCGAAGTATATCTCGCGGGTTTTACGTACTCCGGCGATTTCCCAACCACGGCGGGCGCGTACAATGAATCGTTCAACGGCGCGCGGGACATATTCGCGTTGAAGCTGAATGCGGCGGGCAGCAGCCTTGTGTATTCGACGTACATCGGCGGCACGGGCACGGATTGGGCCTGGGACATGGTGGTCGATCCGAGCGGCGAGGTCTACGTCACGGGCAATACGCAGAGCGACGACTATCCGACGACGCCGGGCGCATACCAGACGACGCGCGTTGGTAGTGCCGCCGTGGTCACGCAATTAAACGCGACTGGAAGCGGGATCGTCGCGTCGACTCTGCTGGGCGGCACTGTCGGCGATGGCTCGATGATCGCCCTCAGCCTTGATCGCGACGCGGACGGCAACATCTGGATCGCCGGAGAAACCGGCACAACGGATTTGCCGACGACGCCGCTCGCGTTGTACTCCTCGTATGGTGGTGGAACGCGCGACGCATGGTTGGCGCAATTCGATTCCAGCCTGGGCAGTCTCAAATATTGTTCCTACGTCGGCGGGACGGGCCGTGAACCGGAGGGGCATGTCGCAGTGGACGCGCTCGGCCATGTCCTGCTCGGCGGACGCACGCTTTCCAGCGACTTCGTGACTACGGTCAATGCGCCCGATCAGATTTTCGAAGGCGACGGAATCGATACTGGCGAGTCGTATGTTGTAAAAATTTTCCCGGGAACGATTCAGGCGCATTATCTCGCGCTGTTTGAAGCCGAGATGCAGGCGCTGTACGGCAGCATCAGCCAGGATTATCAGACCGCCGACCTCGACGCCGACGGCTTGCCCGACCTGTTTCAGGCGGGATTGGTGGCGTATGTGCTGAGCGTGCAAACGCATCCATACTCAAACCTGGTGCGCGACGCATACGAGAACGCTATCGCGACTTTGCAGGCTGAATCGAACTATGACGCGCAGTTGCAGCCGTACCACCATGCGCTGGCCGCGCTGATCGTGAGTTCGCAAGCCATGGCGGATTTCTGGAAGACCCAGTTCGCGCTGCTTGGCACATACTCGTCGTTTGTGATTACCAAGACCGCGGATGAACCCTTCTCGGGTCAGGGCGATTTGGATGGCGACGGCGTCACCAACGGTGAAGAATTCCAAAACAACGAAGACATCGGCGGCACGCTCGAAAACTTCCTGAACGCGGCGGTAAACCCCAATCTGGACGGCAAGGCATTACCCGCATTTGGCGCCTGGGGCATTGTTATCTGCGTTGCACTGATGGCCTGGGTTTTGCGCCTGCGCCTTGGAGTGCGGCAGCGGTAGCTGCCGCTTTTACTCCAAGAAATCAACAGCGCCAAGCAACCGCTCAGGACCACTTGCAATCCGAAGCGAAAGCGGTAGCTGCGTCCGAAACGGACTCCGCTACCGCAGTCCAAAATTTATTTTGTCGCGAATTCCAATAGCTCGTCAAACGTCACGTCGAGAACTTCCTTGGTCTCTGGGTCCATTGGATCGAAATGGCGGACTTCCTTTCCGTCGCGGATGAAGTAGAACCGCGGTGGGGCCGAACCGATCAACTCCATGAAATGAAGCACGTCTATCGTTTGCGTGGGAAACGCGGGGCCCGTGCTCGCCATGAATCGCTTCACTTCGTCTTCATTGCCCATGAGCAGCCCCGTAATCTGAGGCACGTCCGGGGTGACCGCCAGTTCGTTGAGCACCGCGACGGAATCCTTGCAATGGTCGCAACTGGCGCTCAGCATCGCGACGAGAAATTCTCCTTCGGCCAAGGCAAAAACTATACCGTCCTGTTCGGGCGCAAACTCCGCGAATGGGCTTGGCGCCGTATTATCCGGTTGATTGCCGGGCGGCGGCGGCGCGGGAACCGCATTGATGGTTTCCGGCGATTTTCCAAATGCGAATGCAAGCCCCACCACGACGAGTCCGGCTATTGCCCATAGTGGATGCGAGTGCCGCGCCGGCGCGCGCTCAAGTGCCGCGGCGTCCGTCGCGGCAGGCGATTCGATTCGTTGGCCCGACAGGCCCCACCATGCGAGAAAAGTAATCACCAGCAGCACGATGTTTTTGGCAATCGACGAAGCGGGCCCCATTTTCACGTACGCGCCGAAACATCCGCAGTCGGTGAGGCCGTGAAACGCCCAGGCGTATGCGATGAGCCCGCTAAACGCGAGCAACAACACGGTTGTAGCGAGAAAGGTGAATCCGCGAAACCGGAACCCCCCCAATAGCGCCGCGCCCAGCAGCGCCTCCAGCGCAATCATCGAATACGCAACAAGCTGCACGAGCATGCGGTCCCGCACGACGTTGTAGTACGAAACCTGCACCGCCAAACTCAATACATCGAGCTCCTTCAGCGCGGCCGAAATGATGAACAGGATACCAAGCGCTATTTCGAGATACCGTGCAAAACGCATGTCACATTGTGCTCCACCGCGCGATCACGTCGCCGGTATCGCGGCCGTTCCAGTTTCAATGAAAGACGCAAACATGTGTTCGATTTCCGCCAGTCCCTCATCGATTGAGTATGGTAGGGCGTGCGCAAACAGATCGAGGATAACAATCGCGTTGAGATGGGCGTCGCCCGCGGGAATGGCGCGCAACCGATCTGACAGGCCTCTATTTACATCGTGAATGAGATCATAGGTCTCGCGAAGCCCTTTGAGCTGCATGTCGGGCGTGTGTCCTCGTTGCGCCAAAAAGTATTGCGCGACGAGATACGCGCCAACCGAGCGGAACATGGTTTCTTCGCGCGTGGCCAGAGGCAGGTGAAACCTCGCCATCGGTTTGAACCGCGCCAGAATCGGGCAGCCGCTCGTGGCCATGCAAAGTCCCACGAGCGAACTCAGCGCGCGTTGCACCGTGGTCTTCGATGTAACGGTCCGCTCCCGCGTAACAACGGTGACATCAACTTCTGTATAGGACAACAACACCCCAAACTCATTAAGAATATCCACGAAAGAAAGCGCGGCAGGGCAATTCGGATGGTCTTCGGGTTTAAGCGGGCACACCTTGCACTGATGCACTTCGAGCGCCGCCCATTCCGGCGCGGGCGAACCCGTCCGGCGCTGTTGCAGCAGCGTAGCGGCGTCTAGCACGACACTCAACGCAGCCTCGCGCTTGTCGCCGTCCGCGCAGCGGAATTGATAGCCGATTTCAATAGTGCTCATTTTTGTTTCGCCGCCTATCGCATCATAATTGCGATTCGGGCGCATGGATGTCCAATAGAAAACAGGAGGGCGGGTTTTCCAACCCGCGAATTTCTTGATAGGACAAATCAATGGCGGGTTAGAAAACCCGCCCTCCGAAGGCCGACTTGTCCAAGGCGCCCGAAATTCTGCGCCTACAACTCCGGGCGAAGCGAATCAAACACCCGTTCCTCGCCGCCGCGATACAGGAGATGTTCGTCTATCGTCAGGGTTTCTTCCGCGGAGAGCGGCAGGAACGAACCCTCCGCGCTCGCATATTTTTGGCCGTGCCGATCCACGATTTCCGCCCGTCCATACGCAATGCGCCGATTCGACCGGAGAATCTCCGCGCAGACAATCGTTTCACGGTCGCCGGGCACGGGCCGCAGGTAACGGACGGTTAATTCCGCCGTGACAGTCATGCGCGCGAGTGCCCGGTTCGCCGCCCAGGCCATAGTTTCATCCAGCAGCGCCGCGACGATCCCGCCATGGACCACGTTATTGTACCCGCAATGGTGTTCCTTCGGGCGAAAAAGCGTCTTTACGCGGCCATCCTCAACAAAAAACCGTAGTTGCAGCCCGGCAAAATTTTCTTCCCCGCAGACGAAGCACGTGCGCGAGTTGGGAAGGTATACGCGCGGGGTTTCGCCGGAAGCCATTTGTAAATCCCTTCATGTCATGGAATGCGGATAGTTTGCACGGTTGTTGAAAAGAGAGTCAACGTAATCGGGCCACGCCGCCATTTCGCGCGCAACCTGTCCAATTGTTTAGGATGAAGGTATCGACTCATGCTAAGCAGTACAAGGCATATCGAAACATGGAGAGAGCAACTCATGACCGAACCCGTGAACCCCGAGATTCGCGAACGGACGTTTCTGTATTCGTTGCGCGCCGTGCGGCTGTATGAATTCATCTGCAAAGAAGGCAAAAGCGCCTCGAGCGTTATCCTGGCGGAGCAGTTCCTGCGCTGCGCGACTTCCCTCGGAGCGGCGGTGGACGAGGCGCAGCACACGGAGTCGCGCGTGGAATACGCCGACAAGATCGCCGACGCGCAGCACGACGCGCGGGAATCCCTGTATTGGCTGCGCCTCATGAAGGAAACCGAAACGGTCCCCGCGAAACGTATCTTCCCCATCGAACACGAGACGCGCGAGATTATCGCGCTTCTGAGCAAAGCCACGGGAGGCGCCCGAATCCGGACCGTCCGGCGGGCGGCGAAATAGCCGCGTGGCGCTTTTCGCACATCAGGTATAAACGCATATAATCCCCCATGCGCAATTACGCACACGACCTATTAGAGTCGCTTGAACGCGGACGGCGATTCGTCGCGCACGATGTCTGGTACATTGGCCGCCCCGGCGAGGAAGTCCCTCATGGGCTAATCATCAAGCAAGTGCGCGTGCTCATCCTGCTGATTCGCAATCTGTTGCAAGGCGCGTTCCTGATGCGGTCCGCTGCGCTGACCTTCACTACGTTGTTGTCGATTGTTCCGTGCATCGCTATTTTGATCATCATCATTCAGAAACTGAACCTTGGCGTGTATGTCGTGGATTTTGTGTTGGACGTCACACCCGGCGCGGAGACAGCCGCGGGGGCGGCGCCAATTCCCGCGCAAGACGCGAACGAGGAAGTGATTCGCGCGTTTCTCCAATGGGTTTTCGCAGACGTTACGGTCCAGACCGTGCAGGTAAACGGCGGTGAAACGTCCGTGCGCGATCCTATCGAAACCATGCTGACGTTCGCGCGCGCGCTTGCCGCCCCCGGCGAAGCGACTTCAAGCACGGTGCTTGGGTTGGTCATGTTCGTATTGATGACCGTGTTTGGAATGATGTGGAACATTGAATCGGCGTTCAACGCGATCTGGGGCGTCCGGCGCACAAGATCGTGGGTGCGCATTTTTAGCGATTACATGTTGATCATGCTGTTCCTGCCGTTCGTGGTGTCCGCGGTGCTCGGTCTCATGGTGGCGTTGAAGAACCCGAATATCCGGTTTGGGCCCGCCGCGGGCTTGTTGTTCCTGTTGCAATATGGGTCGGTGTGGGGAGTGTTTTCACTACTCTACGCCATTGTCCCCAACACCAAGGTCAAATGGCGCTACGCAGTGCTCGGAGGCATTGTCGCGGGCACGTTGTGGTGCCTCGGGGCGTGGGGTTATTTGCAGTTGCAAATAGGTGTCGCGCGAAGCAGTTTGATCTATTCCAGTTTCGCCTTGTTCCCGTTTTTGATCACCTGGGTGTATGTAAGCTGGATCATCCTGCTGTTCGGCGCGGAATTGACTTTCGCGTATCAAAACGAACAAACCTTCGCAATGGAACGGCACGCGGCCGGGGCCAGTTACGCCTACCGCGAAGCCGTTGGCCTGCGCGCAATGGTCGAGATCAGCCATCGGTTCCATGAAGGCATGGGGGGGCTTTCGACCGAGCAGGCGGCACGCGACTGGAACGTGCCCACGCGGGTCATCAACGAAACGCTCGATCAACTCGAAGAAGCTGGATTGGTGAGCCGGTGCTCGACGGAACCGGTGACCTACCGCCCCGCGCGATCGCTCGAAAAAATTACGGTATGGGACGTGGTCCGCGCGTTGCGCGAATTCGGAAGGGAACCTTCCGCGTTGCGCGAGGATGAAGTGCTCCGCCCCCTGTTGGACGAAGTGGAAGGCCGTGAGCGCGTGATGCTGGGCGCAACGCTCGATACGTTGGCAGAGCGTTTCCATCCCTTGCGCGCAGCCATTGAAGTAGTCGGTTCAGAAACCAAAGAGTTGCCGCAACCCGCCACGGACACCGGCGCTTAACACGGAATCGAGGCACTATATGAAGCGATTGTGGATGGGCCTAGGCTTGGCAATGCTCGCGTTGTTTTCGGTCACCTGTAAACAGCGGCAGTCTGAAGACTTGGCGGAATCAACGCGTGCCTCCGGTGCACCCATAACTTTGGGCGTGTTAAAGCTGATGCCTGAATCGGCCGTATCAGTAATCGCCATCCCCTCCATTGAGAGCGCCTATGAACAGATCGAGACGCTGTTGATACGCGGCGCGCCGGACGATATCAACATGGAAGCGGAGTTGAAGTTCGTCGTAAGCCAGTTTGCCCGATCGGCGGAGGTCTACGACGCATCCACCCTTGATGACATCGCGCTCGCCAAAGGTATCGATCCGCAAGAACCCATCGGTCTCTATCTGGGAACTGCCCCCGATGACCAGCAACCGCAACCCACGCAAAACGAAGTGCTGCGCATGATTGGATTCGACACCATACCGCCATATGCCGCGGCGTTCCCCATCTCGAATCGGCAGGACGCCGAGCAATTTGTGGCAGATTGGGGTGGCGCCGGGACCATGGAATCGCTCGATCTCGATATGCCCCGGACAACGATTTTCACGCGCCCTGATAAATCATTTTCATATTTCTTCACGGACAAGCATCTCGTCGCCGGATCGTCCCCCGATCTTGTTCGGGGTGTCGCGGACCGGATGAAATCGCCCGCTACGCTTCAGTACGGGACAACGGAATGCCCCGCGGACAGCGCATACGAACTTGTACAGCTTGTCCGGACAGATAAACTTTCCAATGGCTCCGGCGCGGCATTTCCCGGGATGCTGGGCGCCATGCTCCCCCGAAGCGCGCGCGATGCGACCGAAGAAGCATGGGCGGGTTGGCTTGCTGACTACACCGGCGCCGATCCAATGGTCGTCACTTGGAATCTAGAGGAGGACCGCTCCACGGTGCGGGCGCGCCTCGACTATGACATGCACGCGGCGGCAAAACAGCGCTTGGGTGAGGCGAAGCCCTTGACGCATGTGAATCTGCTTCCATCAGACACGTTGGGTGTGTATTCAATTGAGGTGACACCGCGCATGCGCGAAGGACTCAAAGAACTGACGGCAGAATTTGTCGGGAGCGGTGGCGGATTGGTCGAGCAGATTAACGAAGCTTTCGGCCAACTCATCGATACGGCGGGTGGAGAAGCGACGGTCGCCATCTTCGACGGCGAGGATGCCTATTCGAATGTCGTCATGCTCGTCGAATTTCGGGACGGAGCCGTGACCCGCGCGAAGATGAAAGAGCTTGGGTTGGCCCCTCTTGTCGCGGAAACGTATAACAACGTCGATATCTATTCGCTGATCATTCCCGCGCCCGTTCCGGTGTATTACGCGCTGCCTAAAAACACCCTTGTCGCGGCCAGCGGGATTGATAAGGTGAAATCGTTGATCGATGCGGTGAATTCGGGCAAGCCCACGCCGTTCGCGGCGGGTCTGAATCCACCGTTAGACCCGAAAGTTCCACGGCGGCAACTGTTGGTCGCGCGCGGCGAGTTGCTGACCGGTGTACTGATTCCAGTCCTGACCGAATCCAGCCAGCTTGACGAAGCCCGAACCGCAACCGCAACGCTAAGCATTCAAAAAATTCGCGACGTGCGGCTGACAACCGAAATCACAAACAATTGGCAGGACACACGCCTCGTCGTGCAACTGGATTGACACCGGGCTAGGACGTGGTCTTTTGCTTCGGATTAGCGGTGATTGGAATCGGACTATTTGGACTGCGGTGGCGGAGCGGGTAGCGCAGACACCGCTTTGGCTGTTTCTGGGCGAGGGCTTTGTGCGCGCACGGGTAAGTTCTAGATCAACTGTGATAAACAGCCCAAGCGGCGCCTTGGGGGCCGCCGCAGTCCAAATAGGCTTCTTGCTGCCACGCGGCCAAGGCCGAGCGCTACGAATGCGCCAGTGGCCGCGCGTAGCGGGCTTGTGCTATTCTATGGCGCGTTTGATGGCCTCGAGGCAGGGCACGGTAAGTGACAACGCCTTTTTTCGTCAGCGAGTTCGAGAGTACGATGGAGGCCTTGGGCGTCACGCTCAAGGCTGCTTTACGCGCTTTGGTTGACAAAGGATGGGTAGATTCCGGTCAAACCTTTTACGCGCAGTTGTGCCTTGAAGAGGCCCTGGTCAATGCGGTCGACCATGGCAACGAACGCGACCCGTCCAAGCGCGTGCGCATTGAAATGATCGAAGAAGACGACTGTTGCGTCATTCGCGTCTACGATCAGGGCAGTGGCTTTTCACCGGGTGACATCCATTTGCCGGAGTTGGAGCAAATGAACGGACGGGGCATTTGCCTTATCCGATATTGTATGCAGGCCGTTGCCTATAACAATCAGACGAAGTGCCTGGAAATGCGCATGCGGCGAAACGCCGTCTGCCCAAAGGAAAACATAACATGAGCGACGTGGACTTGGTAGAGTTTAACGAGCACGGCGCCATTAGCGTCGGGGTGGTGCACGCCGGCAGCGTTCTGGATGCGTTGAACGTGGCGCAGTTTGGCGCAAGCGTGCTCGCATACGTGAAGAAGAACCCTGGCTTGAGGCTCCTGCTCGATTTCCATCAAGTCGGATATTTGTCCAGTGCGGTTCTGACTGAATTGCTGCGCATAAACCAGACCTGCAAAGAAATGGGCGGTGAGCTGAGGCTGTGCGCGCTGAACGACGACATCCTCAAAGTCTTCGAGATCACCAATCTCGACAAAATGTTCACCATCTATGCGTCTGCCGACGATGCTGTCGTGAAGTATGCCCGCTCGTTGGCAGTGGAAGCCCAGGAGGAAGCCTGGACGCAAGTGCAGCGAGACGCCTGATGCACGTTGCCCGCGCGGCAATTGCCATTCTCGCCGCGTTCATTTCCATTGCAGGGACGGCGCAGCAAACCGAATTTGATGCGCTCGACGCTTTGTCCGGAGTTGCCTTGTCCGGTGACAACGAAGCAGCGGCAATACTCCACGGCCGGCTCGCGGACCCCGCGGTCCCGGTCGAAACCTGGCGCAAAGATTTCCAGGAGTACTTCCGCGACGGCGTTTTTACCACTCCCCTCGGACTATTCTGGGATTTCGCCGTTCGCGATTTTACCGGCGAGGACCGCGCCCACGCCGCCATAGTTTCCGCGATATGCGCTTGCGAAGCGGTAAAGGCCGCGTTGCCGCGCGTGCACGAGTTACCGGCGGCATACGAATCGCTTACGCTGTCTTTCCGATGGCTTGAACACGTCTATCCCGCGATTGCGCCGAACGGGCGCGTCACGATTTTTGACGCTCTTGACCAGTCTCTCTCAGGCGTTGGTCTTGCCACAATTGCGCAACAGCGAAGCCGATACGCGTTTTACATTCAGGCGGGTTTGACGCTTCGCGCCTACGCCATCGGCGATGCAGGGGCGCGGCAACGCCTGGCGGCAGTTTTGGGGTTGCAGGGGGGACCTCAAATCATTTGGCAGACGCATGGCATTCTGTTGTTCGATAACAACGCCTACAGTGTGCATCATATCGCGAGTTTGAGTTCCGTTTTGAACGCGATTCCAAGAGACCTGCACGCCATTCAGGCAATCATTGTGCCGGAGGCCACGGGCATCAACGCAGGAGCGGGTTTCGTCAGCGCGGGACAGGTGTTGTATCTGCCGTATATCGCGATGGACCTCTATACTTCGCGCCACGAATTTATCGAAGGCCCCGGGCCGGTCGCGCCTATCTTCACAGTGACCGTCGCGCAGGAAATCGTGCGCGCCGTGCAAGCCGTTCAATTTGTGAACCGGCCCGAACTGGCGTTTCGCCGCGACGTCATTCTAGCGAACGCGGGTCAAAACGCGACGCGCTACTTGCGGCATTACCGGATGGTTTCGCCCAGCGTGTATTGGAGCAACCCCGACGAGTTGCTACCCGCGCTGGCGTACGTCTACTTCATCGATTCGCGCGCGGCGTTTCAGATGGCGATCATGTTGTTTGCGCTGAAAGAAGAAGAGCCGATCGATCAATTTCTGTTGCTCGCGGACTTGCTGTCCGGCGGGTCAAATACGTCCTCTCTCTACGCCACCACACCCGACGGCGCGGTCACTCGGGCGACATCCGCGATAGGCCGCGTCCACGGCTCGTGGGTAGCGCCACCGAATGCCGCGGGCCTCCTGCATTATCGCGACATCATTCCCGCCAACGTTTGGTTCTGCAACGCGATCGCATACGGCGGCGATAATTACGTTTTTGATTTCGACGCGCACGGCATCACTGTGCGCTATCTTCGCCGGTAACCCACCAGCATGCGCTGGCCCTATATCATCGCGACCGCGGCGTACTGCGGCCTCATCTGGCAAATGTCCTCCGATACCACGCCGCCCACGTGGAAATTTCCGTGGCAGATCGAGGGCCTGGACAAAGTGTTCCACGCGGTTGTGTACGCCGTCCTTGGGGCCATCGTTTCAGTCGGCATGCGGCGCTCCGGAAAACCGGTGTCGCCCTGGGCGCAGTGCTTCGTCCCAGTGCTATTTGCGACCTTTTATGGTTTGTCTGACGAGGTCCACCAACTGTATGTGCCGAGCCGCAATTTTGACATCGGGGACCTCCTCGCGGACATGGCGGGCGCGACAATGGCCCAGGTAGTGCTTTGTTATCTGTATTGGCGGGGCGGGCACGCGCTCGCCAACCCATAGAATGGAACTACCGGCGGCAATGCGGTATTCAATTCATTGTGCAAGCGCCGCTATCGTGATACGATTTTTTCATGTCTGAACAATTGCCAAATATACCGACCCTTTGGAAACGCATGGACGTGCGCGGATGCGGCTTTCTGTTCTTCCTGTTCATGGTCGCGGTGGGCTCGGCGTTTGGCGCCGGACTCGGCGTTTTCGCATGGCGCATGGAAAAGGCCAAGGCACAGATCGCAACGCTGGACCAGTTCCGCCCAAAGATCGGCAGCAAAGTGTACGCGGACGGCGGCGCGGTATTCCTCGGCGAGTACAACGTCGAGAACCGGCAGCTCGTCCGGTTGAGCGAGATACCCCTAATCCTTCAAAAGGCGGTGGTCGCCGCGGAAGACTCGGTATTCTACGAGCACAAGGGTGTCCGGCCCGACGCGATTGTCCGGACGGGACTCGACGTGCTGCGCACGGGCAGAATCCGCGGCGCAAGCACGATCACGATGCAATTGGTCCGCAACGCGGAAGAAGCCACGGGCGTGTCGAAAGAACGAACGCCATCCCGCAAATTGCAGGAAATGATCGTTGCGTTGCAGGTCGAACGGGAATTTACAAAGGATGAAATCCTCGAGCTGTATATGAATCAGGTGTTTCTTGGCGGAAGCGCGCACGGAATTGAAGCGGCCGCGCAATTCTATTTCGGAAAACCATGCAAGGATGTAAACATCGAGGAAGCCGCGACGCTTGCCGCGATTTTGCCGTCGCCCAATGCGTATCGGCCCGACCTGCATGCCGAACGCGCGCAACGCCAGCGCAACCTCGTGCTGGACCGCATGCTCGAGCACGGCTTTATCACGGCGGATGAATTCGAGCGCGCCCGGGCCACCACGGTAAGGGACTACACACTCACGCCGGAACAGCGTCTTGCGCGCATGAACGAAGAGTCGGGACTGCTCACGCCCAACAAGTTCCGCGCGCCGTATTTCGTGCGCGAAATGAAAATCCGCATGTTGCAGGAACAGAAATACGACGACCAGCAATTGATCGACGACGGCTACGAGATCATCACGACTCTTGACATGCGGTTGCAGAAAGCCGCCGAAGAGGCCATGTTCAATCAGTTGCGCGCGTTCGATGAACGGAAGCTGAAGGCACTGCAACGCGCGGGCCGCGAAGACGAGTTCGTGCCGGTACAAGGCGCGCTCGTGTGCATGGACAACCGGCCCGAGTTCGCGGGGTACGTCCGCGCGCTCGTGGGCGGCCGCGATTGGGAAGTCGAACAGTTCAATATGGCAACCCAGGCGGGACGCCAGCCCGGATCAAGCGTAAAACCATTCGTATGGGCGACCGCGCTCGAGAATGGGCGCGGCAAAAAAATTAACCCCACAACCATTTATGTCGATGGACCGTTCACGATGCGCGGCGGTAATGGGCAAGCATGGTCGCCCCGGAATTTCTCCGGTGACTATTCAGGCCCCGTGTCGCTACGCCTGGCACTGGAAAAATCTATCAATACGGTCTCGGTACGTATCGCGGACGATAAGGCCATTGGCGGCGTACCCGCGGTGAAGGAAATGATTCAGAAATGCGGCTTCAGCATTCCGATTCCGCCGGACGCCGGGCTGACGGTTGCACTTGGGTCCCATTCAGTGACGGCGCTCGAACAGTGCGCGGCCTATTCGATTTTTCCCAATGGCGGCATGTACGCGAAGCCTATCTTCATCGAAGCAATCAAGGATCGCGACGGATTGGAGATTTATCGCGCGGAGATCAAGCGCGAGCAAAAGATGAGTCCCGAAGTCGCGTTCGTCATGCTGCACATGTTGCGCGGCGTGTGCGAAGCGCCATGGGGCACGGGCGGACGTACAAGGGAATTGGAACGGCCGCGCGGCGGCAAGACCGGCACCTCGAACGACGCACGGGATGTGTGGTTCTGCGGCTTCACCCCGGAGTATACCTGCGTCGTCTGGATTGGCTACAAGGACAACCGCTCGCTGGGAAGTGGCGCCGACTATACGGGCGGGCGCATGACCGTGCCCGTGTGGACAAACTTCATGAAGACGGCCCTGGAAGGCCAGGAAGTGAAAGACTTCGCAGTACCGGAGGGCGCTGAAATTGAGTGGCATAACGTCACGCGTCAAACCAGTCGCGGACATGCCGCCGGATTCAAGGAGGCTTTCATCAAAGGCACCTACACCGCGCCCGCGCCACCCGCCCCGCCAAAACCTCAAGACGTGTTCGATAGCATCGAAGATCAGATGGAAAGGCAGGACCGGTTGATCTCTGGCGTGCTGTAGCCGTTTGAAGGGATGACGAGTGCGTCGCCCTACTTTCCAATGCAGAAACTGGAAAATATCCGGGCCAGCAAGTCCTCGGAAGTGGTATCGCCCGTGATTTCGCCCAAAGCGTCCAGACTGTCTCGCAGATCAATGCTAAGAAATTCCGGCGACGCGTTGTAATTCGCGAGAAGCCGTTCGAGAGCAAGCGCGGCGCGACGCGCGCTATCCCGCTGGTGAACGCGCGTGATCAATCCCTGATCAGGCGCGATAGGAGTATCACCGAGCAGTACGCGCGTCATGGCGTCTTCCAACTCCTGCAATCCTTCACCCGTCTTTGCCGAAACCGGACAAATAGCATGCAGGCCACTTCGCTCTATCATGCCGGCTGCGTTCAGCCTCCGCACAAGCCAAGACGGAGGTTCTGCCGTCGAAACCAGATCGATCTTGTTCAATGCCGCGATAGTAGGCCTGCCGAACGCGAGAATTTCCGTCGCGAGGGAAGCGACTTCACTCTCGTCTATCGCCGTCGCGTCCAAAACAAGTAGCACGACATCCGCGTCCTTCACTGCGTCCCGCGCGCGCTCGATGCCGATCCGCTCGACTTCATCGCCGGTATCCCGTAGTCCGGCCGTATCGCTGATGCGCACGGGCACTCCGCTGATAGTAAGGGTTTCTTCGAGCCGGTCACGCGTCGTGCCGGGGACTGCCGTAACAATCGCGCGCGCATCACGGAGCAACGCATTGAACAAACTCGATTTACCAACATTGGGCCGCCCCGCAATTGCCAACCGCGCGCCTTCGCGATAGAGCCGGCCCGCTTCGGCGGTGGCGATCAATTCGTGCAACCGCGAAAGCACCGCGGTAAGCCGCGCGCGCAACGCTTCATCAACGAGTTCCGGCAGGTCGTCATCGGGAAAATCGATTGCAGACTCGATGCGCGCCAACGCATCGACCAAGGTGTCGCGCGCTTCATAGATTGATTTGGACAACACGCCGCCCGCGGCGGCGGATGCCGCGCGCAACGATGCGCTCGTGCGCGCCTGGATGCGGTCAATGACAGCTTCAGCCTGCACGAGATCGATGCGCCCGTTCAGGAAGGCGCGTTTGGTAAATTCGCCCGGCTCGGCCAGTCGAGCACCATGCTGAAGGACCAGTTCCAACACGGTTTGAAGTGGCCCGGCGCCCCCGTGGCAGTTGATTTCTACGACATCTTCGGCAGTATAGCTGCGGGGCGCGCGCATGACGTGTACGAGCACTTCATCAATCGTGAAGGTTTCGTTGCAAACGCTTCCATGAAAAACCCGGCCTTGCGCCGACCGTATGTCTTTGCCGCGCGACGATGCGAATAGGCGATGCGTGATGGGAACGGCATCCGGTCCACTCAGGCGCACGATTCCAATGCCGCCCTCCCCTGGCGGCGTCGAAATCGCGGCAATCGTATCGTCAGGACTCCTGCGGCTCACTGGCCGCGGCATCGGGTTGCGGCGCCGCGTCAGGACGCGGGCCGCCACGTCCGCGGCGGCCGCGACGCGACCTGCGCCGGCCGCGGTCCTCGTTAACACCTTCGGGTCGCTGCGAATGTTCGCCGTTCGATCCTTCCGACGTCCCGTCCGCCGGAACGTGATTGGCGGATTCACCTATCCCGGATTCGCTCGCCGATTGCTGGAACGGACGCGCGGGGCGGTCTCCGCGATCACCCTGGGGCCCGCGGCCACGTCCACCCCGGCGGCCGCGTTCGCGCGGCGGGCGGTCTTCACCCGCGCCGGCACGTTCATCTTTCGGAGCGACGACGACAAAGCGCGCGTTCGCGTCGCCCAGGCTAAAGGTGCGCACCTCCGAATCGGCTTCCAGCGCAACATGAATAATGCGGCGTTCCTGGGGGCTCATCGGTTTCGTGCGTTGCCGGCGGCCCGATTCCTTGGCACGGGCGGCGAGGCGCGACGCCAGGTCTTCGAGTGCCTCCTGCCGGCGGCCAAGATAGCCTTCGACGTCGATGGTGATGTGCTCACCCTCTTCCGCGTCATTCCGATTGACCATCCGGTTGATGAGGTACTGTATCGCCCCAAGACTGCGGCCTTTTCGACCGATCAGTATCGCGGAGTCTGGCGAAGTGACTTTAAGAATGACTTCGCCGTTCTCTCCCGATTCCCCCGCGACTGTCGCTTCGATGCCCATGCGTTGAAACACTTCGCGCAGCAGGGCCTCGGCTTCAGCGTCTATCGGACCAGCGGAAGCGGGACGCGGCGCCGCTGGCGGCCTTGGCGCAGGCGCTGGACGTGGCGCGTGCTCCCGGCGAGGCGCTTGCGCGGGCCGTTGCGGTTGCTGACCCCGCTGCGGCTGTTGTTGCCGTGATGGCTGCTGTTGCCGCTGCTGAGGTGGACGCTGCGAATCCTGGCGCTGCGGTTGCGGGCGCTGCTGGCGCTGGGGTTGTTGATCAGGTTCCTGGCGGCGCGCCGGCGCAGGCCGCGATGAAACCGGCTCGGGCCCCGGCACTTCGGTGGATACCCTCAGCTTGACCGGCCGCGCGCCGAGTCCGAACAGACCTTTGCTGCCCTCATCAAGAATCTCGACATAGACTTCATCCCGGTCCACGCCAAGCTGGGCCAAAGCGTTCGTAATGGCGAGTTCGCGCGACTTCGCGCTTACATCAATCGATCTCATGTTCCTCGTCTCCTTGTCGTGCGCATGCCGCTGGACGCTTAACGCCACCGGTTGCCGCTTCCCCAAGCGGTTGTGCCGGAGTCTCCTGGTAATGGAGACGCAGCGAAAGACTTACCGCTGCTTCGGTTCGTCCTCGGTCAGTTTGCGCTCTTTACGCTTGCGCTCCTTTTGGTCGCGCTCATTCTGTTTCTTTTTCTGAATTGCCGCTGTATAGAAATGCTGCTTCTTTTTCGGGACTTTCTTTTCAGGCTTTCCGACATCCTGAAAGTGAAGGACATAGCTCTGCGCAATGCCGAGCAGGGTGCTGGTCAGGATATAGAGGTTCAAACCGGACGCCAGGGAATAGCAGAACACACTGAACACCACGGGCATCAGGGTCATCATGATTTTCTGTTGCTGATTTTGCATCGGCGCTGACATGGGCGTGAACTTGACGCTGATCATCATGGCAAGCGCGCTCAGCAACGGAAGCACGTTGACATATTCGAGGTGATGAAATATCCAAGGTAACTGGCTCAGCGCCGGAATGTGCAGGAGCCGGTCCGGCTCCGAGAGGTCAGTGATCCACAAGGTAAATGGCGCGCCGCGCAGCTCGTATGCACTCCAAAGCATGCGGTATAGCGCGATGAAGATCGGCATCTGAACCAACATCGGCAAACAGCCCGCGACGGGGTTCATGCCGTATTCCCGATACATCTCCATGGTCTTGCGCTGCAATTCCTGCGGATCGCTTGCGTACTGCTCCTTGAGCTTTTCCATTTCCGGCGCAAGCATCGTCATGCGCTTCATGGTGCGCATCTGCTTGAGCGTGAGCGGAAACATGACGACGCGGACGACAATCGTGAGCAGGATAATCGCGATCCCATAATTGGGAATGATGCCGTAGAACCAGTTCAGCATTTGGAGCAGGAGCTTCGCGAACCAATCGAAAAAGTCCGGCCACTCGAAAAACTGCAGCCCCGTTGCAAGCGTAGGCCACGCCTCCTGCAAGTTGTCCAAATGGCTCGGGCCAATGTACACGTCAAACGATTGCGTCAGCGTTTCACCCGGCGCGACCTCGGCCCTCGGCGCGGCCAGCCCGAATCGGAACTCCAGCGGATTCCCAATCGCCATGCCCGTACCCAAACCGTCCTGTGGTTTCATGGCGACAATGAAATACGCGCTGCGCAAGGCCAGCCAGTTCACGTTCAGGAATCGCTTGGTAAAGTACAGGCTTTCGTCTTCAGGCTCCATGTTGGCTGTGCCAAGGATTTGCGTGTCGTTTTCGCTGCGCCAGACCAGAGCCTGCTGCACGCCCTTTCCATGGTCCTGCGAATTGACATTGGGCCCCCACGTAAAGGCAAACGCCGGGTCCTGGTCGCGACCAAGGACGCGCGCCGCCGGCTCAAGGTTCTTATACTCGACAGTCGCGCGGATGACGTGGGGCGCCTCAGAAAATGCAAACGTTTTGCGCACAGCAAAAGCGTTCGGCAGAGATAGGGCGAATACAACCGATGCGCCGGTCTGCGATTCAACCTCGAACCGGCGGCGATCCAGTTCGTCATGTAGCGCTTCACTTGAAAACCGCAGTCCAAATGGATAAACCGCTTCCGTGTCAGCAAGCACCGTTTCCGGCACCAACTGCACGCGGTCCGCACCGTGTTCCCCGACCATCAGGCTTGCCCGCTTGAGCCGTCCGCCAATCCGGGTAAACACGAGTTCCATGTCGTCTTTTTTGATCGTTATTTCATCGGCAGCCGATGCGTCTTCTGGTATAGGCGGCAAATAAGGCCAGCCGGAAGCCGATTGGGCAATTGCCACCGGTTCGGCGCCTGGCGGGGAAGCGGGCGCTACGGCGGGTTCGAGCGCGACACCGCGCGACACCGCGTTCTGCGGGGTCGTCGTGACAGTTTCGACCGCCGGGTCTGGAGCGGGCCGTGGTTGGCCGAAACCGGAATATTGCATCCACACGACAAACATCAACACAAACATCACAAAGACGATGAGTTGGTTGCGCGCGGCATCTTTCTCTTGTTGATCGTCGTCGTACACTCACCTCTCCGCCGCCGGGACACACTTGTCCCGTGCGAGAGAGCTGTTGCGCGAGAGACGGCTCAGGGTACGGGGTCGTAGCCGCCCGCATTAAACGGGTGGCAGCGCGCAATACGGCAAACGGCGTACCATACGCCGCGGACCGCACCGTACTTCTGAATCGCCTGGACGGCGTAATGGGAACAGGTCGGGGCAAACCGGCAGTTCTGGCCGAGGAAGGGCGATAAAACAAACTGGTACCCGCGAATAAACGCGATCAGTACCCTACCCACTGGCCACCTCGATTTCCTTGAGAAGACGCTGCATCGCCTGTGCGCACTGTGCATACCCCAGCTTCGCCGCGTACGGCCGCGCCACGACCACCACATGGGTGTCTTCGCAGATCTGGGCGCGGCGCCTCCGGTAAAACTCCCGCAAATACCGCTTCACGCGGTTGCGGACCACGGCATTGCCTACTCTGCGCGAAACAGCGAATCCAAACTTCCGGCCCTGACCTTCCCGCCAAAGCACATAACAGACGAAAGACGGCCCCACGCTCTTGCGGCCTTGCTCGAAGACCGCGGTGAAATCCCGCTTGCGCGTGAGACGCTCATGCCTTGGAAACGCCTGTAGGCCCGGCACAACAGCTCGACATCCTCCAGTTACGCGGACAAACGCTTCCGGCCCTTCGCACGGCGCCGCTTAATCACGGCACGGCCCGTAGCCGTAGCCATTCGCTTCAAAAAGCCGTGGTTACGCTTCCGCTTCAATTTCGATGGTTGATAGGTTCGCTTCACAGGACTCTCCCTTGATATGCGCCACTCGCGCCTCAACCGCTACAGCGCGGGCGCCGTCCAAAGCCCCAATCCGGGCTTCGCAGTAAACGGAAAGTATAGTATGCGTCCGCGGTTGGAGTCAAAAGGCTTGTATTGAAGGGCGAAGGGACTTGCCAGACATCAAATTACGCGCAAAAAAGCTCTTTTTTCGGGGCTTGACCAATCGCCTTCGTGCGGTAGCGACAGGAAACGCGCAGACTTCACCACGATTGGAACTTACTCAAACCCTAACACGCGCCGCCGGCGGCCATTGCGCCTATCAGGCCGCGTTGTTTTTGAAGTTTCACTTCCGCCGATGCGATAACAGATTCGTCCAGGTCCAACGCAATTCCGCTGGAAGGCTCGAAGTCGCACGTGGCGTTAGCGTTCATTGAGCGAATGCCGGCGCGGTTGCACAAACAATCGGCGACGTGCGCGGCATGTGTGAGGAGATGCGCCTGCGGAAGCGCGCTTGGCGCATGGTGCATTTCGATGCTCTCGACGATTGCGGGTGGAAGGCCCCAGCGCCCGGCAAGCCACGCGCCGATATCGCAGTGCGTGTACCCATCGAGTTCCTCCCGTTCCGCGTCCGTGTGCGAGAACCCTTCATCCTCGATTAAGCGGTTGATCGCAGCCACCGCGCCGGGGAACTGCTGAATGATGATCGCCTTGCCAATATCGTGCAGCAATCCGGCAACGTGCGCGCCCGCGATTTGCGGTTTACGCGTGTGCAGCCGTGCCTCGAAGAACCCCGCGACGACGGAGCACGCTAGACTGTGCCGCCAGAGCATGTGCAACGCGCGCGCATTGGACGGATCGCGCCCAAACATATTGATTACCGAAATCGCTAGCGCGACACGCTCGACCTCGTCAAACCCAAGGATCACTACGGCGTCGGGAATTGTTCGAATCTGCCGGTGAAGACCGTAATAACTGGAGTTCACCGTGCCGAGAATCTTAAGGGTTAGTGCCTGGTCCGAAGCGACCACGTCCGCCAAATCCAAAGCGGTTGCCGATTCATCTTGGACGACGGATAGTATCCGGACGAGGGTGGAAGGAAGTGTTGCGACATCGTCGAGCGCCCAAACCCGCTCGCGCACTCCAAGAACCGTGAGTTGTGCCATTGAACGAGGCTCCCCGCGAAAAGTTAGCCCCAAAAATTATTTCAGCACCATACCGCTTCTCGATAGCCGCACCATATTGTAAGTTTGGAGCATCCAACCGTCAAGCACATTCCAGCGGTTGCGTCCGCGCGCGAGGGTAAGACGGTGCGTATCGGCGGGATACGGAGATGCTCGCGTTGGCTCTGGGAAAACTCTTACCAGGGGCAAAATCCGTTGAGCCGCGCAACCTTAAACAATCGGAATCATTGCGGAATATGGTGTGCCGATTTTTCGTTTCCGCTCGCGGCGCGATCCAACAGCATGTGAACTTCGGTGTCTGTTGTTTGCGAAAAATCTTCGTACCACCAACCAACAGCGTAAAACGGGTCCGGCGTCTTCGCGCATACGATTTCATCCACATCTTGCTCCAGTTCCGCGCATGTTCCCGGCGCGCCCACCGGCGCGGCCGCAACGATTCTGGCAGGGTGCATCTTGCGAAGCGACGTGACCGCCGCCCGCATGCTCGAACCCGTCGCCAATCCATCGTCCACAAGAATTACCGTTTTTCCTTCCGGAGAAATCGCGGATCGGGTTCCCCGGTAGGCGCACTCACGCCGCTCCAGTTCACGCCGTTCCTTGAGGGCGACGGCCTCGATCTGGGACGCGTCCAGCTCCAAAAGTTGCGTGACATGCCCATTCAACACGCGCACGCCTCCGCTGGCAATCGCTCCAAACGCCAACTCTTCCTGCCCCGGCACGCCCAGCTTGCGCACGAGAAAAACATCCAGCGGCGCATCCAGTTCGCGTGCGACTTCATATGCAACGGGCACGCCGCCGCGGGTAACCCGAGCACCAAAACATCGTCGCGGTCCGCGTATCCGCGAAGTTCGCGGGCGAGGATGCGCCCGCCGTGAATGCGGTCATGAAAAAGCACGTCAATTCTCTCTTTCACTTAGATGCCAGCGGGTACGTTTCGGCAACGTGGCGTTCTGCGCGCCATTGCACTTCGTGCAGCGGGTGCAGC
Source organism: Candidatus Hydrogenedentota bacterium (assembly GCA_034408725.1). Taxonomy (GTDB): domain Bacteria; phylum Hydrogenedentota; class Hydrogenedentia; order Hydrogenedentales; family SLHB01; genus JABWCD01. The sequence goes on from JAWXCN010000255.1 coordinate 23,314, forward strand.
GCCTCGGTCATGTCGAAATACAGCAATGCATCGTATCGCCGCGGCAAGATCGAGGGCACGTAGTTGCCCAGCCACTCGAATTCGGGGTTGTAAACCACGCCAATCGCCCGGTGACCGCGCGCGACCAGCGCCTCGGCCGGTGGATAATTCTTACCGAACACGACCAGTTTGTTTTCCGCGCCCGCCTCGTGGAGCACATGTTCCCAGCTTCCACTTCTGCCGGGCGGCACCTGCATCCGTTCCATTGGCGCCTCCCACTTCGGGCCCGCGATCACGGCGCCGCGGTGAGACGCGAAACCAACCAACACGACACCATCATCCGCACGGCGCTCGCGGACCAACTGCCCGATATTCACCTCGCCGCCTTCCAGCATGTCCGTGAATCGGGCGTCTCCAATATGGGTATTGTGCGCCCACACAATGGCCTTCGATGCCATCCCGTGGTGCGTTATGAGACGATCGAGCGTTTCCATCATGTGACGATTGCGAATATTCCAGGAACCCGGACCACCGCGGACCATCGCGCGATAGTATGCTTCCGCATTTTTGAGCACGACAGCGTTCTGCTGCGCGGCGAAATAGGTGTCCCTGCCCTCGGCGAGATAGCTGAGTGAATCGCTCCGCAACGTCTTTAACAGTTCGATGACCTCGTCCTCACACGATTCCGGCACGAACCGCGTTGCCCGCGCATATTCGTGTACGTCTTCCGAATAGGGTTCAAAACAACGGAACGCGCGCCACGCCGCGTCGCGCAGTGAACCATCAACGCGTTCGAGATACCCGAGAATCGAGTGCAGCGATTCCCACAAGCTGTACACGTCCAGCCCATAGAAACCTGCCTTCCGATCCTCCGGAACACCGCGATTGTGCTGCCGCATCCACTCGGCCATCGCGGCAACTTCATGATTCGCCCACATCCACGTGGGCCAACGCTGGAACGTCTCGAGCACTTCGCGGGCCGTCTCCCCGTATTCGTCGTGGCCCGCAACATACCGGTTCACGCGGTAGCAATCCGGCCAATCGCCTTCGACCGCAATAAATGAGAACCCTTTCTCGGCAATCAGCCGGCGGCTGATCGCCGCGCGCCACGCATAAAATTCGGCAGTCCCGTGCGAAGCTTCCCCCAGCAACACGAACCGTGCGTCGCCAATCTGTTCAAACAACGGGTCAAGGTCCGCCTCACTGTTTAGAGGCAGGGAAATTTCCCGCACCCACTCGGTTAATACGCCCTTCGAGTTAATGTCCGTCTCAAAATAACGCGCAGGTTTGGGCATACCAGCATCCTATAAACGTTGTGGACAATCGGCGGCGGACCGCATTCAGGTTTCGCCACCGGGATATTTTAGAAACCAATCGCTCGCAAGTTCCGCGGCTTCTTCAAGCTTTCCGGGCTCTTCGAATAAATGGGTGGCGCCAGGAATGATTGAACGTTTTTTGGAAGTCCGAATCAGATCGAAGGCTTGCTGATTTACCGGAAGGACGTCGTGGTCTTCACCGCCAACGATAAGCAGTGTTGCCGCCTGCACCGCCGGCAACACTGGCGCAGCCAGGTCCGGACGTCCTCCGCGCGAAACTATTGCCAATACGTCATGTTTACTCCTCGTACAAGCAAGGATTGATAATTTTATCTATCACCTTGGAAACGCTTTCTAAAAGGGTTGGGATTCCCCTGGGAATATTTGGGAAGTAATGCAAGCGCCGGTGTGCCCTTTGGCGCGAAAGATATTGACCGCGACCCAAAGATATGGTACGCTAGCCTTTATTCTGCATACAGAACAGAAGAACCAGCTTCCTAAACAGTGTTGAGGCTTGCCGTTTTATAGTGTTGGCAGAGAGGGACTTATGAAAAACCGATTTGGATTCACGCTTATCGAACTTTTGGTTGTCATCGCCATTATTGGTATCTTGGCCGCGATTTTGCTCCCGGCACTGGCCCGCGCTCGCGAGGCCGCCCGCCGTGCAAGCTGCCAGAACAATCTGAAACAAATCGGACTCGTGATGCACATGTATGCGAGCGAATCCAAAGACAAACTGCCGCCACGCCAAACGTGGAAGTGCAATGGCACACTCGGCGCCGAGATGATTTTTCGCGGCGAGTCTGTCATCCCCGACTACCTCGACGACTATAACGTGATCTGGTGCCCGTCATGGTCTGCGCAGGCAAGCCCCGTTGCCCGATACGACCACGACAAGGGCAACGACAATGGCCAGGTCGAACCCTGCGAGATCGGGAAAGAACCCTACGATTACACGGGCTTCCTGCTGCTCGAAGACATCAACATTCTAGGGCCACTGGTTGACACGATGGGCTCTGGTCCCGGCGGGCGTCATGAAGAAGGCGAATACGTCAATACGCCGTGGGGCGAACTCGCCGCCGAGAACGTGGCGACGTTTGGCGAAGCAAGCGATGAAGACTTCGAGGTTTCCGCCGCCTATGCCGGAACGCAGGCCGGTGGTGGAGACACCATTCGCCGGCTGAAGATGGGTATCGAGCGTTTCCTGATTACCGATATCAACGACCCGACACGAACCTCCGCGGCTTCGAGCACCGTTCCGGTTCTGTGGGACCACATCACCACGGCCTCAATCGATTTTGCGCATGTGCCAGGCGGCGCGAACATTCTATATCTGGATGGCCACGTTCAGTACGAGAAGTATCCGGGCGCTAATTTCCCGATGACGGAAGACAGCGCACGCACGTTTGGCCGCTATAACCGGCCGTTTGATGGCTTCTAGTTAGTCTCCTCGAAGCCTTGACGAACTACACGGCGCGTGCCATTTAAATGAAACCGTTACTGGGCTACGGCGAGTTCGTTCGGCAACTTGAAGTGTACGTTTTCCATCATCACTTCAGACTCGACTACTTCGACCGGACCACGCGCCGCAAAAAAATCGATAACGCCCTGGACCAGCGTTTCCGGCGCCGAGGCGCCCGCCGTCAATAAAACCGATTCGACGCCGTCAAGCCATGCCGGATCAATCATTTCCGCGGAGCTGATGAGATAGGCGTTTTGACCTTTGGCATGACAAATCTCGGCGAGGCGATTGGAATTCGCGCTTTCCCGATCGCCGACAACGAGCACCATGTCAACCTGCGACGACAGGGCGTTTACCGCGGCCTGCCGATTCGTCGTTGCGTAACAAATGTCTGATTTCGGCGGGCCCTGAATTTTTGGGAACTTCTTTTTCAACGCCATAATGACGCGATCGCAGTCCTCGACGCTCAATGTCGTCTGTGTAATGTACGACACTTTGTCGGGGTTGATGATTTCCAATTTATCGACGTCGTCTTGCGAAAATACGAGCCGGATGTTCTCCGGCGCCCATCCCATTGTACCCACGGTTTCATCGTGACCCACTTCTCCGATGAGGACGATGGTGAAATCACGGGCCGCAAACCGGCGCGCCTCGTTGTGTACTTTTTCCACGAGCGGACAAGTCGCATCGATTACTTCCATCTGATATTTTTCGGCGTGCGCATAACGCTCGGGGCCAACGCCGTGCGCGCTGAACAACAGGTGCGAGCCAGGCGGCACCTCGTCCATCGTTTTCACAAACACCGCGCCCTTGTTCTTGAGTTCGTTCACGACGTGCGCGTTATGCACAATGTCGTTCAACACGTATACCGGCGCGCCATACCGCTCAAGTGACTGTTCGACACATTTGATGGCGCGCTCGACGCCCGCGCAGAATCCGCGGGGTTTTGCCAGAATAATCTTCATGAAACCTCCAATACATCCATGCGGACAGGATACGCCGTAGGGATGGTGAACACAAGAAAACCGCTGAAAAACCTGTGCGCGGAGCAGTTGAGAATACGCGGCGTCGTCTACCGGACGGTCACGGTCGCGCCAATCGGGCACAGCCTGAATAAAGCTTCCGCATGCTCCGGCTTGAGC
>JAWXCN010000256.1:0-8123 GCA_034408725.1 Candidatus Hydrogenedentota bacterium
CGCGCCAAAGATTCTGTGGTTGCGCGATAACGAACCGCACCTTTACGAAAAATTGAAGAAGGTCCTACTTCCCAAAGATTACATCCGGTTGGTGCTCACCGGCGATTATGCCACCGATGTCGCGGATGCGTCCGGCACATTGTTGTTTAACGTGCGGGACCGCGCGTGGCACACGGAACTGATGTCGATGCTCGATATCGATCCCTCGCTCATGCCGCGCGCTTATGAGGGCACGGAAATTACCGGTGAGTTGTCCGAAGAAGCCGCCAATCTCACCGGTCTTCCCGCGGGCATCCCAGTCGTCGCCGGTGGAGGTGATCAGGCCGCGGGCGGTATCGGCAATGGTATTGTGCGCAAGGGCGTTATTTCGTCCACCGTCGGCACGAGCGGGGTTGTCTTTGCATTCGCGGATACGATTAGCCTCGACCCGAAGGGCAGGGTACACACGTTTTGTCATTCAGTACCGGGCAAGTGGCACGTCATGGGAGTCGTATTAAGCGCGGGAGGAGCGCTGCGCTGGTTCCGCGATACCTTGTGCCCCACGGAAAAAGCCGCGGCAGTCGAGCGCGGTTACGACCCCTACGACGTGATTGCGGCGGCGGCAGCGAATGTCGCGCCGGGAGCGGAAGGACTCACGTTCCTGCCGTATCTCAGCGGAGAGCGCACGCCACACAAGGACCCATACGCGCGGGGCGCGTTCGTCGGGCTATCGCTCAAGCATACCCGCGCGCACATGGCCCGCGCCGTGTTTGAAGGCGTCGCGTTCGCCATGCGCGACAGCCTCGAAATCATCCGCGAAATGGGTGTTGCCATAACGCAGGTACGCGCGTCCGGCGGTGGCGCGCGCAATGCGTTCTGGCGCCAGGTTCAGGCCGACATCAACAAGGCGCCGCTCGTGACAACCAACATCGACGAAGGACCGGCTTACGGCGCCGCGCTGTTGGCCACCGTTGCCACGGGCATATACAGGACCGTCGAAGAAGCCTGTGACGCGATTATTAAAGTGGAAGATGAATGCAAACCGAACGATGCGCATTCATCGGTCTACGATGCATGCTTCAGGGAATATCAGGAAACCTACAAAGCGCTGGCAGCGGGATTTGCGAGAACGTCCAAATGAAAAGATTGACAGGGGCGACGAAATTGATGTTGCGGGCGACAACGTCCGCATAGTGACGATGTACAGACCTGACAGGTCAAAATGGTCTGACGATCTAAAACGGAGAATACAACAATGACATGCCATTCTTGCGGGGCAACAATGGAACCGACGCAAACCGGTCTTCCGTTCAAAGTCACCGAGTCCGCAATCGTTATCGTTAAACAAGTTCCCGTCATGCAATGTTCAAGTTGCCGCGAATATCTCATCGAAGACGTTGTGATGAAGCGTGTCGAAGAAATCCTGGCATCTGTTGACTCCCTGGCAGAACTGGAAGTGGTGAGTTTCGCAGCATAGCAAGAATTGGCGACTGGGCATATCTGCACGAATAACTGCTTCGTATTCCCTCCCATTTACCTGTACGATAGCGCGCATGAAATCTGAAGAACTCGTCTCCGAAGAAACTGCGGGACTACGTCTGGACGTTTTTCTCACTGGCGCGATAGAAGACGCAACGCGCTCGTTTATAAAGGCCGTGATTAAGAATGGCAAGGTCCAGGTGAACGGCGCGCCCTGCACGCGGCCTAGCCGGTCTATGAATGCGGGCGATACCGTGGAAATCGATCTGCCGCCGCCGCCCAGTACGGAACTGAAACCCGAGGCGATACCGCTCGAAATCCTGCACGAAGACGAAGATGTGCTGGTCGTGAACAAACCCTCTGGCCTCGTGGTGCATCCCGCGCCGGGGCATCCATCGGGCACGTTGGTCAACGCGGTCCTGCATCATTGCAAGGATTTTCAGCGCCCTGGCGAAGACGCATTGCGTCCCGGCATTGTGCATCGGCTGGATCAGTTCACCTCTGGCGTGATGGTCGTCGCTAAATCTCCGCGCGGGTTCGCGAGCCTCGCCGAACAATCGCGCGAGCACACGTTTGATCGCCGGTACATCGCATTGGTGCGCGGCGAATTCAAGGACGCCGCGGGCCGCATCAGCGCGTCCATCGGGCGCAGCACGCACGATCGCCATCGCATGACCGTCACCGGGCTCAACAGCCGGGATGCGATAACGCGTTTCGAGGTGCTCGAAAAATTTGGTGTCGCATCGCTGGTGTCGCTGCAACTTGAAACCGGTCGCACGCATCAGATTCGCGTACACCTGCGGTTTGCGGGTCATCCCGTGTTGGGCGATCCGGTCTATGGGGTCACCGAGTTTGACGAATGGACGGTGCCCGCGCCCGTCCGTGCGGCGCTTGAAGCGCTCGACGGACAGGCGTTGCACGCGGAACTGCTGGGCTTCGAGCATCTCGCCGATGGCAAGCGCGTGCGATTCACGGCGCCGCCGCCGGCGGATTTCGTTGCGGTGCTCGATGCGCTGCGCGCGACGCTTGTCGAACAGCGTTGATTCAGTTTCGGGGGCTTGTTACGCTTTCCCCATGCGCACCGCATTCGCATGTCTATGCCTGTTCACGCTAAACGCCGCCGCGGAAAATCTGCTGAAGAATCCCGGCTTCGAAACGGTCGGTGGTACTACGCCCGCGGACTGGAATGTCTATGTGCAGCCGCGCGAAGGGGCGTCAGCCGAAGTTGACTACCGGGTCGCAAAGCTGGGAAATAATTCTGCCCGGCTGGTCATCACGACGCCATATGCAGAAGACCCCGCGAACAACTGGAGCCAGAACATCATCGGCGATTTTCGCGGCAAGCGGCTCATTGTCGAGGGTGCGATCAAAACCGAGAACGCGGGCGAAGCGGCCATCTGGGTGCAATGTTTTCAGAAGAACCCGCTCACGATGGTGTTGCAACAATCCACGGCGCTCGATGAACTCATCACCGGCACGCAGGACTGGACCAATGTGAAAATCGCCGTAGACGCGCCGTTGAATACGGACTTCATCGTCGTGCGCTGCGTGTTGCGTTGGCGCGGCACTGCGTGGTTCGACGCGTTGTCAGTCGAATCGTCCGCGGAAACACCGGCAATCCCCGATGCATCCGCCACACCAGCAATGCCCACGCTGCCCTCCATGCCGTCGTTGCCAGTAACGCCAGCTCCGGATAAGGCGCCAACGAAGGCATCAGATGCGAAGACTATCCTGGACGCGCACGAAGAATTGCGGAAAGCCAATGATTGGTTGCGCAAATCCAACGCCTCGCTGTCCCAACAGCTCGAGACCTTGCAAAAACAGATCGAGGAATTGAAACAGGAAGTGGTGAATACGTCTGCCGCTGCGAAACAATTGCAACAGGACGTCCAACCCATGCAGCGCGAGGAACCGGTCAGAATACCACCCCCACCGCTGGTTCCCGTCGACGAGACAGGGGATGACAACTGATGGGTATTATTACCGCCGCCACGATCGCGCTCCTGCTTGCGCTCGTTGCGGGCGGTACGGTCTGGATTCTATGGAGCGTCGCGGAGAATATCGCCGCAAAGCGGCGCAAACATGAAACTGCTCCAACCGACTCGACCGACCAGCAGTCTTAGGATTCTTTTGCACCGGTGACACGCCGGCGTCTTCGGTCCTTCTGCTTGCGCAATTTCGCGATGCGCTTCGCTTCCGGGCTTTCCTCGCCCATCGTCCGTGCTTCCAGCAATTCACACATCCGCCGGCGTGCGAAGAAACGGTTTAACGCCTGTGAGCGTTCCTTCGTCATTTTCACTTCCAGACCGGACGCGGCATGCACCAATAGCACGCCCGTTTGAGTCTTGTTGATGTGCTGACCGCCGGGCCCACCCGAGCGCGTGAACTGCTCGCGCAGGCCCTCTTCCAGCAACCCGCAAGCGGCCATGCGCCGCGCCAGCTCCAGTTCCTTTGTCTGGGATACGCCAAACTTACCCATTAGCAAAGTGTCTTCAAGGTGGGGTGAAAAAGCAAAACACGGCCAGCCCAGCCGTAACCCGCCACGCCTTTCATCGGTTCCCGGTGTCAGGCGGCGATATTGAGGTGCTGGCCGACCGCGGGGTCGGCGACCGCCGACTGAATCAGCGTGAGCGCCGCCGTGCCCACGTCGCGAACCGCTTCAATCTGTTTGCGAAGGACGGCGGCCTGGTATGCCACCGCCAGTTCGGCGGTTGTTCCGCCGGTTGCGCCGGCGGCTATGCCTTGAATTCCAGCCATTAGGACCTCCGTATCCGTATGTGGCTTCGACCTGTCCAAAATATCGGCGGATGGGCGGAAAACTTTAGCGGGCAGCGCGGCAATAAGGCCGTGCTGCCCGAAAGATAGCAGAATTCGTAGTTCAGGACGCCGCTTTCGCCGGGCGCGGACTCTCTTCCACGAGTTTCAGTCCTTCATCCACCAAAATGGTCCCTGTCTGTTCGCTGAGCGAAGTCTCGCTGACGTAATCGTATCGTTTGAAACTGTCGAAATCCTCTTTCGTCAGGATATACCCGAATGCGTCATTCGTTAGCCCAAATAGAAAATTCTGATCGCCGTGCATGTTTCGCTTGAGGTAGAAACCGATGTTCGGCAACGCCTCGCCGGGGATGGTAAGGAACTGGGCCGTCCCTAAATTTACGAGATTCATCTGCGTGGAAATCGAACCGTCGGGATTCGTATTACTCTTCAACGGGGAATGGGCCATGATGAATTGCATCATCTCGGATTCAATAGGGAACGTCAGTTTTTTCGCCGCGCAAAACAGTTGCGGGTCTTTCTGGAGCGGCGCGTCTTTCACAATGCGAAGCGCTTCGTCGGCCAGCAGGTTTCCGATGCGGATGCATTCTTCCCAGGTCTGCACGTCATCGCCTTCGGGCCACGTCGCCGGACGGCAATCCGCCGTCACCATGCCTCCTTGCGCGCCATTCATAAAGACGCAGATACCGCCACCCTGTTCCGCGATGCGGTCGTGCAGCGGGCCGATCATGTCCGGGCTGCAGATTCCCTGTCCCGCCCCGATCACTTCAGGATGGATGGCGTAGTTCACGAGCGTCGCAATCGCTTTGTCATCGGCCCCGATGAACTGAATCACGTTGCACCGGCGGTCATAGAGGTTGGGCGCGTAATAGTTGTATGCGATTTTCTCCGCAGCCTCGCCTTCAGCGATCTTCGCGGCAGCCGGGGCGATCTTCGCATTGGCCTCGTTGATGCATTCGGCAATGAGTCCGCAGGCCTTTTCGATGTACTTCAGGTCAGCATGCGTTTCGCCCTTATCATTGATGGGAAAGGCATACATGTCGGGCCCGCTATGGGTATGCGTCGCGCCGACCATGATATTTTCAGGTTTGATGTCTTTTACCTGCGCGCGCACTTTATTGATGAGCGTGCCGGGAAAACCGAGGTAGGGCACGCTTACGATGGCGATGCGCGTGCCGCTGTTGTCGATTACGAGGGCGCGCGCCTCGAGTTCCCCCTTTTTCTCTTTCGCCGGCCGGGCAGCGCCCGTGCCACCGGACAGCGGCAACAGCGGGTCAGGCGTTAGCACTTTGGATGCCGCGCCCACCTTCAGTTCCGCGAACGCCGGATTCACAAACGCCATCATCACCATCACTCCCACCACGCAACGCAAAAACCGGTTCTTCATCGCTATGCACCTCATGCTGGAGTCAAAAAGAAATTTGGAACGCCGGGAATTCGGCATGCTGACACGAAGCAACGCGCGAATACAACTATCGGAATGGTCCCGTAAACATTTCGCGGCTTTGCCGTCAAGTCTCTTACGCCTAAAGCGCGCAGCAATTCAACTCAGGCATAGGGCAGCTAAAAAGGGAATTGCGCTCGGCGCCAAGTAGCGTGGCGGAAACAGGGACCGGCGCATACGAAATTCAAGAGCGCGACCGGGATTAGGTCCGGGAACCGCGCTCAACGATTTACTTTTTTCCACCTTACGGGTAATACCGTAAAGGCGCCAAGCGGCAAACTACTTGGCGAGGCGGAATCCGATCGTGTTGTCCGGACTCGACGGGCCAAAGGCGCCGCGACTTGCCGAACGGCAGTCGTCTCCGGAGCCTTCCCAGCCACCGCCCCGTACCACCCGGTACAATCCCGTTGGCGAGACCCATGCGCTACCATCCGTCGGCGCTCCCGTGTAGTCCGAATGGTACCAGTCCTCACACCATTCTTCCGCGTTGCCCGACATGTCGTACAGCCCCCACGCATTTGGCGGTTTTTGTCCTACCAGATGTGTTGTCGAACTGCTGTTGTCGAAATACCACGCATAATCATCAATCTGGGTGTAGCTGAAGTCGTTGCCCCAGTAAAAACGCGAGTTCGTGCCAGCGCGGCATGCGTACTCCCATTGTGCCTCGGAGGGTAAGTGGAACGTGCCTTGGCCCAATGCGTTCACCGCCGTAATGAAGGTCTGTACGGTATCCCAGGAGACCGTCTCGACCGGACGACTGAAATCACCGGTGAAAGAGGACGGATAGTTGCCCATCACCGCCAACCACTGCGCTTGAGTCACCTCGTACTTGCCCATCAAGAATCCATTTGCAAACGTCACTTGATGCCTTGGACTTTCATTCGCGTTGCCATCCAGCTCGCGCGGGCTCCGCCCCATCATGAACGACCCGGCAGGTATCCACACCATCTTCAACGGCACATCGCCCGGCAGCACAATAGTGCCGGTGTCGATAAGGGCAAAAAGCGTGACCGAATCGGACCCGGACGCGGAAGTGACCGTCAGCGTCACATCGAATTCTCCAAAGGTCAAGTAGGTGTGCGCTGGGTTTTGCTCCGTGCTATCCACAACGCCATCGTTCTCGAAGTCCCATGCCCAGGACGTGATTGGCGAAGTGCCCGGAATGGACTCGTCGGTAAATTGCGCGAGTAAGGGCGCCAGGCCGTTCGCCGGAGTCGCGCTGAACGCGGCCGTAGGCCCAACTACGGGAAGGACATCAATGAGGGCTTGCTGCGTCAACGCATCGGACCCGGACGAGGAAAAAATCCTCAACTTGACATTGTAGGCTCCGGCGGTCGGGTAAGTGTGCGATGGATGCTGCTCCGTGCTGTCCACAACGCCATCGTTCTCGAAATCCCATGCCCAGGACGTTATTGGCGACGTGCCTTGCATCGACTCGTCGGTAAATTGCACGTCCAAGGGCTCCACGCCGCTTGTCGGAGCCGCGCTAAACGCGGCCGTAGGCCCAACCACGAGAAGGACATCGATGAGTGCTTGCTGCGTCAGCGCATCGGACCCGGAGGTAGAGGAAACCGTCAGCGTGACATCGTAGACCCCGGCGCTCGAGTATGTGTGATCTGGATGCTGTTCCGTGCTATCCACGGTCCCGTCATCATCAAAGTCCCACGCCCAGGACGTGATCGGCGAAGTACCCGGAACGGATTCGTCGGTAAACTGCACCTCCAATGGCGCCACGCCACTTGTTGGGTCTGCGCTAAATGCGGACGCAGGCCCAACCGAGGATAAGACGTACTTACCGTTAAGCGTCGTCGTTTGATCGGCTGCAATGGAGGGATTTTTCTGATTGGGCGTGTCCCAGCCGGCAATGGTCTTAAAGATCACCGTGTGCTGGCCAACGCTCAGGCCCGAAACCGTGCGGCCGCTCTTTTGCCATGCGCCGCCATCGACGCGCCAGCGCGCCCCATCCTGCTTGGCTTCTTTGGGTTTGAGCTTTACAGTGAGCGAGCCGGTGGCCTTCGCGTCAGCGAATGCGTCATGCACCGTACTGAGCAAGGCAATAGACACCATAAAGAAGGCCAGCAGCAAGCCGACGAGTACGGCTTTACTAGCGACTTGATTAGACCGAGAGTATCGAAACATTTAGCCTCCGTTCGTGACCGGCGTTTTGACTACGCAGCGCCAATTCGCCTACCTGGTGAGGCGGAACCCGATATCGCTGTACGCGTCCGACGGAGTGCTGAAGCTGCGAAACGCCGAGCGGCAGTTGACGCCGGTGCTGTCCCAGCTACTGCCCCGTATCAACCGGGCCGAAGTTGCCGGCACTACCCATGCGCTTCCGTCCGTCGGCGCTCCCGTGTAGCTCGTATGATACCAGTCCTCGCACCACTCCCACAGGTTGCCCGGCATATCGTACAGCCCCCACACGTTTGGCGTCTTCTGTCCGACC
>JAWXCN010000257.1:0-4517 GCA_034408725.1 Candidatus Hydrogenedentota bacterium
CAAGACGAGGGTGATCGACGCGGGGCGGTCCGCGGACCGACTGTTTTTGCTGGGCGCGGGAGCGGGTCTCGACGCCGCGATCGTCGAGGTGGTGCATAGGAAACGCGGCGCTAAACTGAATTTCTTGAGTTATGTCTGGCCGGCGGTTCGCGTGATTCTTGGTTACCACTATCCGCGCATTACGGTCATTGTTGATGGCGAGGAAATCTGCAACGATGCCCACTATGTGATCGTTGGTAACTGCCAATGGAGCGCCGGCGTATTTCGCGCGACTCCCAACGCGCGCATTGATGATGGGATGCTGGATGTGTGCATTCTCCGGCGATTGGGGATCGCCAAAATCCTGTGGTTGATTCTCCTCGCACAATTCTCCGGCTTCGCCGAGCGCAGTGCCGTAATCTACCGGCAGGGCACAACGATAGAACTCGCGTCAACGGATGGAGGGCGGGTTCCGCTCCAGATCGATGGCGATCCCGCAGGCGAACTACCCGCGCGGTTCGCCGTACTTCCGCAGGCACTAAGACTGATCGCCAAGTAACGGTTTGGATTGCGTTTGAATAAAGTTTATGCTCTTCATACCGAACGGTACGTATACTAAAGGGGTACGATAACCATGTCTGAAACCATTTCGCTCTCGCACGACAAGCACGCTTCCACCATCACCTTCAACCAGCCACCCTTCAACTTGCTGGACATTCAAACTATGGACCGGCTTGTTTCACTTCATCGAGAAGCCGATGCGCATCCGGATACACGCGTAATTGTGACGCGGTCGGGGTTGGAGGGGATGTTCTGCAATGGTCTGAATCCGATGACAGTCGTGGATGCGGACACGTCGGGGCGCGTGGCGATTTTCGAGGCGGTCGCACGATTGATTGCGGGTCTGTACGCGCTTGAGAAACCCCATATCGCGGTTTTGAACGGCCCCGCGATGGCGGGCGGCGCAGTGCTCGCCATTCTCGCGGACTTCCGGTACATGGATGCGGACCGTGGAGCGATTTGTTTTGCGGAATCGAAGGTTGGCGTGCCCGTGCCCGAAGGCCTCGCCGCGATTATCGGCGGCGTGTGTCTGCCAACAGCGATGCGCGATGTTGTGATGCTCGGCAAGAATTACGATCCGCGGTCCGCGCTTGCAGTTGGGCTGGTAGATGGACTCGCCGTCGCCGCGGAACTCGATGCGATCGTGAACAAACAAGTGTCGCGTCTCGCGCGGCTCAGTCTCGACGTTGTAAAGGAATGCAAGGCTTCTCTGCGCGCTCCGATTATGGCAAGGGCGAAGAACATACTCGCGCCGGTGGCGTCGGGAAAGTCCTTTACCCATTTTGTGAGCGACGAATATCTTGGCGAAGGCCTGCGCGCGTTTCTCGAAGGCCGCCAGCCGGTCTTTAGAAAATGAAACGAGAATTTAAGCCAGCGCAATTACACGTCCCCCTAAATCCCCCTTCAAAGGGGGACTTTAAGAGGGGTACTCACGGGCTAAGAAATGAACAGCGTTTTTTGTGCCAACCGCCTTCGAATCGCGCCTCTTAAAAGTCCCCCTTTGAAGGGGGATTTAGGGGGATGTTGCTTCAACTTTCGAAACTTAACTCGCTACTTACGCAACGTCTTTGCCGCGACTACCAGCGAAACGAATTCCGCGCGGTCGGCGTCGCTGCCTTTGGCGGATTCCGCGAGACGCTGAACGAGATCGAAATCGGCGTTGCCTTTGAACTCTGGGTTGCGGAGCAGCATGGCAAACGCGGCGGCCGCTGTAGCCATGCGGAAATCGCTAGAAACGCTTTCGATCTGCGCGCCGGTGTCTGACACGGGCAACTCTGCGAGTTTGCTTTCTGACGCGGTCGGTTCCTTATACCGCAGTTTGACCGTCATCGTTTCAGGGTTGGTGTTGGCAGGCGCCGTTGGAACGGGGGAAGTCGGTTGGTATTTCAGCGCATCTACGCCAGGGCCGGACAACGACACGCCGACAGGCACGAGTTCGTATAGCGCGGTGACGGTGTGTCCAGCGCCGAGATCGCCGGCGTCTTTTGCATCGTTATTGAAATCCGGCGCGGCGAGCGCGCGGTTTTCGTAGCCGAGCAATCGATACGCGCCGACCTTTGAGGGATTGAACTCCACCTGAATCTTGGCGTCTTTAGCGGTGACAGCGATGGTGCCCGCCATCCGCTCGACCAACACGCGGTTCGCTTCCGCAAACGAATCGAGGTAGAAGTAGTTGCCGTTGCCCTTGTTTGCGAGACCTTCAAGCCGGTCGTCCTGAAGATTGTCGACGCCGAAGCCGAGTACGGTAAGGAACACGCCGGACTTCGCATGTTCTTCGATGCGTTGCACCAATGCCGTGTTTTCCGTTTCGCCGACGTTGAAGTCGCCGTCGGTCGCGAGGATGACCCGGTTCAATCCATTTTCAAGAAACTGCTCCGTTGCAAGGTTGTAGGCGAGTTCGATTCCGCCCGCGCCGTTGGTTGATCCGTCGGCGTGCAATCCATCGATGATCGCTTTGATGATCTCCGATTGGGCCGCCGGCATGGGGTGCATCGCAATTTGCGCTGTGTCGCGATAGGTCACAATAGCGATCTGATCGCTAGCGCGAAGTTTCTCAACAAGCGCCTTCATCGACTCTTTGAGTAGCGGAAGTTTCTTTGCGTCTTCCATCGAACCCGAAACGTCGATGAGAAACGTGAGGCGCACCGGCGGCTGCGCTTCGAACGGAATGTCTTTTGCTTTTACCGCGACGCGCGCAAGCCGGTGCCGCGGATTCCACGGGCAACTTGCGATATCGGCAGTCACGGCAACCGCATTGCCCTCGGTTGGAGCGGCATATTCGTACTTGAACGTGTTCACGAATTCTTCAATGCGCACCGCGTCCGGTGGGGGGAGGTGGCCGGAATTCAAAAAGCGGCGGACGTTTGCATACGATGCCGTATCGACGTCCAAGCCGAAGGTCGAGAGTGGTTCCTGGGCGACTTGTACAAACGGATTTTCAGGCACCGAAGCGTAGCTGTTACCGCTGCCGGGAGCCATCAGCGTTCCGCGATCCCACCATTCCTGAACAGGTCGTCCTAACTCGGATGACAAATACCTCGATTGGTCAGAGGGTACTATAGCGGGGCGGGGGTCCAGTCGAACGCCGAGATAGTCAGTTGAACCGTCACCCAAGCCCGGAGCCAAAGTATATAGTTCAACCTCTGCTATTCCATCGGCATCGCGGTCCAATCCCACTCTTTGACCGACGACAACACGTTCAGGGGCGGTTTGCACCGCAGCAACTTGAGGGTCAGCGTATCCACTCGCGCGCAATACCTCGCGGCTGCTTGCACTGCCGGTGCTAAAGTTGACTTCGAATTCATCCAGTTTTTCGAGAGAAATTTCACCGCTACCTGGCTCAGGTAATTTCTGAGATTGCACGTTCCGTTGCTGCTGACCGTATTGGCGGGCTTGCTCCGTCGAAGCATTACGGCTGCTGCTGGCGGGGACGGGTGCTCCGGTAGGTTCTATAGTCGATTTCCATTCAATCTCCTCTCGAGCGGCGGTCAATTGAAGCTTTCGCGACGGTGTGCCATTGACAAGTAACGCAGTGACCAGCACTGCTGCTGCCGCGGCTGCGGTCGCTCCCGCGTACAGATATCTGCGCCGGATTGGCTTAAGTGCCCAGGTTTTCGATTCGATTTGCGTGCGTTGTGCCGTATGCAACGCGACGTCATCGGTAGTCGCTAACGACGTCTCTACCACCCTGGATGCGCGAAGCAACTCATCAATTGCTTCGGTCAATGAGGGGTTCGATCCCGCTTCCGCTTCAATGGACGCGGATTCTTCGGCATCCAGCTCATCCAGCACATACGCCGTCAAGCGCGGGTCGTTTTTGTCGAAGTCCATTTGGGTATCCTCGTTCACGGCGCGGCGTTTTTGGCCTGCAGCCGTTCGGCAATGCGCGTGAGTAGCGCGTGCATTCGGTAATTGATGGTGGCGGTCGGGGCGCCGGTGATTTGGCTGATCTCGCGATACGTCAGCCCGTCGTGAAATTTCATGAGAATCACTTCGCGTTCGGCAGGGGCGAGCGCGTCGATTTCGTCGCAGACCATCCGGCGCGTTTCGTCTGCTTCCATTGCCGCACCCGGCGGCGGCATGGGACTTTGTAACATCGATTCAATTGTCTCGTCCAGAGGGACGGTCCGGTTGTCTTTGCGGCGGGCATCAAGCGCCCGGTTCCGGCAGACGGTGAACAACCAGCCCGCAAGTTTTCCGTTCATGACGTCGGCGTCGGCGCTGCACAATTTCAGAAACGTGTCCTGCACGGCGTCCCGTGCCGATTCGAGGTTGCCCGCATACCGAAGCGCGTACCTCACGAGCGGCCGCTCGTATCGGTCCAACGCCTCGCGCACTTGGGTCGCGCGGTCCTCATCGTCTTTGTGCATTACCGGCCCCCGCTACGTTCTATAGGTATAACGGGCGAGAGGCGGCTTTGTACAACCTTTCGATGCGACGGGGATTGGGGGGATTGGAGGAAGGCGGCTTCTTAGAAC
>JAWXCN010000258.1:0-6956 GCA_034408725.1 Candidatus Hydrogenedentota bacterium
ACATGTATCGGAAGAAAACCTTTCTGCGCGTGTAATCAGCGCGAAGCGATCCAGTCGCCAATGCGCGCGACCGCTTCCTCTGTGATCGTATGTCCGCCCGTATAGGCAAGCCGTTCAACCGGGTATCCCGCCGCGCACAACCGTGATTCCGCGTCGTCCGCCTTGCTCGGGAGAATCAATGGATCGTCCGTGGCATGGGCAATCAATACGGGAAACGGCGAGACTTCTCCCAGCCGGTCCGCGACATCCGCGGGCAAATCCGAGCAGCACGCGATCAATCCTCGTGGAGCAATCTCGCCAGACACCGCAAACCGGTATGCCATCGAGACGCCTTGGCTGAATCCCAGGAGAAATATCCGGTCGCGGGTCACCCGATGCGTTTGTTCTATTTCATCGATCAACCGCTGCATGAAACCGTTAAAATCACGGATCGAGTTGCCCTTTTCGTAGATCGTCAGCCAGTTAAACCCCACTTTCTTCGGGTCCAACTGCATGTAAAACTGATGTGGGCCTTGCGGCGCCACGACGAGAATATTGCGATTGGCAAGCGTAGTGAAATGGCGCATGAAGCCTTTACACTTCTGGCCGAAACCGTGCAGGGCGATCAGCACTGATGGTGGCCCGGCATACTTGTTCTCCGGCTCCTGGAGACAATAGTAGCCAGTCATTTGAATGGGGATTTGGCGCACAACGGTTTCGTTTTTCATGAAGTCTCCCAAACGGGTTTCGCGAGTTCGGGCCTATCCTACCCAACTCGAAAAAAATAGTCGCGGCCTCGCGGGCCAAGACCAAGGGAGGGCTCGCGTCCTCGCGAGCCAAGACCATGCCATAACCGCAAGTCCGCGGGGACGCGGACCCTCCCGGATTGACCCACGCGAATGGCTCGCGTCGTTGGGAAGGCCAGGACATATCCTGTCGCGCGCGTTGCGCTATGTGGTAAACTTCGCCTTGTATTTTTGGGGAAAGCGCACACGGCGTCATAATGGGCAGTTGGATGGGTATGGACCGCTTTTTATGTGCAGCGGCGTTGCTATTGGGGGTTGCGTGCCGCGCATTTTCCCTGGAAGCAGGCGCGGCAAAAACAGAGATCACACCTCCGCTCAATACGCCGCTAAACGGGTATGGGGATCGGCTGGGACGTAGCGCCATGTCCGTACACGATCCCCTCTGGGCGCGATGCCTTTATCTCAACGACGGCGCCACATCCATTCTACTCGTCAACGTTGACCTCTGTGTCATCAACCGTGAATTGCGCGACCGCGTGTTCGAACTCGCGCCGACGGAAGTGCCGCGCGAAAACGTTTTCCTCACCGCCACGCATACGCACAGCGCGCAGGGGGGGATGAGCCAATCGCTCATCGCGCGCGCCGTTTCGGGACCGTTCATGCCTTCCGTGCTCGAATCGACGGCAGCCGCAATCGCCGAGGCCATGAAAGGCTCGCTGGCAAGCAGTAAACGCGCCACGATCGGGTTCAGCACGGCCACGCAGGATTCCCTCACGGAAAACCGGCAAGTCGAAGGCGGAACGGTTGATCCGCAAATCGGCGTCATTCGCGTGGATGACTCGGACGGGAATCCCATCTCGATCATCGCGAATTTCGCGGCGCACCCAACTACTGTCGATGGCGACGACAAGTTCGCAATTTCCGCGGACTATCCCGGCGCATACTACACCGCGCTCGAAGCCGTTGCCGGCGAGTTTTGCGTGGCCATGTTTATCAACGGCGCGGAAGGCAATCAACGCCCCGCGAACCCGCAAAAGCTGTCGGGCTGGGCGCATACAGAGTGGGTCGGCAAGCAGCTTGCCGCAAAGGTCATGGAAACCGCGGAAACGATCTCCGGCGGTGAAGCGGTGCTGCACGTTGGTCATTCCACTCCCACGCTTCCGCAATCCATGGCGTCGTTCATGCCAACCGAAACGGTCTTGAAAACGCTAGAAATCAACGATTTGCTGCTTACGTTCCTGCCCGGCGAGCCCTGTGTTGAAATTGGACTGGAACTCCGGCGGCGCGCGCTCCAGCGCGGATACAAGGCGCAATTCACGGTCGGACTCGCCAACGATCACCTGCTCTATTTTGTGCCGCGGGAGTTGTACTCGCTTCCGTCGTACGAATGCGACATGAGCTTCTACGGTCCGGGCATTGATCAATGGATTTACCGCGAGTGCGGCGCGCTAATGACCAAGAACGGCGGTGAACCGTCACTGGACACGGTAAAGGACGCGGCCACCGGCGAAATTGCGAATGGCACATCGCTGACATTGCGCGGGTCGCATTTTGAAATGGGCCAACAGCAGGGCAAAGCGCTTCGGGATGCGATCAACAGCGCGCATCAAACGCAACTCGTCCAACGGTGCGACGACGGCGCCTGGATTCCGGATACCGGTTGGTGGAGTTTTGCGCCGTCATTTATCAATCTTACGCCGCTTGCTCTGCCCCGCCTGGCCATCGGCGCTCGTCCGATGCTCGCGACACTGTCCAACGGCGCCATCGACATGTTGGACGGGATTGCCAACGGCGCGGGACTGCCCTTCGACGCAATATGGCTGCTGCAATGCGCGCCGATCCTTTCCGCGCAAGAGCCGGTGACCGGAGCCTTCAACGCGTTCTCTTGCACAATGCTTGCGATCACCGGCGAACGCGCTGGCTCCGATCAGATACTGGTCGGGCGAAACCTAGATTGGCCCGATGCCGCGCCAGCGGCCGTGTTCGATGTTCAACCGGAAAGCGGCATGCGTTACGTCCAGGTCGGTTTTCCATGGACCGCGGGCGCGTATACGGCGATGAACGAAGCTGGCCTCGTGGTCGCTGTGGAACGTGTCGAATCGATTCACCCTCCATCGCTCGCCGGTCCTCCCATTGACATGGTGCTGCACGACGCGATTTTGCATGACCGAAGCGTCGCCGACGTACTCGCGCGGCTCGAATTGCTTCCCCATCTGCGCGGGTACCACGTGCTTATTGCCGATCCGGGACACGAAAACACCCGCGTCATTGAACTTGGTGAATCGCGCATCACGCGCGTTGCGACAGCCGGCGTGCTGCTGGGAAGCAATCCGGATGCGGCGAAGGGCGATGCCGCAGCACGATATCTGCGCGCGGCCAACCTTGCGCGCGGCGAAACCGTGATCGATTCGGAGGAGCTCGCGGCGATTATGTCGGATGCGGAACCCGGCCGCGCGGGACTTCAGCGCATTCGCAACGAAACAACGCGCCACAGCGTGGTGTTCGAGCCGCGCTTCCGCCGGATGCACGTGTCATTTCCCGATGAGAACGGCGTTCCCGGAAAACCGCAGACGTTCTCTCTCCGGAAGTCCGCTCCGTGAGCGAGACAGTCCGCAATTATTCGGGCTCCGGCGGACAGGTCCGGCCAGGCAAATGGAAGTCGCGCGGTGGATGCCTGCGCCAGTCTATTATTCTAACGGTGATTCTGCTGGCCGCGCTTTGGTGGATCACCCGCGACACGGACGACGTGGCCGCGTTCATGCCCGCCGGTCTTCGCTACAACGTTGTAGTCGCCGATCCGGTCAATGGCCGGGAGCGCATGGTCTCGTCGGCGGTGTGGAACGCGTGGCCGGACATTGCCTCGCGCGAGCGTTTGCTGCAGCACTTTCGCCAGGACCCGGGCCTGCCCCAATGGGTGATGAACAATCTTGTCACCGAGCGTCTATACCTGTTTGGTGATGACGTGCGCGCGTTCAGCGATGTCCTCGCAATCACCCGCATGTCGCGCATCGGCGCGCTGCTCGAAAAGTTTCATAGTCTTTCCGGCAGCGTCACGAACGACTACGCGGGCGGCCTTCGATTGCGCCACGCGGCAGATGACGGCGTTTATTACGCGGTGCGCGGGCGCGTGTTGCTAATCAGCCCAGATCGTGACGCGCTAATCCGTTCCTTGACATTGCGGCAAGGAGCCGCAATTGATGAAATGACCCAGGAGGAACTCGAACGGCCCGGTGCGGAAGATTTTCGCGGAACGGTGCAACTTGCGGCGGATGACCCATTGGGGGATTCATTTGAATCTATCGCGTTCGCCGTGCGCATTGACGATGATCAAGCCTATGCGAAGTGCCACGCCGTTATACGCGACACGGCGCGCCCCCGGTTTGGCCCGCTGCTGAACGGCACGAAACCGTATCCGCTCGAAGTGCCGTTACCCGGCGCCATCGAACTTTCGGCGAACTTTGGCAAGCCCGTGCGCGAGGTTTGGGCGAGCCTCGGAGAAGCGCTCGAAAGCGCGTGGTTGAATGCCGCGCAGTGGCAAAAATGGGAAGCCGGCGCCGACGACGGGGCGCCCACAAATGCGCAATTCGTTACCGGCCTCACCGGCCCACTCGGCCCCGGCATTCGATTGTCGTGTACAGGGATTGACTTGAATGAAATGGCGCCCATGCCGATTCTCGTGGGCGCCGTGCAGAACCCGCCGGGTGGCCTGCCGGCCCTCGATACACTGCCGCCGCCACCGCCGGGTGCGAAGCCATGGGACAGCTATCCACGTTACGATGCTGAAAAGAAACTCGCACACATTCCGTTGATAGGCGGCGGTTCACTACATCCGGCCGCGGCTTTGACCGGGAGACATTTGATCGTGAGCACGAACTTTGACGCGGCGGAAACCGCGGCATCCAGCGTGCCGTCAGGAACTTTGCCGGAAGAAGGCAACGTGTATATCCGCGTGCAGCCGAAGCCCGTTATTGAGGGGTTGACCGGAGCATTGCGGCAGTTTGCCGAGGTGGGGATGCTGCGCGGCTACACGCTCGAATCCTTCGACGCTGCCGCTGAAACCTGGACTGCGTCGGCTTCGAGGGTTCATGAACTCGTTGTGATTGCGTCCGGCGTCGCAGATTCCATAGATGCCGAGCTGCGCGTCCACTGCGCGCCGCGATGAGACCAGATTTTGCACGCGCGCGATTACTGCGGTACGATCCGGCTCCAGTACACATTAAATCATTTTTGGCGTCGGCTTTCGCGCCGGCAATAGCAATTGTGGGAATACATGTCCGATAACGAAACTCCAGCAGCAGGCGCCGAAGAGAACTTCATCGTCGATGAAACGACCGATGAGGTGCTTCGTCTCCATCTCGACAAGTTCGAGGGGCCCCTCGAAGTCTTGCTTTACCTCATCAAATCTCAGGAAATTGATGTCTTCGACATTCCTATTCTGATGATCACCGAGCAGTATTTGCGTTTCATCGAAGTGATGCAGGACGAAAATCTGGAAGTCGCCGGCGACTTCCTTGTCATGGCCGCTACACTGATCCAAATCAAATCGCGCATGTTGCTGCCTCCAGACGTCGAGACGAGTGAAGAGGACGAGTTTGAGGAAGAGGACCCGCGGCTAGAGTTGGTCGAAAAACTGCTCGAATACCGGAGATACCGGGACGTCGCGGAGCGGCTGCAGTTTTTGGAAACGGAACGCGAACGGCTATTTGCGCGAAGCACGAAGCCAGCCTTGGATTTGCCGCCGGATACCGAGGAAGAATTGCTTGAAGTCACTCTGTATGACCTCGTCAGCGCTTTCAAAGGCATGTTGCGCTTTTTTGTCGAAGACAACTTTCACACGATCGAAGGCGAAGGCGCGTCCGTGGACGAGAAGGTCGAACACATCGAGCAACGACTTGCCAACGAGGGCAGTATCGCGTGGACCGACCTTTTCAAGGAATGCCGGTCGCGCATCGAACTGGTCTGCTGTTTTCTGGCCATTCTTGAAATGTGCCGGATGGGGCGCGTGCGTGCCCACCAGCACCATGCCTTCGAGGAAATACGGCTGTTCCCGATGGACCCCGCGCAGATTTCCGAAAGCGCGCCTGCGTGATCCTGTTCTGGCGCAAACGCGCACCCGTGCCCTTGGGCAAGCAGGGTGAAACCATCGCAGCGCGCCACCTTAAACGCGCGGGATACCGCATCATCGCACAGAACGCGGTGTTTGGAAGATATGAGATCGACATTATCGCCCGCGAGGAAGACACCATCGCTTTCATTGAGGTGAAAACCCGGCGCACGAACGCATTTCTAAACCCGGAAGTCAACGTCACGCGCACCAAACAGCAACACATCCGTCGCGCCGCGACAATGTATTGCCGGCAGAATCCCTCGACCAACACCTATTACCGATTCGATGTCGTAACCGTCGTTCTTCCCGAGGATGGCAAACCGGCAGTGTCGATCATCCGGAACGCGTTTCAGGACGAATAGCGCGCGCGAACGGCCAGGGCAATCGCGCTTAAATCCCAAGTGACTGGCGTAACGCCAAAAAAAGCACCGCTGAAGTGCTCCAAGGCGCTACCCAAAATCCGCGCGGAGCGCCTTGGAGTGCGGTAGCGGGTAGCTGCCGCTTTCCATTTCCTGGCCACGGTCGTTTCGCAATTATGCGCGATTGCCCTGGTAACGATTCACGCGATTCTGAAGTCTTCAAAATTATTGCAGTATTTCGAGTTCCCCGAAGTGAAAGCGGCGCTGACACGCCGCA
The DNA here is from genome assembly GCA_034408725.1 of Candidatus Hydrogenedentota bacterium. Classification (GTDB taxonomy): domain Bacteria; phylum Hydrogenedentota; class Hydrogenedentia; order Hydrogenedentales; family SLHB01; genus JABWCD01. Next base: position 6,469 of record JAWXCN010000258.1, read on the forward strand.
GTCCAAGGCCCTGCGCGAACGATTCCCTCTCTCCGCTTTCCCTCCCCTTTTTGTGGTACACTCCTGCGCGTCGGGAGGGACGCATTATGAAGCAGGGAATCGCCGTATTGGGGTTGGGGCTACTGATTATGACCGGATGTGCTCGTCATCTCGGAAGACCGCCGCATGGGGCCATTGACGTCATTGGACACCGCGGCGCATCCGCCTATGCGCCCGAAAACACCATGGCCTCGTTCGTAAAAGCAAGAGAAATGGGCGCGGACTGGTTCGAGTTGGATGTTCGCCTGTCACGCGATGGCGAGCTTGTCATTATGCACGATGAAACGCTCGACCGCACCACGAACGGACACGGATATGTGCGCGACTGGACGCTTCACGACCTGAAACAACTCGACGCCGGCGCATGGAAGGGAGAAGAATTTACGGGAGAACGAGTCCCCACGCTCGCGCAGTGCCTCGACTATGCCAAGTACAAGATTGGCGTGTAC
>JAWXCN010000259.1:0-11206 GCA_034408725.1 Candidatus Hydrogenedentota bacterium
AACAGTCCCAGTTTGAGAACTACAAGCGAAAGGACAAGCCCGTCGCGTAACGTGTTTCCTCAATCTCCGTTGCGATGACCGTCCAGCGCGCGCTGGACGACCGCGTAGAATTCTTTTGCGCGGTACGGTTTCTGGATGAACCCGCCCATCTTTTTTCCATGCGTCTGTTCGACTGCCTCCTGCTCATTGTATCCACTTGATAACACGACGCACAGGCCCGGCTTCATGCGATGCAGTTCGTTCACGAGATCGCCACCACTCATGCGCGGCATGGTCAGGTCTACAATCGCGAGCGTAAATGCGTCTTTCTGCTGCTCGAACGCGTCGAGCGCCTCGCGTCCGTCGTGCGCGGTGACAACTGCAAATCCGCGCCGTTCCAGCATCGCCTTCGCAATATCCAACACAGGTTGCTCGTCGTCGACCACCAGAACGAGCCCTTCGCCGCGCAACGCGGGCGGAGGCGCCACTTCCAGCGTGGGCGCTGGCGCTTCGCCCTGCATTGCGGGCAGATACACGGTGAAAATCGAACCGGCGTTTGGCTGGCTTTCCACGCGAATCGCGCCTTCGTGGCCGCGCACGATCCCAAGGACCGCCGCCATGCCCAATCCGCGCCCGGTAAACTTCGTGGTAAAGAATGGATCGAAAATCCGCGCTTGTGTGGCAAGGTCCATTCCGCAACCGGTATCCACGATGCGCAGGCACACGTAGCGTTTTCCGCGAATCAGGTCTATTCCCACCAGGCTTGTTGCATCGGTGCGCGTCCAAACCACTAATTCCGTCGTTACCCGGATCATCCCTTCGGCATCACCAATCGCTTCCGATGCGTTGGTGAGCAAGTTCATGACGATTTGGCGAATCTGCGTCGCGTCGGCCCGAACCAAAGGCAGGTCCTCCGTGGGTTCAAAGACAACGGCCACGCGTTTGGATACGGACACCGCGAGAAGGTTGTGCATTTCGCGCACCAGATCGTTGAGCGCGATTGGCGCGACGACAAAACGCCCACGTCCGGAATAGGCCAGCATCTGCTTGCACAGGTCCGCCGCCCTTTGCGCGGAAGTGACGATGTCTTCGATGCCATCGCGCACCGGCGATTGCGCGGCCAAATCCAGCAGCGCGAGATCGGCGTTGCCGAGAATGCCCACGAGAAGATTGTTGAAATCGTGCGCAATCCCGCCGGCAAGCACGCCGAGGCTCTCGAGCTTTTGCGCGTGCTGCATCTGTGCCTCAAGCGCCCATCGCTCAACTTCCGCGGCCTTGCGCCCTGAAATATCGAACAGCGTTCCCGCGATGCGCAACGGAACACCGCCACTATCGCGTTCGGCTACTTTCCCGCGGAGGTTTACCCACACCCAGTCCCCGTTTCGCGCGCGAAAACGCACCTCGGCATCGAGCAATGGAATCTCTCCCCCAATATGCCTCCAGAAATGCTCAATGAGCCTGTTTGCATCATCCTGGTGGGTGCGCTCATACCATTCGCCGGATTCCCGGGGGACAGTCTCAAGCGTAAAACCAAACATTTCGGCCCAGCGTTCGCTCACTTCCAGCATGCCGCCCGCTATATCCAGGTCCCACAATCCAAGATCGGCGCCCTTCAACGCGAGATCGAGACGTTCCTGACTCTGTCGAAGTTCCTCCTGCGCCCGTTTACGCTCGGTCACCAGTTCGGTGAACATGATGATTCCGCCGATAGTCCCATCCTCCGCGTACCACGGTCTCACCTCCCACCGCAACCAGTCTTCCGTTCCGTCCGCGCGCATAAAACTGTCTTCTTCGGCGCGTTCCACCGCTCCCTCGAGACACCGCTGATGAACGCTTCTCCATGCTGCATTCTCCCGAATCTCGGGGAAAATATCGTAATGACCCTTACCTATAATCTGCTGTTCGCCAAGCCGGTAGTCCTGCACCCAGCGCCGGCTCACCGCCATGTATCTAAGCTCTTTGTCCAACATCGCAACCGCCGCGGGAGTGTGCTCGACAAACGAATACAACACCGCGCGGCTGTTTTTAAGCGCCTCTTCTGCCCGTTTTCGCTCGGTAATATCCAGCCAAATGCCAACGACCTGCGATGGCCGGTCGCTGTCCGCCGGAATTTGGACAGGCTGGTTCCAAAACCAGCGGTAGGACCCATCCGCGCATTGCCAGCGATACTCGGCCGCTGCCCGGCCGCGTTTCACTACCGACGCCAATTCCGCCGACACTGCCTCGGCGTCATCGGGATGGACGCGCCGGAACCACAACGTGGATTCGCCCAGGAATTCTGATGGTGGAAATCCCGTCAACGATTCGACGCTACCACTGACCCACTTGGTGATGAATTTTGACCCATCAAACTTGCCCGTGTAAAAGCACACCGGAAGAGAGCTGAGAATCAGCGCCTTCTGCTGCTCACTCGCGCGCAAGGCCAGTTCCGTGCGCCGATATTGCGACATGTCCTGAATCAATCCGATTGACCGGACAGGTAAACCGTCCTCTCCGAAAATTTCGACCGACGCGTCCAATACCCAGCGCATTGAACCGTCCCGCGCGTGAAAACGCCCTTCGCTCGACCATGTTTTGAACTCACCAGCGCGCGTTCGCTGGATGGCTTCATCGATCGCCATCGCTTGTGCATCCCCATGCATCATCACCACCGTACTGCGCTGTTCCCACAATTTCGTCGTAAACTCGCCCGCCGTGTATCCAGTCACCCGCTCGATACCGTCTCCAATATACGTGAACGTGTCGTGGTGGTAGTCGCGCACATAGGGAACCGCGCGCGCCGCCGTGATGGCCTGACGATAGAATTCGTGGACCGCCTGCGCGTCGCGCGTACTGCGGCGGCTTTCTGACACGGCGGCGCCAAGCAACAGCGAAGTCAGCGACAGCGCAATCAGAAATAGCTGAATGTCGTTCGGCGTGTGCCACGCATACGTCGCCGTCGCGTACAGGCTTGTCCCGGCGCACACAAAAAATACGCCTGTGGCCGCGCCCTTGATGCCTCGCCAAAATGCCGCGAGGATCAGCGGCACGAAACACGGATAGAACGTCGGCGCGACAGAACCGTTTCTCATTCCAAACGAGAAATACACCGCGAACGCGAGGAACACAAGCCACACAATAGATGTCGCGGTTCTCGGCAACAGTCGAATCACTGCCGGGCCGAGCCTGGAGCTCACACTTTTTTTGCGGAAGAACCCGATTGTGCCGGCGACCCACGGAAATACGATCGTCAACAGTACCGGTGCCACCGATACGTGCGCGATCACATTGCCAATCCAGAAATCGAGCACCGCGCCCGGCACTTCCGCCTGGTTTCGTACGTCAAACCCCAGCAAAACGCCCGCATATCCCAGCGCCGTTACCGCGGATGCGACGCTGACCACCACGATAAACAATACGACGCTGCGCAATTGCTGAAGTTCGAGGTTGGGCCGCACCTTTCGACGAAGTATCCACGCCGTGAAGGAATAGACGCCTACAGGAATTCCAGCCAACAGCAGGTTCGCAACGGGATGGGCGGGATTGAGTTCGCTCCAAACAAAAAAGGTGCTATTCAGCGAAAGGACGAGATATAACGGGGCATAACCCAACCCGAACCGCAACAGTACCGCCATGCTAAGGCCGGCGGGCGCATACCAATTCGAGATTCCCTGGGCATCGGGGCTTAGCGACCGAAAAATTATCTGGTCACAAAAATAAAAAAGCAGCGCATACCAGAGCGACAAGAGTACGGCGCGTATTGGGCGGGATACCGGCGGTGTTGAGCGCATTGGCGCCGTCTGCGAATCAAAATCCTTGAGATTCGTCACATGGTCTCCTCTCAGCCGCGTCAAAACTACAACCTGGTGTATAAGCATAATCGAGATACGCTATAGAAGCTACCCTAATCCCATAATTTATCGTTCTATTTCATCTGCCAAAACTGATACCATGACTTCGGAAGCGGAGGGTTATGCATGCAGGATCGTAAGCAGCCGATGGCGCTCAATCAGCTAATCGTCGAGCGGCTTATGCATTATTACCACCTTGTTGCCGAACAGATTGAAATCAACGCCAGCGGATACGTCTCCAGCGCCCAAATCGCTCACCTCCTCGACATGGACGACACGCTTGTCCGGAAAGACCTCGCTGCCATTGGCGTCCGGGGCCGCCCCCGCGTTGGATTCAGCACCAACGGCCTCATGGATGCCGTCCGCGAAACGCTCGGCTTCAATGAACACTACAACGCAGTGATTGTCGGCGCGGGCAGGCTCGGCGGCGCAATCGCCTCCTACGCGGGATTCGGAAAATACGGCCTTGACGTTGTCGCACTGTTCGATTCCGATCCGGCGCGCGTGGGCGATGTGCTCCGGGGGATCCCCGTGGAACACGTGGATCGCATGGAGGAAGTGATCAAGCAGCACGGTGTGCGTTCTGCTGTAATTACCGTGCCCGCCGAAGCCGCGCAACCGCTCGCGGACCGGCTCGTCGCGTCCGGAGTCCGCGCGATTTGGAACTTCGCCCCCACCAGCCTGGTCGTTCCTCCCGGCGTCTTCGTGCGCCACGAACACATTTCTGTCGGCCTCGCGGAACTCGCCTACTACCTCAAGCGCAACGACCTCGGCGGCGGCCATATCTAACCGATTGCCGTTTCCCCCATACGGACTGCGGTAGCGACTGATACCGCAATCCATACAACCCCCACTCCCCACACGATCACTCGCCGTCTCTCTTCCTGCCTTCCTCACTCTTCCTGCCGTCCCACTCCCAGCCTTGACACAGTCCTGCCCACGGTGCCACCCTGTGAACGGCGGTGTGCAACGGCTGCTGGGGGGCCCACCGCTCCAAGAACAAGTACAAGGTGCGGGACTCGTATGTGGAAAGCACCCTTACCGCCATCTTCGTGGGAGCGATCTGACCGGTTGCGCACGGCCCTCGGAGACCACGTCGTCGCGATGCCGGGCGCGATCAACGCGCTTAGCGCGCGTCTGATCGAACGCCGCGGGTTTGAAGCGATTTACGTTTCCGGCGCGGTTTTGGCCAATTCCGTGGGCGGCGTGCCCGATATCGGGCTGATGACGCTATCCGAATCCGCGTCGCACTGCGCCAATATTGCGCGCGCGACGACGCTTCCGATCATTGCCGATGCCGACACGGGTTACGGCGGACCGGAATGCGCGTTCCGGACGGTGCGGGTGCTCGAATCCGCGGGCGTAAGCGGGATTCATCTTGAAGACCAGGAGTTCCCAAAACGCTGCGGCCACCTGGAAGGAAAGACGTTGGTCAGCGTCGAAGAGTTTTGCGAAAAAATCGCCGCGGCAGCCGAGGCAAAGAACAACAAGGACTTCTTGCTCATTGCGCGCACTGATGCTCGCGGCGTGACGAATTATGACGACGCCGTGCGCCGCGCGCACGCGTATCTCGAAGCCGGCGCGGACGCAATCTTCCCCGAGGCATTGCAAACCGAAGAGGAATTGAAACGGTTCGCCGATGACGTGGACACGATCCTGTTGGCGAATATGACGGAATATGGAAAGACGCCGTACCTCTCCATCGAACAGTTTGGCGAGCTAGGCTACAGCATTGTGATTTTCCCCGTAACATTGCAGCGCATCGCCATGAAAGCCATGGACGACGCGCTGCTTGAGCTTCGCGACGAACGCACGCAGGAAAATATTCTTGCCGACATGCAAACGCGCGAAGAGTTATACGATTTGTTGCAGTACCGTCCCCGGTAATACAGGAGAACTATCCAATGTCCGAAAACAACAACACTTATAAGCCCGGTCTCGAAGGCGTCATCGCGGGCGACACGTCCGTTGCCTGCGTTGACCAGGGCGTGCTGCTCTACCGTGGTTACCCGATTGAAGAGCTTGCAAAAAACGCGACGTTCGAAGAAGTCGCGTACCTCTTGCTCAACGAAGACCTTCCGAACGCAAATGAACTCTCCGCGTTCAAAACCGAACTCGATGCGTTCCGCCCTCTACCCAAACAGATAGTCGATGCGTTGCGACTGATTCCGAACGGTGTTCCCATGATGGACGTGTTGCGCAGCATGGTGTCCATGACGGGCCATTTCGATCCCGTGAGCGATCCCGCGGACTACAAACGCCGCGCGATATGGCTCACGGCACAGATCGGCGGCATCATCGCCGCGCGGTACAGGCTGCTCAACGGCGAAGAACCCATCGCCGCAAGGGCCGGCCTTTCGCACGCCGCACAAATCCTCTATCAATCACAGGGCCAAGCACCCGACGAGCTGTCGGCAAAGATGCTCGATCTCACCCTTATTCTCTACGCCGAACATGAGTTCAACGCCAGCACGTTCACCGCGCGCGTAATCTGTTCGACGATGTCGGACCTGGTATCCGCCATTGTCGGCGCGATTGGCGCGTTGAAAGGCCCGCTCCACGGCGGAGCAAACGAAGCCGCGATGGAAATGCTGGTGCAATTTAAAACCGCCGACGAAGCCCGCGCATGGATCAAGGACGCGCTCGCAAACAAGAAAAAGGTCATGGGTTTCGGTCATCGCGTATACAAAAACGGCGACCATCGCGCGCACATCCTCGAAGTCGAACTCCGCAAACTCGCCGCGCAAAAAAACCAACAAGTCTGGATGGACATCTACGACGCCATCAAGGAACCGATGGTCAACGACAAGAAAATTTTCCCAAACGTCGACTACCCCTGCGGCCTCACGTATTTTTTGCTCGGACTCCCACTCGATCTCTACACCCCGCTCTTTGTAGCCTCGCGAATCACAGGGTGGAGCGCGCACTTCATCGAACAGGCGAATAACAACCGCATATACAGGCCATTGAGCAAGTACGTGGGAAAACCTTCACACAAGGTGACTCCGCTGAAGATGCGGGGGTAAATGGACAGACACGGACGGACACGGATCGAGCAGACAGGCTCAGTCGGTTGAAGGAGAAATCCGGGGATGGAACGGGAGCCCCTGATTCCAAAACACGGTGGCTATCGGAAGCTTAGAAGTTTCCAGATCGCGCAATTGGTTTATGACATAACTGTGCGCTTCTGTGATCGGTACATTGATAAGAAGAGCCGCACGCGCGATCAGATGGTGCAAGCGGCGCGCTCAGGCATGCAGAATATTGCTGAGGGGAGTCAGGCTTCGGGCACATCGAAGAAGATGGAAATGAAGCTCACAAGTGTCGCGCGAGCGAGTTTGGAATAACTTCGGCTGGACTATGAGGATTTTTTGCGCCAGCGGGAATTGCCGCTGCTTGCGCCGGATCATCCCGTTATGATCAGATTCAAGAAACACGCTGCCGTTCGGTGGAGCAATTCAGAGACTGGATCAACGACGAGCGAAAAAGAACAATGGACGAACACGGACGATCACGGACTGCCACGGACGGAAAGAAGGCGCCAAAGACTGTGGAATCCACAACGTCCGTGCCCGTCCGTGATCGTCCGTGTTCGTCTATTCCCTCCTCCGCTCTTGCCGCAAATGCAGCGCTTTCCCTCCTCAATCTTTGCTGCTACCTCCTTGAACGGCAGCTTGCCGCGCAGGCATCCACCTTTGAGAAGGAAGGCGGCTTTACCGAACGTCTCCACCGAGCCCGCACCGATTCGCGCAATCGGCCTCCGTCTTGATCACAAACCCCGCACCCACTACCATGCGCGCGCGGGTGTAACCATGTAATGTTGCGAGGGGACTGATAGCAAATGCTGGCGCGGGTACGATCATGCGCGGTGCTTGGGGTGGACGCATATCCGCTTGTTGTCGAGGTCGATGTCCATCACGGCCTGTTTAAGTTCATCATGGTCGGGTTGGCCGATCTCGCCGTGAAAGAAAGCCGTGAACGCGTTGGCTCCGCCATCGTGAATTCGGGGTTCCGCTTTCATCCCGGCGTAATCGTGGTCAGCCTCGCGCCCGCCGACGTGCGCAAGGAAGGCAGTGCATACGACCTCCCCATTGCCATTGGCCTTCTCGCGGCGACCGGCCAACTCAAGGGCGACGCCATTAACCACTACGCCCTCGCGGGGGAACTGGCGCTCGACGGCTCGTTGCGTCCCGTTGAAGGCGCGCTCACCATGGCCATTGCCGCGCGCGAGGAAAAGTGCAGAGGCATCATCCTCCCGGAGGCCAACGCGCAGGAAGCAGGCGTCGTTCCCGGCATTGATGTGATTCCCGTTTCCACCCTCGTCGAAGCCTGCGGTTTTCTGGCGGGTCGCATCGAAATCATGCCGTACAGAACTGACATAGACGCGGTCATCGCACAAAGCCAGCGAACTATTCCTGATCTCACAGACGTCAAAGGACAAGCCGCGGTCAAGCGCGCGCTGACGATCGCCGCGGCGGGCGGACATAACCTCCTCATGATCGGACCGCCCGGCACCGGCAAGACCATGCTTGCGGCGCGTTTGCCGGGTATCCTTCCCGCGATGACGTTTGATGAAGCGCTCGAAACCACGCGCATCTACAGCGTCGCGAATGGTGTAAAGGAAAAGGGCAAACTCATCGTGCAACGCCCGTTTCGCGCTCCGCACCACACGGCAACAACAGTGTCCATCAGCGGAGGCGGGGCCGGCCAGGCGCCAACACCCGGTGAAGTCAGTCTCGCGCACCACGGCGTTCTGTTTCTCGATGAACTACCGGAGTTCAATCGCAGCGCGCTAGAAGTATTGCGCCAGCCGCTCGAAGAGGGTTTGGTCCATATCCGACGCGCGCAGTACGCTGTTACGTTTCCGAGCCGGTTCATGCTCGTCGTCGCGATGAACCCTTGAAGTTGCGTTGCCTTGTTGCCATCAATTCTGGAGAAACCGGAAGGTAGTGGAGGTTTATCGTCACATCGTCTTGGCCGATAACGATTTGCTCGGTGACGGTTTCGACGATTTGGCGTCGTTCTGGGCCGTTGAGTTTGATCCATCGGTCAGCCAAATTATTGGCTTCGTAGAGAACATGGTCTCTGGAGAGGAGATTGACCTTGAGGAAGTCGATATCGGCTTCCAGCTTGGGGATCTCATCCTTGATTTGATCTAGCCGATCTTGGAGGGGCTGATACCGGGCACCAAACCCTTGGGTCGGGATTTGTCCATCGCGGTGTAGTTGGAAGAGGTGGTCTGTTTCCTGTTCGAGCTTTCGCCGTTCCTTCGCGAGAGAGGCCAGCAGCGCCTCTTGGTCGCGGACGGTCGTTCCGGCATCGGACACATACCGGTGGATATCATCGGGCGACAAGAGAAAGCCCTGGAGTTGGTCGTGGTAGATGCCTTCGAGATCAACGACGGGAATCTTGTTGCGGCACTTCTGACAAACATATTTTGGGGTGTTGGAAGGAACATACATTTTCTGCCCACACTGGCAGGACACGAGTCCGGCAAAAAGATGCACGGGCTTTTTCCCCGTCTTTTTCTTACTGCCCGCTTGAACCGCCAAAATAGTGTTGCACTCCTCCCAGAGTTGCTCCGAAACGACGGCCTCTACCTCCGTGAGCACCCAATCGGATTCGGGCTTCAGTTCCCAGTGTTTTTTGTCGCCCAGACTTTTGGTGTAGTTGGCTCGGCGCACCCCTTTGGCGGTGGGATCGCGGAGTAGGCGGTCGATGGTGGTATCAGAAAACTTTCCGCCGTTACGGGTCCGATGACCGGCCTCGTTCAGTGCACGAGCAACAGTCTTTTTGCGCCGATGTTGAGTGAATAGCTCATAGATGAGGCGGCGAACGGGTGCTTCGTTAAGCTTAGGACGGAGTTGCCCATCACGCCATTCGTAGCCGAATGGCGCTTGGCCGCCAAGTGGTTTACCCAGCCTTGCTCTGACGGGAACTGATGCCGCCACCCGTTCCGCGATTTCCTCGCGTTCCCACTGCGCCATAGCGGCAATCATGGTGTAGAACAAGCGGCCGGCGGGCGTTGACGTATCGATAGATTCTTGGAGCGAGATGAGGTCAGCATCGACCGAGCGGAAAAAATCTGCGAAGTCCAACAGTTCCCTGGTATTTCGGGCCAGGCGAGCTAGTTTTGAAAAGATAAGGCCAGTGATATGGCCACGCTTGATGTCCGCCAGCATTCGTTTGGTCTCCGGGTGGTCACTGACGGCCTTTCCGCTGACGCCTTCGAGGTGATAGACCTCAACCACATCCCAGGCCTTGGATTGAGCGTAATAGCGGGCACGCTGTTCGTGATGGGCCGGACTTTCGCCCTGGGCTTGATCCTCAGTTGATACCCGAATCCAGATTCCCACCCGCTTGGTGGAATGGCTGACAATATGCTTTCGATTCATGATTCGGTTCTCCCATGAGTACCGTCGTTATGCGCTCTTTTGATTGCATTATACACCGACATCTTCTGCGGTGAAGCGCAGAAGAAAACCCTGCTTGAAAGCAGGGCTGGAATCGCCATAACTAGAGCAATTTGCGAAACTGAGATTCGGTCAATCCCGCTTGTTTGATGATCGCCTTCATCAATGGACGCTTAATGTCTTTGGCATGAATTGGGACGGGCAAACGACGTTTCGAGACGGGATGTTTAAGGATTAGATGGCTACCGGATTGAGTGTCTTCGACGAAACCGGCTTGTTTGAGAGCGGCTACGACTTCCCGGGGAGTAAGGGTTGGTAAACGGCTCATGCACTCATCGGCACATTGACCCGATATGACACCGCCACTCCCGATTCCGGCTGCTCAACCGGTACTGGTTCGCCGCCTTTGACCAAGGATTCAACCCAAGCCTGGATTACGTCTGTGGCCATCATCAACGCCTCTTCAAGCGTCTCTCCTTGAGTGACGCAGCCTGGCAGGGCTGGTACCGTCACAAAAAAACCCCCGTCTTCAATCGGCTGTAAATTGACCGTATACGAAACAGTTCTAAGTGTTTCCATGACTTTTTTCTCCTTATCGACGATTCCTGAATTAGTATAACGTAATGCTTCCGTCCGTCAAGGAAACGGCGATAAGCACGGAGACGATGCCACTATGCCAGTCTGCGCACAGACCGCGATAAACGCATTTGTTTTCGGGAGTCGGCTCACTCTACGTTGTACGAAATCAGGCTCGCCAAACCGCTCAGCTACTGCACAATTCCGACTTTGTGCTCCAGGCGCTTGATTTTCTGTCGATGGTCACCAATTTCCTCCGCAATGAAATCTAGTCGGCGCTCAACGGTGTCGAGCCGATGCTCCACGCGATCTGTAAACGCCGGTTGAGAAGTGCAGCGGGTGTAGTGGCGGTCGAGAAGTGAAGCGCCCTTGGTAGACTCCGTTTTTTTCGGGGCATGGTGCCCTGGA
>JAWXCN010000260.1:0-11064 GCA_034408725.1 Candidatus Hydrogenedentota bacterium
GGCGGCGATCATATTACGACGTTGACCAAACCGGAATTCATCAACGGCCTTCGCGCATTTTTGAAGAAGCACGAAGCGGCGGCCACGCCGCTGAAAGCAATTCAGCCCGCGGCCTAGAGGGGGTCCAAGCCTGGTGCGTCCATTTCGACGCACTTCAGACGAAGAGGGTTACATGCGAGTCTTTCATGTTGCAGTTTGTATTGCGTTCGCTTTCATAGCCTCGGCCGTAGCGCAAGACATCCGCATTTCCACGTTTCAGTCGGACATAACCCCGCCCAGGGGCGCGCCGTTGTGTGGTGGGGCGGTGATGCCGGTGCGCGGGGTCGACGATCCGCTGACTGCGCGCGGCGTAGTGCTGATTGTCGAGGGCCAGCAGCCGATTGTGTTGTGCGCGCTGGATTACACGGGTCTTGCAAACGCGTCGCACGATGCGTGGCGCGACGCGATCGCGAAAGCGGCCGGCACGACGCGGGACCGTGTCGCGGTGCATTGTCTCCATCAGCACGACGCGCCGGAGTTGGATAGCAGCGTCGAGGCGTTGCTTTCGGCGCAGGGGATGAGCGGCACGGCATTCAACGTGGCGTTCGCGAAAGAAGCCCTGGAACGCACGGCAAAAGCCGCCGCCGATTCGATCCCCACCGCGAAGCCTGTCACGCACGTGGGGTTTGGCAAGGCCGAAGTGATCGACGTAGCGTCCAACCGCCGCGTGCTGGGTCCAGACGGCCAAGTGAAATGGATTCGCTGGTCCGCGACGAAGGACCCCGAAGCGCGCGCTCAGCCCGTGGGAACCATCGATCCGCTGGTGCGCGCGGTGAGCTTCTGGAATGGCGACACACCGGTCGCCGTGCTCACGTATTACGCGACGCACCCGCAAAGTTATTACGGCATGGGCCAGGTCACGTGGGATTTCCCAGGTATCGCGCGTAAGACGATGGAAGAGGCCGTACCCGGCGCGGCGTGGATTCATTTCAATGGCGCGAGCGGAAATGTCACCGCGGGAAAATACAACGATGGGAATCCCGCGAACCGGCCCGCGCTTGCGCAGCGTTTGGCCGATGGCATGAAGAAGGCGTGGGACGGGACCATCAAGGCATCGCTGGCTGCATCCGATGTGGCGTGGAAATCGGTGGACGTTTCATTGCCGCGCCGCGCGGAGATTCCGGAGGAGCAAGAGCGCGCGCTGCTCGAAGACGCCAATGCCGACCCTGGCCAGCGCCGGCGCGCTGCGAATGAGCTGGCTTGGATTGATCGGTGTAATGCGGGCCATGAAATTTCGATAGCAAAACTTCAGCTTGGCGAAATTGCGATTCTTCACATGCCGGGTGAATTGTTCGTCGAGTACCAGATTGCGGCACAACTCATGCGCCCCGGTTCTACAGTGTGCATGGCGGCTTATGGCGACTACGGCATGGGATACATCGGCACGGCGGTGTCGTATGCACAGGGTGGATACGAGACGGGGTTGTATGTTTCACGGACTGCGCCGGAGGTGGAGACGGTGTTGATGGGAGCAATGCGGGGGTTGTTGGAGTAGAACGAAGCACGCGCTTTGCGCCTTGCGTTCCCCGGCCGGGAGCTTGGGAATGAGAAGGGTACAAAAAGAGAGGCGGAGTTCCCGGGCTGCCGCTCGCGGGGGTTGTTGCGGCCGCCTTGGGAACTCCGCTTCATCAGCCCGATTTAATTGCGCCAGAGCGCGCTCAAATCAGCAGAAGAACGTTTTCAGGATGTCCGGTTAAATTTGTTCCGGAACGCGGCGAACGCCGCAAGCCCAAAACCCATCAACAATACGGTCGACGGTTCAGGGACGACTTTGCCCGCCTGAAACTCCCACGCTTCAATCGCCTTTGCCTCAGGCGAATTTGCGTTCTTGCCTAAATCCAGGTGTCCCAATTGCAAGGAAGTTACGTCTTGTTGCATGGCCGAGGGGACAATTTCAGCGCCATCAGTTGTGTCAGGAGCAGGGGCGTCCAGTAAGTAGAGAAGCGCTTCGCTATCGTCGAGCGTATAGCTACCGGTCGCTGGGCCGCTGTCCGCCGTCGTCTCCGAGGTCAACGCCGCATAATCCAGGGTGTACGCAGGAGAAGCGACCCATTGGTCACCGGCCTCTGCTACATTTCCAATAACTATGGTGGCTGCCAAACCGGTGCCGCAGCGGATTGCTGCGCGGAGCCACTTTCTCGTACTCATTTCTTTTAATCCCAGACCCACACTTTGGAGCTATTTGTTCGTCCCGATGGAGCGCCACACCTAGCACTTTCCCACAGACGGAACTGGATGGGGAGGAGCAAGTACCTTGCCAACTACAACATGTATAGGCAAAGCTATGAGATGTAATAATTTACGAGATAGAGCCTAATACGACATAGAATGTGGATATTAGGAAAATCGACAAATCAGACAGAGGGTTTGTCACGCCTGATTAAGGTTTGCGTGGACCGGATGCGTGTGTGCATGTGCAGGAAAATGAAAAGTCCGCCCCGGGGACAGGCCCGGGGCGGACTGGATTGAAAATTGGATTATCTGGCGGAACTTCCGAACCCGGCGCCGGAAGCGGCGGCGAGTGTTTCGCCGGGTTTAATCCAGATGATGTCCATCCAGCCAATCATCATTTCTTCCCAGGTCTGTTCGCCCCATCGTACGGGACGCGTCGGGTCGGGGTTGGCCTTGTTTTTGTCCGAATTGTCGAAGTGGGCGATGGTTTGGATTCGCGTTCCCTTGGGAAGCACGGCAGGCTTTTCGAGGACATAGGTGGTCTGCCAGTTGAAATCGTAGTTCGGGACCCGCAACAGCGTTTCCGACTTTCCGTCGGGGTAATGCGCGATGTACTCGAACGCCTTGCCGCGGTAATGCATGTGCGGTGTCATGGCGAAGAGGACTCCGTCCGAGGGAAGGACGCTGTCCGCCTGGACTTCATGATTGTCCGCGCCGGCGGGTATCTGGAAGTCGAAGTTGATGGTTGTCGCCGTGATCATTTCATGTTGCGGCGGTGATTTCGCGAAGACGACTCCAAGTTTCGATTTGTCGACCTCTGTTTTACCCGTGGGCGTGTAATGCATCTGGAAGACGAAGGTCGAGCCTTTCGGGACTTTGACAGCGTAGCCTTCCTGGAACACCGTAGGCATGACGCCCGGCGCAAACCCTACGAGGAACCCGCGGCCCAGCCGTTGAAATTCTTCCTTGTCGCCATTTCCAAGGTCGGGCGAGCGCACGAACACAATAATATGGTGTACGACTTTCGGGTTGCCCGCGCGCGCTTCAATGCTTTGGAGCCACATATCCTCGGTGAAATTCGTGGGAACTTCGAATTCCATGTACGGAACGACACCGGAGGGATTGATCGTCACTTCCTTTGGTATTTCAAAGATCGCGTCCGGGCTTTCGATCGCCCACTCCTGGCTGAATTTGAGTGGTGCTGGCATGTCCGCTTCATTGCCCAGGGGATGGCCCGAATCGATCCAATTCACGATGGTCGCGATTTCTTCGTCCGTAAGGCGCCGGTCGTTCTTGAATTTGCCGACGGCGGGATCCGCGTGCCAGGGGGGCATCGTGCGGTTGGTGACGACTTCCTTGATCATTTCGCCCCAGCCTTTGGTCTGCCGGTAGCTCAAGAGCGAGAACGGCCCGATGCCGCCGGCGTGGTGGCAACCGGCGCAATGTTCCTGCATCAGGCGGGAAACTTCTTTTGCATATGTGGGGTTGCCGGTGGCTAAGGCGGGGGTGGCTTGGCCAGGCGCCTGGGCGAACGCGGCAACGCACGCGACACTGGCGCAGGCAAATAAGCGCAACGCTGGCATGAGAGGACCTCCATGAGTAGTAGGGGCCAAACGGCCCAGATTGATAGAAGCTAGTGTACAGTGGGCGACGGTTGGTGGCAACAAAAAACTATCTAACGGTTGGTCAGAATTTTCTTGATGCCTTGCCGCCGGTGCAGTAGATTAGAGGGACTAACCCACAGGCCGTTACAAGAGGTGTTTTACGATGCACAATGGTTTGAATGCGTCCTACTACAGGATTTCCGGTGCGTTTGTCTATATTTTCATGGCGATATACCTCGCCGCGCCGGTTGCGCATGCCGCAGGCCCGGAAGACGTCGTCGGCACCTGGAAAATGGTAACCACGTTCAACGGCCAGGATAACGAGTCAGAAGTGACCTTTGAAATGAAGGACGGCGCGCTGGTGGGTTCGGCGGCGGGCCGGCGCGGCGCGCGCGAACTCTTGGACGTGACGTATGAGAACGGTCAACTCGGCTGGGGCATCATCATGCCGCGCGCGGGTAACGAGCCATTGCGCATTACCGTGACGGTTACTGGCGAAACTTTTGACGGCGGGTTGAAGACACCGCTGGGTGAAGCCAAGGTGCGTGGCAAGAAGTGGACCGAGGCGTCAGAAAAAGAAGCGGCGGAGAAATTGAAGGCGACGCTGGGTGAATGGGACATCATCACTACGCGGGAAGGAAAAGACGTCGAAGGCACCATGCGCGTCTACCTGGACGACGATGACAATGACGTACGTGTTATGTTCCTGACGCCGGGCACCGAGATGGATATGCGGCGCGTGCGGTTCGATGGAGAAAGCCTGACATTTAGTTCCGTAATACCGTTCGTCAGCGACGAGCCGGTGCGCGGCCAGATTACATTCGCGGAAGGTAAGTGTGAAGGGGCATTGACCGGTCCGCTGGGCGAGGTCGCGATTCGCGGCGGCATCATCGACACCACGAAACTCGTGCTCGCGCCCTATGACGATCCCGCGCCGGTGCTGGGCAACTGGGATGTGGTCGCTAACGTGAACGGGTCTGAGAGCAAGGTCAAGCTCGCGTTGGCCCCGGACGGTGAACGCGTAAAGGGCACGATCACCACGGAAAGCGGTTCATTCGACTCTCAAGAAGTTGATTTCAAAAAAGTCGGCGATAAAATGGGGCGCGTTCGCCTCGTCATCGTGCTTCCCGATCTTGGAGAGAAACCGCAGACCTTCGAGCTGATTTTCTCCGGCGACACGTTCGAAGGCGAAGAAGTGACGAACGGCGCGGTCTTCTTCACCGGAACGCGCGCGACGGGTTGACGCGGCGCGAGACATATCACATTCCAAACGGGAGGGCGCGCGTCCCCGCGCGCTTGAGTGAATCATAGCCGTACTTACTTGCGAAGCGCGGGAGGACGCGCGCCCTCCCTTACTCGACTACGGCGTAAAAGGTCCTGGTTGTGACATGGTCCTTCTTATCACTGATGGTGAGCGTAATCGGGTAACGCCCCGGCGTTGCATACGCGCGTTCAACGCGAATGTCCTTGGACGTTTTTCCGTCGCCAAAATCCCACAGATTTTTTTTCAGTGAAAACGTGGGATCATACGGAACCGACAGTCCGGCGACATACGGCGGTTCAATCGTGACCGGGAGCATTCCCGCCGGCGCGCGCACAACGTCGAGGACGTTGTATGTTGTAGGAACGCCGACGAGCATTTTCATTTCGCGAACGGCGGGCATCACGCCAATCGGGGCTTGACCCACGAGGACGTCCGCGACGGCCCGCATGCTGATGTTCGTTTGGTCGGGCCGCGTATATGCCAACACAATTGCTTCGGCGCCATCAAGTTTTGGCAAGGAATCGGGATACCCTACCAACACGACGACCACGGCAATGCCCCGGCCCTGCAACGTCGAGATCAATTTCAACTGATTGTTGATGCGAAGGTGCGGTGTGACGACAACCACCATCGTTTTGATTCCCATAACGTGTTTCGTGATCCGATCCAGCTCAAAATCGTAGATTTCGCCGCCATGCTTGGCAGTAAGAATTTCCTGGCTGGAAACTGGCTTGATGTATTCCTCGAGCGCGTCCTTTAGCGACTCGACGCCGACGACTCCGGTCACGCCCACCGGAACGGATTTAGCCTTGTTCAGCGGCAGGATATTGTTGCGGTTCTGCACCAGCGTGATGGAGCGGCGTTCGAGTTCATACGATTCCTTCGGGTACATCCGGTTCTTCGTAAGGGCCTCAGCTTCCTTCGGCACTGGCATGGGCCGGCCGCGAAGTTTTTTCTCATCCTTCAAGGTCAGCACGCGGTGAAGCGCGGCATCGACGGTTTCCTGCTGTATGCGGCCTTCAGCGATCGCCGCTGCAATCTGGTCAACGGTTTTCATGACGCGCCGGCCAGCCTGGTTCCAGTAAACCATGTCCGCTCCGGCGCCGATGGCCATTTCGGCGGCGTCGCTTGGATCAAATTTCATAGCGATTTCCGGCGCGTCCATTGGCCCCGCGATGATGATGCCTTTGAAACCGAGCTGATCGCGGAGAAGGTCTTTCATGATTTTGGCCGACATGCTGGCGGGGATACTGGCGGGTTCAATTGTCGGCGCCAGAATGTTTCCGACATGTATGATGGATGCGCCTTGCTCGATAGCTTTAATGAACGGAAGCAGGTCCATCGTCTCAAGCATCGTGCGGGGTGTGAGGAGGACGCCCGGACCCTCGCCTTTCCGGTTGAGGCCACCCCCTGGGAATCCCGTTGGCGCGGCGAGGATCGAATTTTCCTCGAGCGTGCGCAGAATAGTACACCCGCTTTCAGCAACAAAGCGCGGGTCGCTTCCCAGACAATCGAGCGAGCCCTTCACGCCGGGAAGTGTCGGTGCCAAATCGAATGCGGGCCCGAGGTGGAAATTGAATCCCATCGCCTTGAGATGGCCGGCAACCAGTTCGCTCAGGCGTTGCGTCACTTCGGGATCATTCGCGGCGGCCACGGCCAGGAGCGTCGGCATCGGAACGAAGGTGCGGGGAAAGTCATTGGGCGTTGGCCGTGCAAGCCCGTAGAAATTGGTGCCGATCAGCATCGGGATGCCCGTAGCCGCCTCAAGCGGCAGTTGGCGCAATTTCGTAATGTAGTCCGCGGCGGTCAATGGCCGCAACACTTCCGGTATGACGACCCCCCCAGGGGTGTAGCGTGTCATGAATTCGATGTCGCTCGAGTTTGGCCCTGGCGCGCCCTGCAGCGTGACCAGCATGAGTTGCGCAATGCGTTCGCGAATGTCCAAGGTTTGCAACCGGTCGGCCAGGGGCGCCAACGCCATCGCGGAGGCTTCGGATTCTTCCTTGGTAGTGTCCTCTTTCTTCGGGGGCTCTTCTTTGGCGTCCGGCGCGGTTTCCTGCGCAAATACTGGCAAAAGCGCAAACATCAGCACCGCGAACAACAGCTGGATTTTGGATTGAAGAGGGAAATACTTCAATCTGTCGTCCGAAACTTCCGATGAATACGGCGCTGAAGCGGAACTTCGCATTGACCTCCGCGTTGCTTCTCGCGAAACGGTCTTGCGCTCCCCGATCCAAAATCCAAAATCCAAAATCCAAAATAGATTCACAGTCCCTCTTCAATCTGCCGGCGTTCGAGTGCCAACACACGATCGCGGTATTCGGCGGCTTTTTCGAATTCCATCTTTCCCGCTGCGTCTTTCATTTTACGTTTCAAGTCCTGAATAGTGCGTTTGAGATTATGCGACGGCAGGTAAAGGTCCTCGTCCTCCGCGGCTTTCGCGACGGTAATGTAGTCCCGTTCATGGATGCTGCTCATAATGCTGGCAAGCGACTTCTGAACCGTGCGCGGGGTAATGCCGTGTTGCGCATTGTATTCCAATTGCTTCTCGCGGCGGCGGGCCATTTCGTCCAACGCGCGCCGCATCGACCCGGTAACGCTGTCGGCGTACATGATAACGCGGCCCTTCACGTTACGCGCGGCGCGTCCGCAGGTTTGGATGAGACTCGTGGCGGATCGGAGGTAGCCTTCCTTATCTGCGTCGAGAATGGCGACAAGCGTTACCTCGGGCAGGTCGAGGCCTTCGCGCAGGAGGTTAATGCCGACGAGCACGTCGAATTCGCCGCTGCGCAGACCGCGCACGAGTTCAATGCGTTCGAGCGTTTCCACGTCCGAATGCATGTATTTCACGCGAACGTTCAGATCGCGCAGATAGTCCGTAAGGTCTTCGGCCATGCGTTTCGTGAGCGTGGTGACGAGGGCGCGTTCGCCGCGCTTCGCAACCTGGCGGAGTTCGTCCAGAAGATCATCCACCTGATTGGACGCGGGCCGCACCTCGACTTCGGGATCGATGAGGCCCGTTGGCCGCACCACCTGCTCGGTGAAAAGTCCCTCACTCGTTTTCAATTCATATTCCGCGGGCGTTGCACTGACGTAGATGCATTGGCCGGCGAGCGTACCAAATTCCGTGAACTGGAGCGGACGATTATCGCGAGCGCACGGCAGGCGGAAGCCGTACTCGACAAGTTTGTCTTTGCGGCTGCGATCACCTTTGTACATGGCCCCGATTTGCGGCACCGTAATGTGGCTTTCGTCGATGACGAGGATGTAGTCGTCCGGGAAATAATTCATGAGCG
Organism: Candidatus Hydrogenedentota bacterium; assembly: GCA_034408725.1. Classification (GTDB taxonomy): domain Bacteria; phylum Hydrogenedentota; class Hydrogenedentia; order Hydrogenedentales; family SLHB01; genus JABWCD01. The sequence continues at coordinate 8,376 of JAWXCN010000260.1, forward strand.
TGTACGGCGGATCGCCTGGCATCCGCCCATCCAGATGGCGTGAATAGTTCTCGATGCCGCTGCAAAAGCCAATTTCGCCCAGCATTTCGATATCGAACCGCGTTCGTTGGGAAAGCCGTTGTGCCTCCAGCAGTTTGTTCTCGCCGTTCAATTCCTTTAGGCGTTCCTGCAATTCGTGCTCGATACCTTTAATGGCGCGCTGCATGGTGTCTGCCGATGTCGCGTAGTGCGAGCCGGGATAGATCGCGGTCCGCCGCAGCTTGCGTTTAACGACGCCGCGCAGAGGGTCTATCTCGAACAGCGATTCTATTTCGTCGCCAAAGTATTCGACGCGAATCGCCAATTCGGCTTCGTAGGCGGGAAACACGTCCACGACGTCGCCCCGGACGCGAAACGTGCCGCGATAGAAATCGACGTCGTTTCGCGCGTATTGCATTGCAATGAGGCCCGCGATGAGTTTCTCGCGCGACAATGTTGCGCCGGGTTCGATTTCGACGCGCAACGCGCCATAAGTTTCAGGCGAGCCAATGCCGTAGATGCACGAAACGCTGGCGACGATGATGACATCGCGGCGGGTCATCAGGGCGCGCGTCGCGGCATGGCGCATCTTGTCGATCTCGTCGTTTACCGATGATTCCTTTTCGATATAGGTGTCGGTCGACGGGACATAAGCCTCCGGCGTGTAGTAATCGTAGTAGCTGACGAAATATTCGACCGCGTTGCCGGGAAACAATTGCTTGAACTCGCTGTACAACTGAGCAGCGAGCACCTTGTTCGGCGCGATGACGAGCGCGGGGCGATTCACCGTGGCGACGACATTGGCTATCGTGAAAGTCTTGCCCGATCCGGTTACACCGAGCAGCACCTGATGACGCAACCCTTCTCCAAGACCGCGCACCAACTCTTCGATGGCGCGCGGCTGATCCCCTTCCGGCTTGTACTCACTGGAAAGTTGAAACGGAACCGGACCGCCCGCGACAAGCCGTTCCTCGGTCATGACGTCTTCGCCAGAACGAATACCGAGGCGGGCACGCTTTGCACCTCGGCCACGCCCGGGACCTGGCGCAAGGTTGTTGCAACGCGGGCGACGCTGTCGCGATCCGGCGCTTCGAAAATGAATTCAAAGAGGCTTTTGCCATTTTCGCCGGGATGAAACTGCGCGCGCGTGATGCTGATATTCATGGGCCGTATTGCGTTTGTGATGTCCGCGAGCATGTTCGGGCGTTGGCCGGTCGTCACGCGCATCCCGATTTCGATATGGTCCTCGCCATCCCATGACGCTTCAATAATGCGCGCGGGGTCGCGTTTGGTCTTCGCGAAATTCGGGCAATCCGCGCGATGGATCGTGATGCCCGGTATTTTGGTGGCGTACCCGATCACGGCGTGGCCCGGCATGGGCACGCAGCATTTGGCGAACTGCACCTGGATGTTCTTGTTGCCGTCGACGCGGATCATCTTGTCCCGAGTGGCTTCGTCGACATGTTTGATCTTTGGTTTCGATTCGGGAAGAAGTCGCACCTGATCCCGGCGCAACTGTCCCTCGAGTGGTTCGAGATCGCCCAGTTCGCGCAGTCTTTGGCGAATACGCGTGCGCGCTTTTCCCGTTACGACCACGTCGAGCCAATCGAGATGCGGCGTTTGCGTGCGGGACGTGAGAATCTCGACGACATCGCCGGTTTGCAGGTTGTATCGAAGGGGGACCAGTTTTCCGTTTACGCGCGAGCCGATGCAGTGGTGGCCAATATCCGAGTGGACGTAGTATGCGAAGTCCAGCGGCGTCGCGCCTTCGGGCAGTTCTTTCACTTCGCCTTTTGGCGTGAACACATATATGTCTGGCCGGCCCACGTCGCGGCGAATCGTATCGAGTAATTCATCCGGGCCGTGCGTATCCTGCAACCATTCATACATTTGGCGCAACCACTTGAGCTTGTCGTCCAGCTTGGGATCGGTAGCGCCTTCCTTGTAGACCCAATGCGCGGCGATGCCTTCGCGCGCAATCCGGTCCATGTCTTCGGTGCGAATCTGAATCTCGAGCGGCATGCCATTTTCGCGCATGACTATCGTGTGCATCGATTGATACATGTTCGCCTTGGGCATGGCGATATAGTCTTTGAACCTGCCGGGAACCGGCGGCCACAGGTGATGGACGACACCCAGCGCGTTGTAACAGCCCGAGACCGTCTGCGCGACGATGCGCACGGCAAGTATGTCCATGACCTCGCCGAAACCTTTGTTCTGCTGAATCATCTTGCGGTAGATGCTGTAGAGATGTTTCGGGCGGCCCAACACGCGCGCGCTGATTTCCGCTTCCGCGAGGCGTTCCTCAAGATACGAAATGGTTTCGTTAAGCCAGGCTTCGCGCTCGTGGCGTTTCATGGCGACATGCGTGGCAATGCTTTTGTATTCGGTGGGATTCAAGTGGTGAAACGCGTGGTCCTCGAGCTCCCATTTCCACGCGGCGATACCGAGCCGGTGGGCAAGCGGCGCGTAAATATCGAGGGTCTCGCGGCAAATGCGCTCGACGCGTTTTTTATCTTTCAGAAACGCGATGGTACGCATGTTGTGCAGGCGGTCCGCGAGTTTGATCAGGATGACGCGCACGTCTTTGGCCGTTGCGACGAGCATTTTGCGCAGGTTCTCGGCCTGCTTCTCCGCCTGCGTCGGCGGCGATTCCGTCCATTTCATGGAC
>JAWXCN010000261.1:0-4527 GCA_034408725.1 Candidatus Hydrogenedentota bacterium
GCATTACCGCGCCCGTTTCAATCTGGGGCGCGCGCAATACGAAGCCAAGCGCCGCGATGCCCGCGCTAAACACGCCCAGGATGAACGGCAACGACGGAAGATCGCCGAGATCCGAAATCGCCAACAGCGTAAGCAACAGTGATGCGCCCGCTGCGTGAAGCAACGAGACCGTCGAGGATGGCACGTCAAACGCCGTGTCGGCGAGAAACCAGTGTCCGCTGAGTTTGCGGTGCGACGGTTTGACGCTGCGGATATGGCGCGCGTAATACCACGACGTCGCGAGCATGATTGCCGAGGTGAACAACCCCTGCGCCCAGTTTGAATGGATGGTTTGCGAACCAATATACATCGGCCCCGTGAACTTCATGGCCTGCATCGTGACGACGAAAGTAGCCAGGAGCACTATCAGGTTCACCGCTTTCAGCGCGATGATGCCGGTGGCGTGATACAGCGCGGCGAGCCCAAGGCATTCGAGCGAGAGCGCGGCGATCAGCCACGCACCGTCAAGCGCCTGGTATAGGACGACGTTGAGGAGCAACAGGGCTGACGCCAGAAAGACATGGAACAGATAGTTGCGGTGCGCGCCGCTGCTTTCGGCGTACACGGCCAACAACACCGCGATAAGCGCCAACGCGGTGTATATGAGCGCTTCATTCGTCGAACCGTAGGCGTGAAGACCATACCAGACCAGCGGGTAATATGCAGCGCTATTCAGGGTTGCAAGCGTCGCCGAACGGGTGCGGCCACGGCCAATGCGCCGTGACTCCATGACGCACAAGGCGGCGATGAGCATGTGCCACACTGTCAGAAAGCAGTAAGCAAGCCAAGCGTACCACCGCTGTCCAATCGACACGGTTGCGGCGGGATAGGCAAGGTATAGGGCGAAAATGATATAGCCCGAGAAAAGCGCGAAAAGAATGAACCCAAGCGGACGCCGCCGATGCGCGATAACCGCGATCAACGCCACCACCGAGCATGCAAACAACACCCAATCAATTCGCACGGCCGCGCCGTCGCGTGCGATGGTGGAAATACTGAATTCGTATCCAGAGTAAGTGAACGCCGCCGCGGCGCCGATTGCCGTCACCAACAAGAACATGATCGCGCGGACAGTCCACAAACGGCCCGTGGGTGGCGGCGGTTTGGGCAGGGGATCGCTGATGCGGCGTCCGCGCGCGCCCGTGCTGCGGCGTTGCGCGTGTACAGATTCCAACTCGCGGGTCAGTGAATCGACGCGCGCCTCCAATTCGCGAATACGGTCATTCGGACCTTGTGGACTGTTGGCGGACATACGGTCAGTGTACCCGGATAACGCCTGTCACGCGAGAGCGAAAGAATGGCACGCCGTCCAGTTGCACGGCGTCGGGCGTAAGCGGCGTGGGCGCAAGAATAACCGCGCCGTTTCCCAAAAAGGTCCTCTCATCGCCGTTTTGTGTGATCCGGGTGATCCCTGTCGCGTGCGTTGCGGCAAAGTGGCCCGTCTCGCCGGGTGATTGCGTAACAAAAAAAATCGCACTATAGGTTCTATCGCTTGCGCGAAAGACCTGGTGCGAACCCTGGCCGGCGGAATCGAATCCGGGGTTCAGCAATCGCCAGACCGCGCCATCTCGCTTCCACAACAGCGCGGCTTTATACGATGGAAATCCATCAATAATGATCGGCGTGTCCGAATTACCGCCAATCATGTCAAACTCTGCCGCTCCGTTTGCATCCAGCCGAACGCGCCTCGGGTATCCTGGCGCAGTTGTTCCATGTTGGACGTCAACCCGGGCTAGACCCGCGCCGAACATCTCACGCTGTTCCATCATCACTTTTCCGGCAAACGCCGCCGTGCCGGCATCTTTGTAACCATAGGGCATGACAAATAGATGTGCCTCGAGCCGGTCGCCCTTTTCCAAACGGGTCAATCCTGGCACAGTAAAAAACACATGCGGCGCGCCGTTTTCAACCGTGCATCGCAGTGCAAGTTGGCGCAAGGGTTTGCCGGAGAATGAGCCCTCGACGCGGTTAATCATCCAACCAATATTGCTTGTGGCCGGAGAACCTGAATGCGCGGCAACAAACGGCGCAACTTCTGCCAGCACGATGCCGCCGTCCGGCCATCCCGTTTCGCCGATGCCAACGGTTTGCACCGATTCCAAATCGTCGAGGTAAGTCACGTGCTTCCATACATCGTCGCCGGGTGGGCAAGTGGCTTCAAACAGACGGAGCGCATCCGGGCTATCCAGCGTGACGGCTTCCATTGCTTCCATCGTGAACTTAATGTAGCAGCGTGTCTGGTCGTGCTCCGCGGGCTGAAAAATTTCTACATTGGAACGTATTTTGCCATCGTTGGAAATGTATGCGGCGCCGAAATTGGCCAATTTGGGAGAGGTCAGATAGATACTGGTGCGCTCCAACCGTTGCGCGATCCAGTTTCCGTTCGCCTTGTACTTCACGAGGGAAATATACGGCGCACTTTCCTCCTCGGCGACAACAAATCCCGAGGGTTCCGCGTGCATGCGCGGATGCATAAGGAAGGTGAACGCATCCGACCCACCGAGTTGTGTAGCGAACGTTGCACCGTCCGAAACGAGGCGCACACTCGCGCCTGCTTCCACGTGCAATGTGCCGTTGAAAGCCTTCGACGACGAGACGGGGCCATTAAACCAAGTCTCCTTGACCGGGATGCTGCGGTAGACGCCGTCGCGTTCGGATTTCAAAATCGAGTTGAATTGAAGTTGCGCCGGCATGGGAAACCCTTCCGCGTCATGTAACGCGAACGTGGCATTCGATCCACGCACACGAAAATAGAGATTGGCGGGACCTGCCGGCGCCAAGTGCGCTGGGTCAAGGCGCGCCGTAATGCGTGTGGCTCCGGAAAACGCGCTGTCCCGCTCAATCGCAAAGCAACCCGTGCGCCCCTCGTACCCGCGCGATTCGCCCCCTTCTACATTGACCTGCACGAATGGTAGCGCTGCCTCGGCCCTGATAGCGTCCTTCAATTCTTCATGCGATCGATTGGCCAACAGTATCACCACGGCAAGCCGGGTCCCCTGCATTTCCTTCGTATAACCATACCCCGTGCTGACCTGTTGCGGTGGCCGGTAGACCGTGCGCGATTTTATCTCCGGTTGCGACGCCGCGAACGGGGTCCAGTCGCCCTGCTTGTCGCTGTATCGAATGTACGGAGGAGGGACAATCAGCGCGCACGCAGGGTTCGCTCCGTTAAACGACGTCTGTTTCTCGAGTTCCTCCGCCTGCATGATAAGCGGCGCGGAATACTTCGCGCTGCCGTACCAGCCGAGCGCGAGATTGCGCGGTTCCCCGCGAACGTCGACGGTCGCGTTTGCAAACACGCGGGTGGGATAGCAATACAGCACGATAGCGATATCGGCGTCGAGGTCTGTCCACCACAACTTGGTCAACCGGATTTCGGCGGCTTGCGTCCCCACGTGGACAATCTCGAACTGGCCGGGTCCATTCACTTTGCCGCTGTCGATGATCGGGCAAAGTGGATGGTCGCCGATCAGGTCCTCATCCCCTACGGTAAACCTATCAATCCAGCCGTTGGCGCCGTCTATGCGCAAACTGTACGTGGCGCCTTTGACGACGAGTTTGCGGGGGTCATCGGGCTCGAAACGGACGTTTACGGCGGCCTGATCCCCGGTTGCGGCGAGGGCAAAGGCGCGCAGGCCCACGAACGCGGCGAACAAGACGAAACGAATGCTATACACTAATGCGGCTCTCCATGCGTGTCAGCCTAACATGCTACCTCGCGGCCACAAGGTGTTTCCATTGAAGCATTGCCGCGCGCGCAATATACTGGCGCCAGCCGGAGGAGGGCAGAGGAATGACCCTGAATGGACTAATCGTTTGCGCGATCGGCATAGTGGGATTCCTCGCCAACTATCTGGAGTTTTATCCGATGTCAGGCGCATTGGCGGATATCCGCCTCTGGGTCGGCGTGATGGTAATCGGCGCGATAACCGCTATTGTTACCCGGCGCGCGAGCGATTAACGGCGCGCGCACGCCACTCCGCGGGCGTCCATACAATGCACACTACCCTTCCATGAAAAACGACCTCTTTCTCCGAGCGGCGCGTGGCGAACAAACCGAGCGCACCCCTATCTGGCTTATGCGCCAGGCGGGCCGCACCGATCCGGAATACAACCGCATCAAAGCCGAGTCCGGCATGGCGCTCCACGATCTGTTCCGGCATCCCGCGCTGGCCGCCCGCATTTCACTCCTTCCCCGGCGCATTGGGGTGGATGCCATTATTTATTTTCAAGATATTCTTACTCCGCTCGCGCCAATGGGCGCGGAGTTTGTATTTGCGCCGGGACCCATGCTGGCGCAAGGGTTTCGAGACGTAATTGAACTCGACGCACTGCATACCTACGACGTCGCGTCCGAGCTACCGTTCATACCTGAAACCTTTCGCATGGTGCGCGAATCGCTTGCGGACGAGCTTCCCGTGCTCGGATTCGCCGGCGCCCCATTCACCTTGCTGACGTTCATCGCCGAACAGGGGAGTTTCGGCGCGC
>JAWXCN010000262.1:0-12790 GCA_034408725.1 Candidatus Hydrogenedentota bacterium
ACATCCACCTGCGCCAAACGCGCGCAAAGCTGATCGACCGAACCCTTCAACGTATTTGCGCGAATGGTGACCGGCGCCTGCTCGGCAGAGGCGCTGCACATCGCGCGCGTAACGTCGTCACCGAAAGTATCCAGCCAATCCTGCACCAGCCAATCCGGCAACGAATAGCGCACGCCCAGATAGCGCACCAATTTTTCCTCGCTCGGCAGCGGAACGTCCTCGATGCGCTGGGGCACACGTTTGAGCACCGCATTGACTAGCTTGGCCGTGCCGGGGTGGCCCCGCTTCTTGGCGAGGTCAACGCTTGTATGCACCATCGCTGGAAATGTGACTTGCCTGCAGAACATCGCCTGAAACACGCCCATTCGCAGGATCGCGTGGATGGGGCGGGGAAGGGCGTCCAGCGGTTGTTTTAGAAAACGTTGGAGCACGTGATCGCTCAGCCGCTGGTGGCGTACCGTGCCGTAAGCGAGCTGCGTCAGGAAACGCGCGCCCCGATCGCTCAGGTCTTTCCTGCGAAGTGTCTTGTCGATCGAGTCACTCAAAAATGCGCCGCGCTCGGTGACCCGCAGCAACACGTCTATCGTCGCGTCGCGGACGACGTCAATGCTCACGGCAGGTTCTCGAAACGTTGACCCGGCAGAATCGCGTGGCCCCGAAGGTAATCGGCCGTTGCCATAGCGCGTTTGCCGGGGGCTTGAATTTTGAGCACGCCAATCGTTCCTTCTCCGGTAGCGACGACAACCCGATCTGCCTCGACCTCCAAAACCTCGCCGGGCGACAAGTGTACGGTGCTGGAGTGGGGGAGAAGTTCCGTTTTGAGAACCTTCACGACGTCGCCGCTGAACAGGCAATGGGCGGCTGGCCAGGGTTGTGCTCCACGAACGAGGTTGTGAATGTCGAGCGATGCCTTTGACCAATCAATCTGGCCATCGCGCTTCTTGATCAAACCGCAATAGGAGGCGTTGGCGTGGTTTTGCGGCGAAAATACCGCCGAACTCAATGCGATCTGGTCAATGGCGTCACACAATTTTCTTCCACCAAGTTCCGCGAGCCGCGAGGTCAATGTGATGCCATCATCCTCGGGTAAAATTGGGACGCGTTCCTGAAGGACGATGTCGCCGGCATCCATTTCCACCGACAGGCGCATGATAGTCACTCCTGTCTCGGTTTCTCCGCGGATGAGCGCGGACTGAATGGGTGACGGGCCACGGTAACGCGGCAGCATACTCGGGTGCATGTTGAGTATGCCGTGGGGCGCAGCTTCCAGAATGGGCTGCTTGAGAATCCTGCCATATGCCGTAAGCGCGCAAATATCCGGGCGCTGATCGCCGAGCCACGACGCGAACTCACCATCGTTCAAACGCACCGGCTGCACCACGGAAATTCCATGCGCGTCCGCCCATACTTTCGTAGGGGGCGGCAACAACGCCCTGCCACGTCCGCTCGGCCGATCTGGTTGACATACGACTGCGGCGACTTCGTGCTCCTGCGCAATCGCCGCCAATGAAGGTATTGCGAGTTCGGGGGTTCCAAAAAATACGATGCGCACGGAAGTGGCTGTGGCGCGGACTACGACGTTAGGCCGGGAATGTCGATTCCACCGGTCAGTTCCGTCATCCGCTCGCGAATAAGCTCCTGAACGCGATCAACGCCATCGTTGACCGCCGCCTGCACCATCGTCTCGAGCATTTCAGTCTCGTCGCGATTTACGATCTCGGGATCAATGGTCAAGGAGACAATCTTACATTTGCCATTGACGACGGCCTTCACCATTCCCCCGCCCGCCGAAGCTTCAACGGTCACGGCCGCAAGCGATTCTTTCATCGCTTCCATTTTGCTTTTCATTTCCATGGCCTGTTTCAACATGCCTGCCATGTTTCCGAGATTTCCCAGTCCTTTGGGTAACACGATTCAGTCACTCCGTGGTTGAACACATTGCTGGTTTCGGAAGAAGTATACGCTTGGGCGGAGATGAACGCCAGACGAAGGGACTACGCAGGAATTACTTGCACCCAGGCCTTGCGCGCGCGTGGGCCGTCGAACTCGCAAAAGTAAATAGATTGCCACGTGCCAAACTGAAGCCGCCCATTTTTGACGATGACCTGAACGCTGAAGCCCATCATGCTCGCCTTGACATGCGCCGCGGAATTGCCTTCGGCGTGCGCGTAACCGCCTTTCCAGGGGACTGCGCGATCGAGGATGAGTTTCATGTCGCGAACCACATCCGGGTCAGCATTCTCATTAATGGTGATGCCCGCCGTGGTGTGCGGGACAAAGACGACGCAAATGCCATCGACCACGCCGGATTCCTCGACTGCCTTCTGCACTGCGTGGTCAATATTGATGAACTGGCAGTGCTCCGAACTATCGATGTTGATTTCGATCATCGGTAATACTCCCGCGTAATTACTTCGGCGCCGCCACGGGAACCGGCGCTCCCTCTATTTCGGGTTTCTTCTTGCGCACCCTCTCGGTCAACCGCTGAATGAGCACGAAGAACAGCGGTACGAACAAAACGGCCAGAAAGGTTGCCGCAAACATTCCGCCCGCGACTCCGGTTCCGATCGAATGTCGTCCACCCGCTCCCGCGCCCTGCCCAAAGACGAGCGGCATCACGCCAAGGATGAATGCGAGTGATGTCATGATAATTGGGCGCAGACGTAGTCTTGCCGCTTCGAGCGCGGCATCGACAATGCCCATGCCCTGTTCGCGCAACACCGTGCAAAACTCGACAATTAGAATCGCGTTCTTGGCCGAAAGCCCGACCAGGGTCAACAGGCCAATCTGGAAGTAGATGTCGCGGTCGATCCCGCGAAGGTACACGGCAAGTACCGCGCCGAGCGAACCAAACGGCACCGCCATCAACACCGCGAAAGGCAATGACCATTTTTCGTACTGAGCCGCCAGCACAAGAAATACGATCGTCAGACCAAACATGATAATAAACGGCGCCTGGCTCCCCGCGCTTTCCTCCTGATACGACACGCCACTCAAGCCAACACCATAGCCCGCCGGCAATGTGGCCAGGGCAAGTTCATTGATCCGTTCTATGTTCTGGCCCGTGCTGAACCCTGGAGACGGCGCTCCCGTGATTTGAACTGCGGGGTAACTGTTGAAACGGCTGACGACGTTCGGGCCGGATTGAAAATGCATACTGAGCACACCGGACAACTCGACCATGTCCCCAGTATCATTTCGCACAAAAATTTTACGGATGTCGTCGGGGGTTGCGCGAAACTGCGGTTCTGCCTGAAGCTGCACCCGGTAGATACGGCCATATTTGTTGAAATCATTCACATACAAGGAGCCAAGATACGCTTGCAAGCTGTCGAAAATGGTGTTCAAGGGTACGCCCAAGGCCTTGGCCCGCGTGCGGTCGACGTCAACGAATAGCTGCGGCTGCGTCATTGTGAGCACGCTCGATACGCCAGTGAACATCGGGTCTTCACTCATTTTCTGAATGAACGCATCCGAAGTTTCGGCAAGCTCTCGAATGTCGGTTACTCCACGGCCTTCGAGCTGCACTTCAAATCCGGCGCGAACGCCGAGACCTCGAATCGCGGGCGGATTAAACGCAAGTACCGTTGCTTCTTTTAGATTGGCAAATGCGCCAAAAACGCGGTCAACCATCGCGTTGGCGTCGCTGTCCGGTCCGGTGCGCTCGGACCAGTCCGTCAGGTTCACGAACATAGCCCCCGCGCTTGTGCTGGCCGAACGGCCCGCCAGAAAGTCCTGCCCCCCTAGCGTGACTACACGCTTCACCTCCGGCTGCTTCATCAGATAGTCTTCGATGTCTTTCATCACGGCGCTGGTGCGCTCGAGCGAAGCGCCCTGGGGCAACTGCGTCGCGACCATGAAATATCCCTGGTCTTCGGAAGGAATGAATGCGCTCGGGACCTTTTGAAACAACCCGTAAGTCGCCCACAGCAGCGCGGCGAAGACAAGGAGTGACACCACGGAGAACCGGATAATTTGCCGCACGGCGCCGGTATACGCGCGCGTCGCGCGGGTAAACAGGTTGTCAAACCACCGGAAAATAAAAATCTTCTCGTGCGAGGGTTTCAGTAATATGCGGCACATCGCCGGTGTCAGCGTCAACGCCACCAGTCCGGAGATAGCCACCGACAGGGCAATGGTCACGCCAAACTGCCGGTACATGACACCTGTAAGGCCGCCCAAAAACGCGACCGGTAAATACACCGCGCTCAGCACCAGCACAATCGTGATAACAGGGCCAGAAACCTGTTCCATCGCCTTGATAGTGGCGTCCCGTACGCCCAGCTTTTCCTCGTGCATGATTCGCTCGACGTTTTCGACGACGACGATCGCGTCGTCCACCACGATGCCAATGGCAAGTACAAGACCGAACAAGGTCAAGGTGTTGATCGAGAATCCAAAAACGAGCATTCCGGTGAACGTCCCAATGATTGCCACCGGAATCGCCAGCAAAGGAATCAAGGTCGCCCGCCAACTTCCCAGAAACATAAACACCACCAACACCACAAGAATGATGGCCTCAACGAAGGTCTTCACAACCTCTTCAATGGAGACCCGCACAAACTGGGTCGTGTTGAAGGGAATGTCGTAACTCACGCCTTCCGGAAAGCTGAGTTTGAGCGTTCCGAGCGCCTCTTCCAATCCATCCATTGTGGCGAGTGTGTTGGCGCCGGGTTGCAGAAAAATGAGGACGAACGTAGTTTGCTTTCCATTGAGCCGTCCAAAGGAATCGTAACTAAATGCGCCAAGTTCGACACGGCCCACGTCCCGGAGTTTCAACATAGAACCATCCGGGTCGGAGCGCAGAATAATGTCCTCGAATTGTTCGGGTTCATCAAGCCGGCCCCGCGTAATCACTGGAATCGTGAATTCTACCGGCGTGGTATTGGGCGGCGCGCCAATGCGACCCGCCGCGTACAAGCCATTCTCCTCGTTGATGGCCTGGGAAACGTCTGAAACCGTCAAGCCTTTTGCGGCCATCTTGTCGGGGTTCAACCAGATGCGCATCGAGTAGTCTTTCGATCCGAATACCATGGCGTCGCCAACACCAGATACGCGCTTGATCGCGTCAATCATGTAGATATTCGCGTAGTTGCTGAGGTGCAGGTCCGTGAATGTGGGGTCCGTTGAATTCAAGGCAACCACGCCCAGGATATTGTTTGATCGCTTGTTCACCGCGATGCCTTGCCGTATGACTTCCTGGGGCAGGCGTGGCTCCGCACGTTTTAACCGGTTCTGAACTTCGACCGCGGCGATATCAAGATCGGACCCGATTTCGAATGTGAGCGTGATCGAAAGGCTCCCGTCATTCGAGCTCTGCGATTGGTAGTAGAGCAAGTTCTCAATTCCACTTAGCTCCTGCTCAATTGGAACGGCAAGCGAATCGGCGACGACTTCCGCGTTGGCGCCGGGATATCGTGCCGAAATGTCAACGGTTGGCGGCGTGATCTCCGGCGATTGTTCGATCGGCAGCATGTAGATCGACACCACGCCGCACAGCACGATGACGATCGAGATGACGCATGCGAACACCGGTCTATCAATGAAAAAGCGCGACATGCGGTACTACCTTATTTCGCGCCGTCCGCGGCAGGTTCCGCGGCAGCCAATCGGGTTGGAACAACTTCTCCGCCCGGTCTGACTTTTGTCAAACCTTCGACGATGATGCGCTCGCCCGCTGACAATCCTCCGGAAACCATCCAGTCGTCCCCGGACCATTCGCCGAGCGTGACGTTGCGCATCTCGGCCTTGTTCTTTTCGTCAACGACATAAACGAAAGCGCCTTGCGGCGACTGACTCACGGCGCGCTGCGGAATAGTGAGCGTACCTGGCCGCGCCCAACCCTTGATGTGCGCCTTGATGAATTGGCCGGGGCGCAGTTTCACGTCGGGATTATCGAATTGCGCGCGCAACTCGTAGGTGCCGGTATTCATGTCGAGCTCGTTTGAAATGAAGTTGATCGCGCCTTTGTTCTCGTACGTCGTGCCGTCAAGCAACGTAAGTTCAAGGTAGGGTTCACCGTTTGTCAGCATGAGTGCGCCCGACTGCTGATCCGTCCGCCACGCGAGATAATCGCGTTCACTGACGCGGAAACTTACATAGATTGGAGAAACCTGGTGCATCACGGCCAACAAGCTGTTCGTACCTTCATCGACGAAGCTGCCAATTTCTTTTTGCGCCTTGCCAATCAACCCGGAAAGCGGCGCGTGCACCGTCGTGTACCCAAGTTCGAGGTTCGCCTTTGCCAGTTCCGCTTTCGCAAGCCGTACCGACGCCGCGGCCTCTGCCTGTGCCGCGATCTGTCGATCAACTTCACTGGCCGCAACCGCGCCGGGCACGGTAACGGATTTGAGGCGTTTTACTTCCTGATCGGCTAGTGCAACCTGTGATTCCGCCTGTTGCACCCGGGCCGCGGCAATGTCCTTGTCCGCCTTGAAGGATCGTGGATCGATGGTGAACAACACGGTTCCTTCCTCGATCAGTGCGCCTTCCTCAAAATCACGCGACTCGAGAAAACCGCGCACCCGTGACCGGAGCTCGACGGTTTTCGACGCTTCCGTGACGCCCACGTAATCAAACGTGACCGGCACGGTGCGCGCTTCGACAGTCACCACCGATACTTCTGGCGGAGGGGGCGGTCCTTGACCAGGGCCTTGCGCGCGCGCCGCGGACATGAACACGCAGCACATGCCGGCGAGTGCGATATTCCGGTAATGAAACGAGTAGCGCGTAGAGTCATGCATTGGATTGTCCTATTCCGGCCTGTCGAGGGCAGCGGTTTCATCATTAGGAATTTCAAACGATTCCCAGCCACCACCCAGCGCTTTGTACAGCGCCACCAAATTGAGCAACACCGTCGTCTGGCTTTGCACCTGTTGATCCTGTGCGGTATATAGCGCCCGCTGAGCATCCAGCACGTTCAGGAAATCGCTTAATCCGGTTATGTACCGTTCATTGGCGAGCGTTACAGCCTGCCGTTCCGCTCCAACTGCCTGCCCCAGGAGGGAAAACCGCTGCTGTTCTTTTGCGTATGCAACCAGACTGTTCTCCACGTCTTCGAGCGATTCTTTTACTGTTCGCTCGTACAGGAACACCGCCTGCTCCTGCCGCGAATTTTGCACGTCGATGTTCGCGCGGATGCGTCCGGCATCAAAGACTGGCCAGCTTACCGTCGGTCCAAATCCCCAAAACCGGCTCGTGCCCAACACCAGATCGCCGGCGTTGCTGTTTTGAAAACCGAAATTGCCCGTCAGCGAAAACTTGGGGAACAGATCGGCCATTGCTTCGCCAATGCGCGCTGTCGCGCCGGCGAGCTCCCGCTCTGCACGCCGGACGTCGGCACGACGCCGAAGGAGATCAGATGGCATGCCTACCGGAACCGACGGTGGAGTAGGGGGGAGCGGTTGCCCTAGCACAAGCTCGTCGAACAAACTGGCAGGGTTCTGGCCCAACAACACGCTCAGCCGATGAATCGCCGAATAGACAATCGTTTCAAATGCGGGTATCTGAGACTGCGTGGTTGCCAGTTGGGCTTCCGCGCGCAGGGCGTCCGAGGCATTCGTCAGGCCCGCGTCGTATCGCGCGCGCGTAATGTTCACGGAATTTTGTTGCGCCTCAATATTTTCGTTCGCGATCCGTAGCCGCGCCTGTGCCTCACGCAGCGTCAGATAATTGCGGGCCACTTCCGCGAGCAGCGATACCAGGACGTCCCGGCGGCCTTCTTCTTCCGCGCTGATGTCCGCCGTGGCCGCTTCCACCGCGCGCCGGTTCCCTCCAAAAACGTCCAGTTCCCACGACGCGTCGAACCCGGCCTGATAAAAATCCTGCGTGCGCTCGAACGAAGGGCTATTGTTTGGCGAAAACGAAAGGTTGGCGCTGTTGGAAGGGAGCAGCGCGCTGCCAATACTTTGGGTACCGCCCTGTTGACCAAGTAAAAGCGAACCAAGACGTGTAAACGCGCTCGTGCCTGTCGCGGTAAAGTCGCCTGAACGAAGGGTCGCCGTGCGCGAAAACGATTGCGAATTTGTGGACCCGCTCAAACTCAGGGACGTATTATCTATCGAATCCGGCGCCGGTGATTCGCTTCGCTGATAGGACGCCCGCGCATTCAGTTGTGGATACAGGTCCGCGGCGACGATACCCCGCGCCGCGCGCGCTTCGCGCACGCGCGCCTCGGCAATGCGCAAGTCGTAGTTTGTTTCGGCCGCTTCTGCAACGAGATTGTTCAAAGTAGCGTCGCCAAAGACTTCCCACCACTGCGTCAACGCCGCGGGGGTGTCCTGTTCACCGCCGGCCATGGGCGCATGCCATCGGCCCGGCAACCCAGGCGCTGGCGGGGTGTAGTCTGGCCCGACCGCACACCCAGCAATTAGCAATGCGATTGTAGCCAGAAAAACGCGGCTTACGATGCGAGCATGCAGCCGATCATCGCTGCTCATTTGATTTCCAAAAACCATGAGGTCCATCCGCAATCCGGTTACTGTTATGCGCGGTACGCCGCAATGCCCGCCAACGAGAATGCTGTGATCTGCTTCGCCAGCTTCTCGATTTCATCGTCTTCTTCCGGAAGCCCCCCATGAAGTCGTTTCAGCACATGCCCCGCATGTTTGTACACCAGACATTGGCCCAACACGCATGACGCCAGATCGTTCATGTCCTGCTCCGGAGCATCGCCCACGAGTTCGCGGAGGATGCCGATCAGCGTCTCATGCGTGGGACGAATCGCGTCCTCACAAAGCCGATCCAGCGCACCCGTCGGGCTGGCCATCTCGGCCGCCATCAATTTACCGTGAATGGCTGGCCTTCCTTTGCCCAACAACCTAAACAACAGGATGCGCACAAATCCTTCCAGATGTTCCTCCGGCGAGTCCCCCGTCAAATCAAATGGATACGCTTTCTGAATTTGCTCGAACGATTGAAGCAGGATTGCTTCATACAGGCTTTCCTTGTCTCGAAAATGGTAATTCACCGCCGCGAGATTCACATTCGCGCGGCTGCTGATGTCCCTGATGCTTGTGTCCTGAAAGCCACGCTCGGCAAACAGTTCGCTGGCCGCATCCAGGATTCGCTCAGAAGTAGAATGTAGAGATTCGAGTGCCATACGAACGATTGAAACACCTATTTAATACGACAGTTTAACTTATTCGTTCGACTTCTGTCAAATCCCGCTGCTATATATGCGTAAAGTACCGTAAATATTCGACTTGGATTCGCCAGAAATCATAAAAAAGACGACCCCGAGAGAAAATTCTCGGGGTCGGCGACCTGGTGTTTCGATATTCGAGGGTAAGGTTGGCGGAGCCCTAAACCCTAGTCATCATTTTCGTCGTCGTCGTCGTCGTCATCATCGTCATCATCATCGTCGTCGTCATCATCATCGTCATCATCATCATCGTGATCGCCGTCGTCATTGTCCCCGTCGTCGTGATCGCCATCGTTGTCGTCGTCGTGGTCGTCAAAGTCATCGTCATCTTCATCGCAGTTATACGCGACAAATTGTACGGTGTCCGCCATAAGAACAAGGTCGTCATCATCAAGGATCAGAATGCCTGTCACGTATACGCAGGCGTCTTCTTCCAAATCTTCGGGCGTTCCTACGACAGGCTCACCACCCTCGACATCGGGCGGCAGCAGGATCAGCGCTTCTGCGAAGTCAACTTCGATCTCGCTGTCGCCGATTTCCATCTCAAATTCGGACTCGTCAAGCTCGACGTCATCAATCGAACCCGACGTCTCAACATCTCCAATCACGAAGTCCGGGTCGCCGTCGTCAGTGTCATCGGGATCATCAATATTGGCTTCAAGTTCAAAATCTGCTTCGAGCAAAAGCGATTCATCCGCAAGCACAAGAATCTCAATATCGTCGAGTTCAAGCTTCAGAACGCCATGGCCATCAGCCAGAATCTCGAATTCCGCTTCCACCGTGTACTCACCGCCGAATGGCAACGCCACCGGAACGAGAACACCGGGGTTGTCAGCATTTTCAACTTCCGCGGTGGTGAGTACCAACGTGCCGCCGACATACACCCCAGCGGGAATGTCCGCGGCCGCGAGTATCGATGCCGCGGCGTCATCTGAAAGCAGGTCCACCTCAATTGGCGCAGGAAGCACTGGAACCAGGGAACCGTCCTCCTGCTCCAGCGTAATGCTTCCGACGGTCACAAACAGCGCGGCTAGCGTATCGCCGCCCTTTGACGATGCCAGATTCCCTGAGAGCATCACGGCGACTTTTCCGACCTCGGAAGCCGGAACAAGTCGCGGACAACCGCTTAAGGAAATCGCTACGGACGCTGTCGCGAACATGATTAGTAGAGTACGGAACACAAGCATCGCTCGGTGCATACCAACCCCTCCTCTTTCGTACTGACTCAACTGAAACGTTTTACTTATATTGCCAGAGCGCCATCTTGCCGCTTAGCAATGGTCGAAATACTATCATTTTCTTGCGGTATTTACAAGATAATCAGGATATTCAATATTAAATTGTCATTTATTATTTACTTTATGTGGCTTTTCAATGCTCAAAGCCGTTACCACAGCAGACAGACTGTCTGGATATGCCAAGGGGGGCCTTACACTAATACTCGCTTTGCTCGAGATTTCTCAGTCCAAGCCGCATTGGTATAAAGGTTGTGGTCGCGCTCAGTGCTGCCATCCCGGACACCACCACGACAAGCGTTGCGTAGAAGTGCGTCGGGGTGGCATACAGTTCTAGGAGTTTGTTCGGCGCGCCCCGCCATGTCACGGGAACGCCAAATTTTTCGGTGGAAACGTACCTATTGGCAACAACTCGATGTTGTTTCCGTGTTGCTGCCACCAATCCGACAGATGGGCCCTTAGCTTCTCGACAAATTTTGGAAATCTCGGGTCAATCGCGTCGCCAGGCCGCCCAGGTTGTGAAATGCCGCTCGCCGCAGCGCTGTTGGACAGCATAGTCTCTACGCAGTCGCTGTAGGACACGGGTCCGGTGTTCGGGTCGTGCCGGTGTCCAACGAATGAAATGGCAGTGATGGCACGAGGGACACGCGCGCGGTCGTTATAACTTGCGAGAATGAAGTTTGCCCACTCCGCGACATCTCCATCGCCTCGCGCAATCTCCGCTAGCGTTCTTCTCGCCTTCCGATTCTCTTCAACGAGAGCATGTGCTCCGCCAACAAGACACACTAATGGCTCGCGCGCATCCATTAGCTCCAGCGCCACTCTGTTTCGCTTCGCTACGGGGCATCCCCACAGCATAACTTTCGCCGCGCCCGCCAATTCAGAAGGCCAGCGAAACCCCAATTCTGAAGACTTGACTCTTGACAGCTGCCTTGCCACAAACAATGAATCGGTATAAGACAACCGTTGTATTGCATGCAACCAGCCGGAAAACGCTTCGGCCTCGGCAACACTGCGAGATTCTCTGAGTCGAGCTTGCAGACTTTCTCTTTCCCCGGGCGCGAGCGGCTCCGGGGTTACTCCGACCAATGGTAATGCGTACTGTCGGTTCGTGTGTGGCAAGGAATCAACGGCTTGCCGAAGATCATCCAGATTGCCTCCAAACCCGGGGAACGCGTGCCGAAGCGAATCGGAATAAATTTCAGGCACCCGCACCCATCCCCAAGCGAGATGGTAACGGTAGCCGGCGTCCGGCTCTGGAAACCACGTCTTCCCCGTCGGATCGCCGGTTCCCGGTTGTCGGACGGGGATTTCTATCTTCTGGAACAACACGCGTTGTAACGCCCCGACATAACGCTCGCCGACGCGCGCGGTGCAATGGATGGTGAACTCCTCCATCCCCGGCTGGCCTCGCCACGCTTCGACAACTCGAAACCTGGACGAATAAATCCCGGCGCCGGTGCACTCGACGACTCCAACGAAATCAGACGCGGCGATCAATTCCTGCCATGATCCTGGCTCTACGGACGTTGCTATCGCGTCCATTTGCACCAATAATGTAGCGACGACCGTCCAGATGCGAGCGTATCTAATAGAGAATCCAGGCATGCTGTAAATCCTTTGCCAAATTCCACGTGAACAACGTAATCATCAGGAAATAATGCCACCCCCTACCTATAGTTGGCGGAGTCGTTAATATTCACTCTGGTCAAGGTTGCGAAGACCCAGCCGCATCGGAAGGAATGTCGTGACCGCGCTAAGCACGGCCATCCCTGCGACAACGAGAACCAGCGTCGCATGGAAGTGCGAAGGAGACCGATATACGCCCAACACTTCGGTCACCATCATGGTTGTCTGCGCGGCGATGATGAGTGTGATGTACCCCATGCTCAGCAGAAAGTTGAGCGTCCCACCCATGCCCGAAACGATGCGCGCAGGGTTGTCCTCCTGAAAATTTGGGTATAGGCTTCCCAGTCCTACAGATAAGCCGGACAGACCAAAATTCGTTATCACGATGCTATAGAGTGAAAGAGCGAAGAATATCGCATCAACCTCAAGCATGTAACAAGAGAGAAGCACAAGCGTGATCGTGAACGCGGATGTACTGCTGACACTCAACCAGAATTTTTGCCAGATCAATTGCCGGTACGTAAGCGGTGCGAGACCGATCACCCAGAAACGTCGCCCTTCCAGACTGATTAGCGGAAATATAAACCGGCTTGTGAGTGTGGCAAGAATCAACGTGCAGGCGCCAATGTTCAGACACACGATCCAGGTGCGCCAGAACGCGGATTCCATTGCGACCGGCCGATCGCGAAGGCTCGCAATGTATACCGCCATGATGCCAAAGAAGATGACGAACTGAGACCATTGCGCGGGGTCGCGCCAAAACAGCTTGATGTCCTTCGTAACC